>NZ_JAQKGP010000002.1:0-374545 GCF_027956525.1 Agrobacterium sp. ST15.13.013
TGGAACAGAGAACGCTGCAAACAATCGACAATCCGTTCGGCACGAGATTGTCACCTATGTCTTAGGTACAAACTGTTACCTATGTCTCCGGTCTGGACATGATTTTAATGGCGCACCCGACAGGATTCGAACCTGTGACCTTTGGAATCGGAATCCAACACTCTATCCAGCTGAGCTACGGGTGCAGCGGTCACGCTTGAATCGCGTGCAGCGGTTGGTTCATACCCCAGCTTTGTTTGCGCATCAATGTCTAAAAATCAGAGTTTTGCGAAACGTTGTCTGTTTTTGGGCGGAACTCGTTGTGGGGCGTGTTTCGCGGCGGCCGCCGCCCTTTGCGCGGTGGCGGGGCGATGCGTCGTTTGACGTATTGTTTTTTGTTGGAACGGGGTTTCTCTTATAAGTAGTATGTTATTGCCGGGTCGAAACGCTGTTTTGCCGCCTTCATGAAGAGGTGCTCGGATGAGGTCAACGCCTTTCAAAAGCGGCTCGGGAAGCGGTTTTATCCCCTCAAAATTGGCGGGTAAATAGTCATACTTATTTTGCTCGCCGCGTGGCGATCTGGTGTCAGGGTTTGCGTCGTCGGCGATTAACTGTCAAATTATTATACAATATTAGTATCATCTACATTTATTTGGGATACAGTTTCGCGACGTTGTCGGTTATGATTTCGGCAAGGTAAAGGAACGAATCAGGCGGGGGATCGGATGGCTTTGCGATTGGCACACAGCAACGGGCCGCGGACGGAAAAGGCCGAAAACGGCAGCGCGGAAGCGGCGCATATCACGGCTATCGACTATGGGTTGCTGACGACTGCGATCAGCTATCATTTGCGGCACTCGCAACTTGCCGTGGCAAACGGTTTTGCCGATGTGCTGGCGGAGCAGGGATTGCGGCCGGCCGATTTTTCCGTTCTCGTCATCGTCGGCGGCAATCCGGGTCTCAAGCAGAGCGATGTGGCCGAAGCGCTCGGCATACAGCGCGCCAATTTCGTCGCCATCGTCGACAGCATGGAAGAGAAGGGATTACTCGTCCGCCGCAAATCGGAAGAGGACAGGCGCGTTCACTTCCTCGACATGACGGAGGAGGGCAGCAACCTTCTCGACCGGCTTTCCAACACCTGGCGGGATCGTGAGGACAAGCTGATCGACAGGATCGGCGGCAAGAAGGCCCGCGATCAGCTTCTGGCGCTGCTCGGACGCCTGCGCGACTGACATTCGAAGAGAGCGATGGGTCACAATGGCGCAGGCAGCCGCAAGGTGCGGCCTGGTTTGCAGATATTCCTGTCTTCCCATGTCTGCGGCGCCGGTGACGATCTTGCTGCGCTGGTCTTTCACGCGAGCCTGATCGGCGGCGGGGCTGAATTGCGTTGCAATTTTCCTGTGAAACCGCCAAGACGCGTAAGCATCTTCACGCCGTTGGGCGTGGAACCGCAATCATGCGATCGACTGGAGAGGCCCGGGACGGGAACGCCATGCTGAATATCGATACGAGTCATCCGCTTTATCGTCCCTTGTGGGTCCGGTTGCTCATCGTCGGCTTTTGCGCCGCATGGGCCGTCATCGAATTCGTCAATCGCGAGTTTTTCTGGGGAACCATCGTTGCCGGCATCGGGGCCTATGCGGCCTATGAATTGTTGCTGAAGTTCAAACCCGCTAGCGATGCCGCCAAAAGCGGGGACGGCACGAATGAGCACGCCGCCGAAAGCGCGCCCGCCGACAAGAACGATGCGGGCTGAAGCGCCTTCTATCTTTCGTTTGAGGTATCTTGCGGGATAAGGCCGTCCGGCACTTTTACCGGAAATGCTCCCGCGCCCGCAGCATCCTTATCGCCTGGTCGATCAGGAGATTGGCAGCCGTCATGCGCAGCGTCGCATTGTGCCGGAACTGCGGTTTCACCCGGTCGGGATGATTGAGGCGGGCAAAGGCGCGACGCTTCTCCGCAAGCGTTGCGGCCGTGTCCGCGTCGTGGATCGCCAGTTCCACCGAAACATCGGCAAGCGACGTCTTTTCGAGATGAGCCGGCATCGGTTCCGGTTCGGGTTCCTGCTCCGGTTCCGGCGGCGGCGCGGGGTCGGCCAGGAAGGCGAGATAGGCATCGAGATTGCCGTTTGCCGGCTGCGGCGCTTCTATATGGGTATCGACAACGAACCCCGAGCTGAAACCGGTAATACGGTGGCCGGCGGGCGGTGAAGGCTCCGCGCCTTGTTCTTCTTCCTCCTGTTTCAGTCTTTCGACGACCGATTGGAAAACGGATTGTCCGAAGAGCATGCGGCTGTTCCCTGCGCCGGCCTCAATGATCCGGCCTTCATAGGGTATGAAGGTGGAGTCGGGCTTGCCATCTCGTCATGTGGTGGTCAGTTTGCGGCTTTCATCCAGAACCAGATCGTAAAGCAGGCGGGCGCTGGGCGGCAAAACACGGCCCTTGGTGGTGATGATGCTGTAGGGCTTAACAACGAGCTCGAAATCCGTCGGCAATATTCGGGTTCGGCCGATATCCGCCTGCTGGCCGGTAACGAATTCGGCCATGTCCTGGGCAATCGGGGCGATGGCGTCCGTGTTGCAGACAAGCGCAAGGGTGAGCACCACCGATGGCGTGTTGATGACGTTGCGCGGCATGGCGACGCCGTGGGTAAGGAACACATCTTCCATGGTTCTGCGTAAAAGCGCGCCGGGCGGCTGGAAGACCCAGTCGTAGCCGGAAAGGTCTTGCAAGGTCACGGGCGCGCCCTGAAGCAGCGGGTGACCTTCGCGCACCACCAGACAGGCGCGTTCTATGCCGATTTCATGAATGGAAAAGAGGCCGGGATCGAAATCGTCGGGAATGCGGCCGATGATGAAATCGTGGCGGGCCGCCAGCAGTTCGCGGGCCAGCACGTTGCTGCTTTCCACCTGCACGTTGATTTCGATGCCGGGATAGGTGTCCATGGCGCGCCTTATGGCGGGAACGACGAGGCTGATCGCCGGTGCAGTGACGGCGCCGATATAGACCGAGCCGCCGCTGCCGGATTTCATCTGGTTCAGTTCGCGGCTCGCCTCGCGCAGCTCCAGCAATATGGTGCGCGCCCGGCGCGCCAGCGCCTCGCCGAATTTCGTCAACACCACGCCGCGCGACGCCCGCTGACAGAGGGGTGATTTGACGATCGCCTCCATTTCCGAAAGCATGCGCGAGGCTGCAGGCTGCGTCATGTTCATGGCCGCGGCGGCCGCGCTCACCTGTCCGTGTTCCTCGATCATGACCAGCATGCGCAGGTGGCTCATCTTCAATCCGGCCCGCAGCAAGGGGTTGTCTTCAAAGACGAAAAGGGCCTCTGTTGTTTGCGCTTGCTCATACACTTTTAGGTTGTTCATTCGTCGTTTTATACCCCTCATCGGTTTTTGTATCGATTTAATATATCATAATTGATATATGGAAACTGATTTATTCTATTTGACAGTTATATGGATTCAGAACAATTTGCGGAATGCCGGGGAGGAGCGGCAGCTGTTCCATTTCGCAATTGCGAAATCGGAGTGAGCGCGATGCGGCTTCTTCCTCTGACGGCATGAATTTCATGGTGCACCGCAGCATGCGGGCTCCAGAGAAGGGCTCAAGGGAGAGAGTTTATGAAGTCCATTATTTCGCTGATGGCGGCTTGTGCCATCGGTGCTGCTTCTTTCGCAGCGCCGGCTTTCGCGCAGGACAAGGGTTCCGTTGGTATCGCCATGCCGACCAAGTCGTCGGCACGCTGGATCGACGACGGCAACAACATCGTAAAGCAGCTGCAGGAAGCCGGTTACACGACCGATCTGCAATATGCCGATGACGATATTCCGAACCAGCTTTCCCAGATCGAAAACATGGTCACCAAGGGCGTCAAGGTCCTCGTGATCGCATCGATCGACGGCACGACGCTGTCGGACGTCCTCAAGCAGGCCGGCGAGCAGGGCATCAAGGTCATCGCTTATGACCGCCTTATCCGCAACAGCGGCGACGTCAGCTACTACGCGACCTTCGACAACTTCCAGGTCGGCGTTCTGCAGGCGACTTCGATCGTCGACAAGCTCGGTCTGAAGGACGGCAAGGGTCCGTTCAACATCGAACTCTTCGGCGGCTCTCCGGACGACAACAACGCCTTCTTCTTCTATGACGGCGCGATGTCGGTTCTCCAGCCATACATCGACAGCGGCAAGCTTGTCGTGAAGTCCGGCCAGATGGGCATGGACAAGGTCGGTACGTTGCGCTGGGACCCTGCGACGGCCCAGGCCCGCATGGACAACCTGCTTTCGGCTTATTACACCGACGCCAAGGTTGACGCCGTCCTGTCGCCTTACGACGGTCTTTCCATCGGCATCATCTCCTCGCTGAAGGGCGTTGGCTATGGCACGAAGGACCAGCCGCTGCCGGTCGTTTCCGGTCAGGACGCTGAAGTTCCTTCCGTCAAGTCGATCATTGCCGGCGAACAGTATTCCACTATCTTCAAGGACACCCGCGAACTCGCCAAGGTGACCGTGAACATGGTCAACGCTGTCATGGAAGGCAAGGAGCCTGAGGTAAACGACACCAAGACCTATGAAAATGGCGTCAAGGTTGTTCCGTCCTACCTGCTGAAGCCGGTGGCCGTGACCAAGGAGAACTACAAGCAGGTTCTCGTCGATGGTGGTTATTACACCGAAGATCAGCTGAAATAAGCTCGACACACATGCGGGGATGGCTTGGCGTCATCCCCGTTTTTCCATAAAAATAAAAACGCCTGAATTAATCGGGCGCTGGATTGCGATATGGCCAATACCATTCTCGAAATGCGGAACATCACCAAGACGTTTCCGGGCGTGAAAGCGCTTGAGAACGTCAACCTCAAGGTTAAAGAGGGTGAGATCCACGCACTCGTCGGTGAGAACGGCGCAGGGAAGTCGACCTTGATGAAGGTCCTTTCCGGTGTTTACCCCGCCGGTACCTATGAGGGCGAAATCCACTATGAAGGCGCAGTGCGAAACTTTCGCGCCATCAACGACAGCGAAGATATTGGTATCATCATCATTCACCAGGAGCTGGCGCTCGTACCGCTCCTGTCGATTGCAGAAAACATCTTCCTCGGCAACGAAGTCGCCACCAATGGCGTCATCAGCTGGCAGCAGACCTTCAACCGCACCCGCGAACTTTTAAAGAAGGTGGGCCTGAAGGAATCGCCGGAGACGCTGATCACCGATATCGGCGTCGGCAAGCAGCAGCTGGTCGAAATCGCCAAGGCGCTGTCGAAGAGCGTGAAGCTGCTTATCCTCGACGAGCCGACGGCGTCGCTCAACGAAAGCGATTCCGAGGCGCTGCTGAACCTGTTGATCGAATTCCGCAAGCAGGGCATGACCTCGATCATCATCACCCACAAGCTCAACGAAGTGCGCAAGGTGGCCGACCAGATCACCGTGCTGCGCGACGGTATGACGGTGAAGACACTCGACTGCCACCAGGAAGAAATCAGCGAGGATGTCATCATCCGCAACATGGTGGGGCGCGATCTCGAAGATCGTTATCCGCCGCGCGACGTGCCGATCGGCGAGACCATTTTCGAAGTTAAGAACTGGAACGCCTATCACCAGCAGCACCGCGACCGCCAGGTTCTGCATGATATCAACGTGACCGTGCGCAAGGGAGAAGTCGTTGGCATAGCCGGTTTGATGGGTGCCGGGCGCACCGAATTCGCCATGAGCGTGTTCGGCAAGTCCTATGGTCACAAGATCAGTGGCGAGGTGCTGATCGACGGCAAGCCCGTTGACGTCAGCACCGTGCGCAAGGCGATCGATGCCGGTCTTGCCTATGTGACGGAAGACCGCAAGCATCTCGGTCTCGTGCTCAACGACAACATCCTGCACAATACCACGCTTGCCAATCTGGCCGGTGTGTCGAATGCCAGCATCATCGACGACATCAAGGAAATGAAGGTGGCGAGCGATTTTCGCACGCGTCTTCGCATCCGGTCTTCAGGCATTTTCCAGGAAACGGTCAATCTTTCGGGCGGCAACCAGCAGAAGGTCGTGCTCTCCAAGTGGCTGTTCTCCGATCCCGATGTCCTGATCCTCGATGAACCGACCCGCGGTATCGATGTCGGCGCGAAATACGAAATTTACACCATCATCAACCAGCTCGCTGCCGACGGCAAAGGCGTTCTGATGATCTCATCGGAAATGCCCGAACTGCTCGGCAATTGCGACCGCATCTACGTCATGAACGAAGGCCGCATCGTCGCTGAATTGCCGAAGGGAGAGGCGAGCCAGGAAAGCATCATGCGCGCTATCATGCGCTCAGGGGAGAAGAACTCATGAGTTCGGCAAACACAACAAACGAAGAAAGTAACGTCGTCTCGGTCACGTCCTATATTCGCTCCAATATCCGCGAATACGGCATGCTGATCGCGCTCGTCGCCATCATGGTTTTCTTCCAGTTCTACACCGGCGGCATCCTGTTCCGCCCTGTGAACCTGACCAACCTCATCCTGCAGAACTCGTTCATCGTCATCATGGCGCTGGGCATGCTGCTCGTCATCGTGGCGGGGCATATCGACCTTTCGGTCGGCTCCATCGTCGCCTTTGTCGGCGCGATAGCCGCCATATTGACCGTGCAATGGGGTATGAACCCGTTTCTGGCGGCGCTGATTTGTCTTGTCATCGGCGGCATCATCGGTGCTGCCCAGGGTTACTGGATCGCCTATCACCGTATTCCGTCGTTCATCGTGACGCTGGCGGGCATGCTGGTGTTTCGCGGCCTGACGCTGTTTGTGCTTGGCGGCAAGAATATCGGCCCGTTCCCTGCCGATTTCCAGATCATCAGCACCGGCTTCCTGCCTGACATCGGCGGCATTGAAGGTCTCAACACCACGTCGATGATCCTGACGATACTGATTACGGTCGTCATGTTCTATCTCGCATGGCGTCGCCGCGTGGTGAACGTGAAGCACGGCATCAATGTCGAGCCTTTCGGTTTCTTCATCGCCGAGAACCTTTTGATTGCGGCCGCGATCCTGTTCCTCGGCTACCAGCTTTCCACCTATCGCGGCCTGCCTAACGTGCTGATCGTGATGCTGGTTCTGATCGCGCTTTATAGCTTCGTAACACGTCGCACCACCATCGGTCGCCGCGTCTACGCCATGGGCGGCAATGAGAAGGCGACCAAGCTTTCGGGTATCAACACCGAACGCCTGAGCTTCCTCACCTTCGTCAACATGGGCGTGCTGGCGGGTCTTGCCGGCATGATCATCGCGACCCGCCTCAACTCGGCAACGCCGAAGGCAGGTGTTGGCTTCGAGCTTGACGTGATCGCGGCCTGCTTCATCGGCGGCGCTTCGGCATCCGGCGGCGTTGGCAAGATCACCGGTGCGGTCATCGGCGCCTTCATCATGGGTGTCATGAACAACGGCATGTCGATCGTCGGCCTCGGCATCGACTTCCAGCAGATGGTCAAGGGCCTCGTGCTGCTCGCCGCCGTGTTCTTCGACGTCTACAACAAGAACAAGGGCTGATCGGCCCAACCCCTATCGCAGTCAAAAAAGTGGCCGGTTTCCGGCCACTTTCATAAGATGCAGGCGCAAGGCGTCGCTTAGAAGAGATAAAGGCGCCTAGCGCCGGAGGAAGGAAATCCCGTGCTCATTTCACAGATCAAAGATGCCAGCGGCAACATCACCGTAGCGGTTCGCGAAGAAGGCGGGCAGGCGCACGCCGTCAAGGGTGCGGCGTCGGTTTACGCGCTTGCCATGGAAGCCGCCAATGGCGGCAAGAGCCTTGCCGACGTCATTTCCGCCCATGGTCTCGGCGATGCCGTCGATCTTGAAAAGGCTTATGCCGAAGGTCGTTTCCTGCCGCCGATCACCCATCCCGATCCGGCGCATCTGCATCTGACCGGCACCGGCCTTACCCATTTGGGGTCGGCCGCGACTCGCGACAGCATGCACAAGAAGACCACGGAAGCGGCTGAAGAAAGCCTGACGGACTCCATGAAGATGTTCCGCATGGGTCTGGAAAACGGCAAGCCCAAGGCCGGCGAAAAGGGCGTTCAGCCCGAGTGGTTCTATAAGGGCAACGGCCATGTGGCGGCAGCACCGGGTGCGGCGCTCACCTCTCCATCCTTCGCGCTCGATGGCGGCGAAGAGCCTGAGATGGCCGGCATCTACGTGATTTCCGACAAGGGTGAAGCGGTGCGCATCGGTTTTGCCGTGTCGAACGAGTTTTCCGATCACGTTACCGAGCGGATCAACTATCTGTACCTCGCCCATTCCAAGCTGCGTCCGGCAAGCTTCGGCCCGGAAATCCGCGTCGGCGCCCCGCCGTCGGATATTCGCGGCACTTCGCGCATCCGTCGCGGCGACAAGGTCATCTTCGAAAAGCCCTTCGTTTCGGGTGAGGACAACATGTCCCACACCTTCGCGAACCTCGAATATCACCACTTCAAATACGGCCTGTTCCGCGCCCCCGGTGACGTTCATGTGCATATGTTCGGCACCGCGACGCTTTCCTTCGCAGACGGCATCAAACCGGAAGCGGGCGACGTCTTCGAAATCGAAGCCGCCGGTTTCGGCCTGCCTCTGAAGAATCCGCTGGCCGTTGACGCGGAAGAAGAGATCAGCGTTCGGCAGATATGATCTGCAGGCCATCTTTGCGAATGATGGGGGGAGCTATTGCTCCCTCCATTCGTCCACACAAGGCCGGAATGACGCAAGTCATATTGTCTGCGTCAGGTTACCGTGAGGCAAAATCCTCCAGATGCGAAACATCCGCCAATGAGACAACGGCGCGGTTCTGCCAGTAATCGTCTTCCTTCAAATGCGTGATGCTTCCGGGGCGCGCCGGAAAGCTGACATAACCGGCGCTGTCGATCGGCATCTTGATCCATGCCGCGATGACGAATGTTAGAGCGAAGCCATGTGTCACGATGATCTGCGTGGCGCATGGCCGCGCGATGATCATGTCTACGGTCCGATATACCCTTTCGGCGAATTCGCGCCGGGTCTCGCCATCGGCTATGCCGCCGCGGTGATCCAGACGATTATGGTGCGGTGCCGGGATTTGGCGGTCGTCCAGCCATTGCTGCGGCATACCCTCGGCTTCGCCGTAGCTCATTTCCCGCAAGTCCCGCGTGAGCTCGATCGGCTGACCAAAGCCTTCGGCGATGATCTCGGACGTCTGTGAGGCCCGAAGCAGGTCGGAGCTGAAGATTTCCACGGGCTCGCCGCCAACCAGCGTCGCCAGCCTGGCGGCCGCCGCTGCCGCACCGGCTCTGCCGAGCGGCGTCAGTTCGGTATCATACCAGCCGCCAACCTTGTTTTCGATGTGGTGAATGGATTGCGGGTGCGTCACCACAAAAATGTTCTTCACGATTGTCTCCTGTTGTCGTCAGGCCTGTTCAATTCCCCATAGCTTGCCTTCGCCAACTTCCACGGAGTTGCCCGCAGGGTCGCGGATATAAACGGAATAGCTGTCATTCGGCCAGCGGTGGTAATGTTCGATGGGGATTCCGAATGCTTCAAAACGCGTCTTCCAGGCATCCACGTCCTGTTTGTCTTTCGCATAAAAGCAGAAGTGGCCTTCGCCTGCCGCGCCATGGCGGGGAATGGGATTTTCTGGATCAGCCTTGCGCGACTTCTCGGGATCGAAAACCAGCAACATCTGCTGCCCACATCTGAAAAACACAAATTGCCCGGGCAGTTTGCGGACGATCTCCAGCTCGAAGACATCCCGGTAAAAGGCTTCGGCGGCATCGAGATCGTCCACATAAATTGCGGTTTCCATGATGGCTGCTGGCGGTCGCATGGTCCCTCCGATGGTTCAGACGCGGTGGCGAATGATGGGCAAATGGCAGGCGGCGTCACGTCTTGTAGGTCAGCACCGTCAGATCGTGTTTGCCGACGCCACGTTCCAGAACGGTCCAGCCGCAGTTGACATAATAGTCTTCGAGTCCCCGCTGGCAGCAGAGATAGCTGGTCTCGTGGCCAAGTTCGGCCGCCCTTTGCGTCGCGGCCTGCAACAAGGCTCGCGCCACGCCCGAGCGCCGACGGTCTTCTTCCACCCACAGGGCTGCGACCCAGGGCAGATATTGCGGACGCTCTTCCAGGTCGCAATGAATGAGGAAGGAGGAGCCGACATAATCGCCGCCGTCATGGGCGACAAAGCCGGTGGGCAGCGCATGGGGGTTGGTCATGTCCTTCAGGTGCTCGGCGACGTCGCCCACCTGAAGGCCGCTATCCTGCCACCAGGCCGTCCAGACCCTTTCTGCTATGATGGGTCCATGCGACTGGCAGTCGCGATAGTCGGAAATGCTGTACAATGCCGTCTCCCGGCCGACTTTCCTCCCGCGGGTGGAAGCCGGATCATGCTTTCAAATCGATGCGGGGATTAAACCGGGTGGGACGGCGTTTCGCAACCGCCAACTTGTCGCGTCGGATCAGAGTTTCGTTGCCGTCACATGCAGCCATGCGGTCGGGAGCTGGTCGTAACCGCTGCCCTGCCTTGCCTCGATCTCCACCGTCGCCCAGCCAAACTGGCCGTAAACGTCTTCAAGCCAGGGCTTCGAAGGGTAATTGTAATAACGGCCGAACATGTCGCGGCCTTCCGCTTCTCCCGCCTTGAAGCTGGCGTAAAAAACGCCGCCCCGTTTCAGCGCGATGTGGATGCGACCGATAATGCCCGGCAGGGCAGGGCGGGGCACATGCAGCAGGCAGGCATTGGCCCAGACGCCGTCATATCGCTCACGCTCGTCGATATCCTCGAACAGCAATGTCCGGACAGGAATGCCGAGCCGGGCCTGCGCCGCTTTGGCGATTTCAGGCGTTCCGTCGGTGGGGTGGACATCGTAACCGGCGGCCAGCATGAATTCGCTGTCCTGCCCGCCGCCGCATCCCAGTTCTAGAATGCTTGCACCCTCGTGAAGCCGCGCCAGGAATGTTTCCAGATGCGGGCGATCTGCCGCCTGCCCGCGCGAGGTATAGGCTGCGGCGTTACCCGTATAAAAGCCGATTGTATCGTCGTCCTTGGCAACCATGGTCTCAGCTTTGCGACTGGCTCTGGCCCTGCGATTGCTGCACGGTGACCGACACATTCAGGGTCTCACCGGCAGGGCCGACGCGCATACCGGATATAGGCGCGCAATCGCGGTAGCAGAGGCCGGATGCGATGCGGACGTAACGGTCATCGGGGCAGATATTGTTGGCAGCGTCGAAGCCCACCCAGCCCAGCCCCTGAAGATGAACCTCGGCCCAGGCGTGGGTGGCGGTCTGTTCCTCCACCTCTTCCATCATCAGATAACCGGAAACATAACGCGCGGGCAGGCCCATCAGCCGGGCTGCGGAAATCAGGATATGGGCATGGTCCTGGCAGACGCCCTTGCCCGCTTCCAGCGCCGCTTCCGCCGTGGTTTCGATATCGGTCGCGCCGGGCATATACTCCACCTTGCGGTGAATATTTTCCATGAGGTCGTGCAGGCGGGCCAGCTCGCTGTCGCCGGCGCTCACCTTCACCAGTTCGCGCACCAGCTTTCCCGGTTTGGTAAGCGGCGTCTCTCGCAGGAAAAGCCAGAGCGGTGCGTTGCCGATGTGGTGTCCGAACACGCCCGCCTTGTCCTGCGTGCTCACCGTGCCGCTTGCCACGACCTTCACCCGCTTTTGCGGGCCTTCGGTTTCCACCAGCGCAACGCGGTTGCCGAAATGGTCGTCATAGGCCACTTCGACGGTGGCGCCATCGACCGAGACATCCCAGTTTTCCACCGTCTGGCCCGGGCCGGTCTGCGGCGTCAGGCGCAGCCGCTGCAACGCATAGGGCATCGGCTCGTCATAGACATATTCCGTCGTATGGGTGATTTTCAGACGCATAAGCTGTCCCCGTCCACGCGCTTATTGATAGAAGCGGTAGCCTTCCGTGATTTCCTGTCCCAGTTGGCCGTTGCGGTTGACGAACCTCTCCAGAAATTCGTGCAGGCCCTCGTCCATGACCCGGGCGATGGTGGTCGCGCGCAGGCTGTCGCGAATGCTTTCCGCCGTGTCATGCGCCTTGTGCCTCTCGCTGTAATCCTCGGCTATATGGTTGAGGTTGCTGGCGATCTTTTCATAACAATAGGCCAGCGAGCGCGGCATGCGGCCATTGAGAATGAGGAAGTCGGCAATATTGGCCGGCTTGTATTCCGCATCGTAGACCCAGCCATAGGAACGGTGCGCCGAGACCGAACGCAGGATGGATTCCCACTGCGCATTGTCCAGCGACGACCCCACATGGGCGACCGCCGGCAGCAGCACGTAATATTTGACGTCGAGAATGCGCGCCGTGTTGTCCGCCCGCTCGATGAACGTGCCAATGCGGGAGAAATTGTAAAGATCGTTGCGCAGCATCGAGCCGTGGAAGGCGCCACGCACCAGACCGGCGCGATGTTTGATGACATCGATTGTCTGCGGCAGTTCCGCGTGGTTGAGCTTGCGGCCGAGGATATTCTTCAGCTCGATCCAGAATTCATTGGTGGCTTCCCATGTCTCGCGCGTCAGCGCCGTGCGCACCATGCGGGCGTTGTTGCGGCCCGCCTCTATGCAGGACATGACGCTGGAAGGGTTCGATTTTTCCCGAAGCAGATAATCGATCGCATCCGCCGTCGTCACCTTCTCTTGCTTTTCGAGAAAGGCTTCGCGCACGCCCGCACTTTGCAGCACGCCATCCCAGTCCTCATCGCCGCTGCCGCTGCGCGTCAATGAAACGCGCAGGCCCGCATCGATCAGCCGGGCGATGTTTTCAGCGCGCTCGATGTACCGGAACATCCAGTAGAGCCCGTTTGCCGTTCTGCCCAGCATGGCTTAATCCTCCAGTACCCAGGTATCCTTGGTGCCGCCGCCCTGGCTGGAATTGACCACCAGCGAGCCCTTTTTCAGCGCCACGCGGGTCAGGCCGCCGGGAATGATCTGCACCTTGTCCGAGACGAGCACGTAGGGGCGCAGATCGACATGGCGCGGCGCGATGCCGTTTTTCACCATGATCGGCACGGTGGAGAGCGACAGCGTCGGCTGCGCGATGTAATTCGAGGGGCGCGCCCGCAGCTTATCGGCAAACAGTGCGCGTTCGCGTTTCGTCGCCGTGGGGCCGACCAGCATGCCGTAACCGCCCGAACCGTGGACTTCCTTGACAACCAGTTCGGCGAGGTTGTCGAGCACATATTTCAGGCTGTCGGGCTCGGAACAGCGCCAGGTCGGCACGTTTTCCAGGAGCGGCTTGCGGCCGGTATAGAACTCGACGATCTCGGGCATGTAGGAATAGATCGCCTTGTCGTCGGAAATGCCGGTGCCGGGGGCATTGGCGATGGTGATGTTGCCTGCGCGGTAGACATCCATGATGCCGGGCACGCCGAGCGCCGAATCCGGCCGGAAGGTCAGCGGATCGAGGAAGTCGTCGTCGACGCGACGATAGAGAACATCGATTGCTTCATAACCGCGGGTGGTGCGCATCTTGACCTTGCCGTCCATGACACGCAGGTCGGATCCTTCCACCAGCTCCACGCCCATCATGTCGGCGAGGAAGGAATGTTCGTAATAGGCGGAATTGTAGATGCCGGGGGTCAGCACCGCGACGCGCGGCTTGCCGGTGCAGCCAGGCGGGGCGAGCGAGGCGAGCGACTGGCGCAGCAGATAGGGGTAATCCTCCACCCGCCGCACGCGGTTTTCGTGGAAGAGTTCCGGGAACATCTGCATCATCGTTTCGCGGTTTTCCAGCATATAGCTGACACCGGAAGGCGTGCGGGCATTGTCTTCCAGAACGTAGAACTGGTCTTCGCCGGTGCGGACAATGTCAGTGCCGACAATGTGGGTATAGACACCGCCGGGCGGGGTGAAGCCGATCATTTCCGGCAGGAACGCTTCGTTCTTCTCGATGATTTCGCGGGGAATGCGCCCGGCGCGGATGATTTCCTGTTTGTGATAGATATCGTCGAGGAAAGCATTGAGGGCGAGGACGCGCTGTTCGATGCCCTGGGCCAGTTTGCGCCACTCGCGGCCGGAGATGATGCGCGGGATGATATCGAAGGGGATCAGTTTTTCTGAACTGTCGGCATGGCCATAGACTGCGAAAGTAATACCGGTTTTTCGAAAGATGTTTTCCGCGTCTTTTGATTTCTGGATCAGGTGCGCCCTGTCCTGTCGGCTGTACCACTCGTTATAGTTTTCATATGGGCTTCGCGGCGTGTCGTCCGCATTTATCATTTCGTCAAATGCCAACTTCGATGTCCCCTTTTTTGCCATTTGAATACAACGAGAAATGCAATGCAAGAACTATGCAGGCCTCCCCGAGAAGATTTTTTGTCGCCTTAGAGTTTTAAAAAAGAAGCGTTTTTTGGGTTTCAGCCTATAAATGCGGCATTGGCAAATTGGTTGCGCGGTGGCGAGGGGTGTAATGAGGTGGCTGTGCTGTGTACGCCCTGGGCGAATGCATAAATTTTAGTCGATCGCTTTCGATTGAAGAATGTCGGACGTTGCATCAGAAAATCTGAAAGATGTGATCACCAAAACACCTTTGACCTTTTTTTCGGATGCGGATACCGCCTTGCTGAATACTCAGCTCGATCACGCGCGGGTTTTGCGTCAAGTCGAAGAAGTGTCAATTCGCCGCCTGTCCTACACCGCGTTCGGTTACGGGCATCGTGCGGCACAGGGGATGTTCCCATGTCGCTCGACCGTCTGGCTCCGGCCATCTTCGTCTTTCTCTGGTCGACCGGCTGGGTCACCGCCAAATATGCGGTCTATTATACCGGACCGCTCACCTTTCTCTGTCTGCGCTATCTGCTGGCGGGGGCGCTGCTGTGGGCGATCTGCCGCGTTTCCTCCATCCAGTGGCCTCAGCGACGTGCCGATGTCTTCCGGGCGATCCTGTCCGGCGTCTTCCTGCACGGTCTTTATCTCGGCATGATCTGGTGGGCGATCGGGCAGGGCGTGCCGGCGGCGATCGGCGGTATCATCGCCGGTCTGCAGCCGCTGATGACGGCGGTGGCCGCCCGTTTCATGATCGGTGAGAAAATCTCGCCCCTGCAGCGCGCCGGCCTGCTTATCGGCTTTGCCGGCATCGCCATTGCCGTGCTGCCGAAGGTCATGGCCACCGGTGCTGTCGGCCTGTCGGTGCCGCTCTACGCCGTGGCGGTCAATGTGCTGGGCATGACGTCGGTGACCTATGGCACGCTCTACCAGAAGAAATATGTCCATGGCGGAAACATCATGGCGGTAGCCACGCTGCAATATGTCGGTGCGTTGCTGGTCACCGTTCCCTTCGCGCTTCTGCTGGAGGATGGGCATGTGGACTGGAGCCTTGGCCTTGCCGCCACGCTTGCCTGGTCCGTGGGTGCGATCTCCATCGGCGCCGTGGCGTTGCTTCTTTATCTGATCCGGCGCGGGCAGGTCTCGCGGGCCGCCTCGCTGATCTATCTCGTGCCGCCGCTTGCCGCCGTGGAAGCCGCGCTGCTTTTCGGCGAAACGCTGACACCCGCCATGATCGCCGGCACCGTTCTGGCGGTAACGGGGGTTTATCTCGCCAATCGCAGGCCTGCCGCAGCGGTTGCGACGCGTTAATTACTACAACCGCATATTAGGGGTTTGTTAACCATAAAATTATACCTCTCGTTAATCCAAAGATTTGGCGGGGGTTACATGTCTATTTCACGTCGTGGTGTTCTGTTCGGATTGCCGTTGTTTCTGGCTGGCTGCGCGAATACCGGTATTGGCCAGCAGAGGCTGAATTATGCGGCAAAGCCGGAGGAGAAATTCCCGCTTCCCGCCATGCATCTCGACAAGGTCAAGCCGGAGCTTCGTCGGCAGGAAGTCAGCTACGACACCAGACACCCGGCAGGAACGGTTGTCGTGGATACGCCGGCGCGGCGGCTTTATTACGTTATGGGCGATGGTCGCGCCATGCGTTATGGCGTCGGTGTCGGCCGGCAGGGTCTTGCACTGAAGGGCGATGCCTATATCGGCCGCAAGGCGGAATGGCCGTCCTGGACGCCGACTGCGAACATGATGCGCCGTGATCCGCGCAATCTGAAATTCGCCGGCGGTATGGCGGGCGGCCCGAATAATCCGCTCGGCGCACGCGCGCTCTATCTCTATCGCGGCGGCAACGACACCATGTTCCGTCTGCACGGCACCAACCAGCCGCAATCCATCGGCCACGCCATGTCGAGCGGCTGCATTCGCATGCTGAACCACGACATCATCGATCTTTACAGCCGCGTGCCGGTGGGTTCGAAGGTTGTTGTCTTGCAGGCATGAGGAAGAGGCGGATTTTTCCGCCTTTGGCACGCCAGAAAATGCCTGTATCCTTGAGTTGATTTTTTTTGGCAAAAGGTCAATTTTGCGCTTGAAAATCAACCATGTGTAGAATGCCTCCCTTTCTGTATTTAAGGGAGTTCTGCTATATCGGAAACGTGATTTCCGGTGTCAGAGACGTGTATCCATAAAGGCGTAAATGCACTGTATCGAGCGCGGCACCACTTCAACGGGGACACATGACCATGGCAATTTTCGACTCTCTCTCCCGCTATCGCCCGCAGGCGCTCGGGGCGCTGCGCATCATGACGGCGCTACTTTTCATTTCGCATGGAACGCAGAAGCTGTTCGGTTTTCCGGCATCGCAGATGGAAGGCTCCCTGCCGACAATGCTGCTCGTGGCGGCGCTTCTGGAATTCGTCGGCGGCGTTCTCGTGCTGATCGGCCTGTTCACGCGTCCGGTCGCCTTTATCCTGTCCGGTCAGATGGCCGTTGCCTATTTCATCGCGCATGGACCGAAGAGCTTCTTCCCGGCCCTGAACGGTGGCGACGCCGCCATTCTGTTCTGCTTCATCTTCCTCTATCTGTTCGTTGCCGGTCCAGGCGCTTTCTCTGTGGATGAGCGCCGCGCCTGATTGGCCGAGATGGTCACTGATCTTTATCGAGGCCCCGCATGGCTGGAGCCATGCGGGGCCTTGTGTCTTGAAGTGGCAGAAACTTCGGCCGTCGCCGAAGCATTGGTGCGTGTTTTCGGGTTAGCAACGGTTCATCCTGAACGACGTTGGAAGATCGATCCGTGACCCCTCAGAACACCATAGCCCGTGAATTGCTGTTTCTCGCCTTGCTGTCCACGCTGTGGGCCGCATCCTATACTTTCATCAAGATCGGGGTGGAGACGATACCGCCGATCACCTTCATCGCGTCGCGTACGATGATAGCCGGTCTGCTGCTTTTTGCGGTGATCCGCCTGCGCGGGCTGCGTCTGCCCACGGATTTGGCGACGTGGCGGCTGTTTTTCATTCAGGCCTGCATCAACAGCGTTCTGCCCTTCACATTAATCGCCTGGGCGGAACAGAGCATCGATGCCGGGCTTGCCGTCATTCTCAATGCAACGACGCCGATCTTCACCTTTCTTCTCACCGCGCTGGTCATCCGGCACGAGGCGGTCAGCGGGCGCAAGCTGTTCGGCACCATTGCCGGCATGACGGGCGTTTGCCTCATCATCGGTATGGAAGCGCTTGATGGAGCGGGCGAGGCGATATGGAGCCAGATCGCCGTGCTGACGGCGGCGTTTTCCTATGCCTGCGCGGCCATTTTCAGTAAAAATTTCAAAGGGCTCGATCCGATCATGCCGGCCGCCGGCTCACTCATCTGCGGTGCTGTCCTGCTGTTGCCCGTGAGCCTGATCGTTGACCGACCCTGGACATTGTCACCTTCGGCGGCTTCACTGATGGCACTTGTGTGCCTCGGCGTCTTTTCCACCGCGCTCGCCTTCATGATCTATTTCCGGCTGATGCAGACGCTCGGTTCGGTCGGCACCACGTCGCAGGCGTATCTGCGGGTCCCGGTCGGCGTCGCCATCGGTATGGCATTTCTCGGCGAGGTGCCGACCCCGGTCATGTGGGCGGGGCTCGTCTGCGTCATCGCCGGCGTGCTGGCCATGACCTTGCCGTCACGACGCCGGGCGGTTGGGCAGGGCGGTTGAGGCAAAGAAAAGCCCCGCAAAGCCTGGGCTTGCGGGGTGAAATTTAAAAGCGCCTGGGTGCACGACAACCGCATGTAGACCGAGCGGGTGCCGCTTGTTTCTTCTCCCCGAGGGGGAGAAGTCCGCGGCAGCGGGATGAGGGGGCGCCCCTCGCCGGATTTCGGAGAGCTTGCCCCCTCATCCGACCCTTCGGGCCACCTTCTCCCCGGCGGGGAGAAGAAAGGCGCGGCAGCGCCGAGCGCCTCAGAGCGACTTAGCGGTTACGGCCGCGATTGCCGTTGCCGGAAGCACGTTTTTCCTGGCCGTTGCCGCCAGGAGGGGCGTGGCGGTTGGCGCCGCTGCCGCCGGGCTTGCGGGCCGGGCGGCGGTGCTTGCGCGGGCCGGCCGGACGGCCTGCATCGCCTTCTGCCTGCTTCACGCGTTTGAAGTCGGAGGTGACTTCCAGATCGTTGTCGGCATCGCGCGGCGCATGGTGGCGGGACGGGCGGGATTCGCCGTTGTGACGGCCGCCTTCACGCGGGCCGCGCTGCTGGCCGCCATTGTTGTTGCGGCCGCCACGGTTGTTGTTGGGGCGCGTCGGGCTGGCAAGCACGGACGGGCGTTCGCCCGAGGCAACCGGAATATCGATCTTCATCAGCTTTTCGATGTCGTGCAGCAGGCGGGTTTCGTCCGGTGCGCAGAAAGCTATGGCGATGCCGTCACGGCCGGCGCGGGCGGTACGGCCGATGCGGTGAACATAGGCATCCGGCACTTCCGGCAGGTCGTAGTTGAAGACGTGCGTCACAGCCGGAATGTCGATGCCGCGGGCGGCAACGTCGGTTGCAACCAGAACCTTGATATCACCGTCCTTGAAGCCCTTCAGTGCCCGCTCCCGCTGGCCCTGGCTCTTGTTGCCATGGATGGAAGCGACCTTGAAGCCGATATGTTCGAGATGCTTGTAGAGCTTTTCCGCGCCATGCTTGGTGCGCAAGAAAACGATGGCGCGGCCATCCGGGTTTTCGTTCAGCGACTTTTTCAGGAGATCGGTCTTGTCGTTCTTGCCGGCAACGAAATGCACATATTGCTCGACCTTGTCGGCAGCCTTGCCCGGAGGCGTGACTTCGACCTTGACCGGATCGGTCAGGTAGCTGTGCGACAGATCGGCAATCGCCTTCGGCATGGTGGCCGAGAACAAAAGCGTCTGGCGCTTGGCCGGAACCATTCTGGAAATCTTGCGCAGATCGTGGATGAAGCCGAGATCGAGCATCTGGTCCGCTTCATCGAGCACCAGATAGGTAACCTTGGAGAGCGAGATGGCGTTGCGGGCGATGAGGTCCAGCAGACGGCCGGGGGTGGCCACCAGAATGTCCGTGCCCTTTTCGAGCTGGAGCTGCTGCTTGTTGATCGATGCGCCACCGACAACCTGGTTGATGCGCAGCGGCGTCTTCTTCACGAAGGAGCGCAGGTTTTCGCCGATCTGGTTCACCAGCTCGCGGGTGGGGGCGAGGATGAGGGTGCGGCAGGTGCGGTTTGCCGGGCGGTCGGCCTGCTTCATCAGCATTTCGATGATCGGAAGGCCGAAAGCGGCGGTCTTGCCGGTGCCGGTCTGTGCGAGGCCGATCAGGTCGCGGCCTTCAAGCAGCAGCGGAATGGCCTTTGCCTGAATAGGGGTGGGAGCGGTATAGCCAAGCTGGGTAACGCTGGCCACGATCTTTTCGGAGAGGCCGAGTTCGCTAAAACTGGTCAATATAATGCCTTTCGGGGCGCCAAAAACCAATCGTCCGGAACAGGGCAGCTGTCCGGCGGTTTCGGCGTCAAGAACCCCGCGTGAATTGGGAACTTGTGGGTTGGAATAACTTTCTGCGCATCAGTGCGGCACATGCCGTCTTCTGTCTTCTCTGCGCTTTTCCTTCATGCGGGCCGGATACCTTAAGGGTGTTTTCCGGTCATACGCTGCAGCTCACGCGGCTGCCGAAGGTGAAAGCTTGACGGGGATGTGGGCGTTTTGCGCATCAAAGTCAAGCGATAGTTTTGTAACATGGCCGCAGGCGGGCGCATGGCAGCCATGCGCATCGGTGGCCGGCGATTGCCGCAACGACGCGGGTGCAGCCGAAGAATTATGGTTAAAAAAGGGTAACGACACCCTCGAATACATAGCAAAGATCGATTTTCTCACATAACGTTTTCTGAGACGGCGTCCGGAAATATTTGATTCGACAGGGATGGACTGCAAGGTGTGGAGTATCGATTGACCGAAGGCTGCGGGTTGCTGGAAAAGGCTTGCAAGGCTGTTGCCGCCCTCGACCTGCCCGCGTGCATCAAGGACAGCGAGCTGCGCTATGTCGTGGTCAATGCCGCCTATGCCCGGGTCATGGGGCAAGAGCCTTCAGGATTTGAAGGTCATACCACTCTTTCCCTCTCCGCCGACATTCGCGATGCAGAGCGGGAGGATCGTGAGCGTCGTTCGCTGGTCTTTGCGACTGACGAGACGATAGCCTGTCATGTCCCGACCAGCGTGGAATCGTCCTTGCTTCGCTGCGAACGCTTCGTCGGTGAAGACGGCAATCTTTTCCTGTTCGAAATGTTCGAGGAGACGCCGTCGGCTGTTTCGCGCAAGTCCGCGGCCGTGGGCGGTGCGTCGGATATTTTGTTCAGCAGCGGCGTCATGGATTTCATCGATGCCGGCATCGTCGTTTATGACCGGGATAATCGGCTGGTCTATTGTAACGCGCGCTTCGCAGAGTTTTACGGTGATCTCGACATCGAGCTGAAACCCGGCATCCGGCTCGAAGCATTGATGAAAACGCTCTATTTTTCGAGCGGATATCGTTTTCTGGAGGGTGACGCGCCGTCTTTCGAAGACTGGATGCAGAAGCAGCTGCGTGATTTTTCCCTCCCCTATCTCGAAAGGGTCGAACAGTTTGCCGACGGCCGCTGGGTGCGCATGATCAACAAGCGGCTGGACAACGGCATGCTTGTCGGGCTCAGGGTAGATGTGACCGAGTTCAAGGCGCATGAGACTCTTCTGAGCACACAAATCCGCGAGACATGGCTGCTGCGCGCTGCGCTTGAACAATTGCCGGTCGGCGTGTTCCTGAGGGATCAGGACAGGCGGCTGACCTACGCCAATGCCGCCTACGATACATTCCTGGGCGGTAATCTCGCCGACTATATGGGCAAGACCGAATCCGAAATGTTCCCGCAGAACGGCTCCCAGTTCCAGCAGGAAAACGAACGGATTTTGCAGACCGGAGAGGCGCTCGAACGCACGGGAAACATGCCTCAGCGCAACGGACAGGCCATTCCCGTCATCACCCGGCTCGGCCGGGTTGCGACGCCGGATGACGAATATTATCTGGTGGGTTCCGTTACCGATGTCAGCCTTTTGCAGGAGCGGGAAAAGGCGCTGATCGCCGCCCAGGCCGAAGCCGAGAAGCTGCACCGCCAGCTTGAAGCGGTTCTTCATGCCCTGCCGGTGGGCGTGCTGCTGCTCGACGCCGATCTCGTCATCGAATATGTCAATCCGTTCTTTTATGAGGTCTGGGGAGAGATCGGCGGCGAAAAGTCGCTTGTCGGCAAAACTTATCGCGAATTCATGGAGATGAATTTCGACAGCGGCCTTTATGACTATGGCGACAGGCCTTTCGATGAGGTCTATGGCGAGCGGGTGCAACGGCTTTTAAAGGAGGAGGTCTTTGCGCCCCGTGAGGTGCGAAGCAAAAGCGGCAAGGTCACGGTCATTTCGAAAACCCGGCTAGAAGGCGGGAAAATCCTCAGCACCTATGCCGATGTCACCGATGTGCGCATGCGCGATGTCGAGATCAGCAAGGCGAAGGCCGAACTGGAGCGGGTCGGCGAATATATGCAGGGAGCCACGCGCGCCATGGCGCAGGGGCTGGTGCTGGTCGAGCAGGGCACGATCATCATGTCCAACGAGGCGATGGCGCGCATGTTCGACGTGCCGCCGCATCTCCTGGAAAAGGGCTGCAACTGGTCGGGTTTCTTCGCCCATTGCGCCGGCCGCGGCGATTTCGGCACGGCCGAGGAGGCTGCCGAGACGCTGCGCGCCTGGAGGGAGAATATTGCCGCCAACCGGCCGTTTTCGTGGCTCATCCATGTCGCCGGCAAAAGCTGGCTCAATCTGGAAGCCACCAACAGTTCCGGCAATTACTGGCTCATCATCGTCACCGATGTGACCGAGATGAAGCTGCGTGAAGAGGAATTGCAGCGGCTTCTGTCACGCGCGGAAGCGGCGGATCGGGCCAAATCGGAATTCCTGGCCAATATGAGCCACGAAATCCGCACGCCCATGAATGGCGTTCTCGGCATGGCGGAGCTTCTGGCCAAATCCAATCTCGATACGCGGCAGAAGACCTTTACCGATATCATCGTCAAATCCGGCAATGCGCTTCTGACGATCATCAACGACATTCTCGATTTTTCGAAGATCGAGGCCGGGCAGATGAGGCTGCGCAGCGTGCCCTTCGATCCGGCGGAGGCGGTCGAGGATGTGGTGTCGCTCCTGTCCTCGGCGGCGCTTGAAAAGGACATTGAGCTGATCGTCCGGATCGATGCTTCTGTCTTCGGCAAGGTTATCGGCGATGCCGGCCGCTTTCGGCAGATCGTCACCAATATCGTTGGAAACGCCGTCAAGTTTACGGAAACGGGGCATGTGCTGGTCGAGCTTTCGGCGCGGTCGGCGGAAACGTCCGAGGCCATTCTGTCATTGCGCGTCGAAGACAGCGGGATCGGCATTCCGGCCGACAAGCTTGAAACCATCTTCGACAAGTTCAGCCAGGTCGATGGTTCCGCCACGCGCCGGCACGAGGGAACCGGGCTGGGGCTGGCGATTACGGTCGGGCTCGTCGGTTTGTTCGATGGCGCGATCAATGTCGTCAGCGACGTTGGAAAGGGATCGACTTTCGAGGTCAATATTCCGTTTCAGGTGACCGAGAGACAGCGCGATCTCCCGTTTCTTTCCGTGGCGATCGACGATATTCGCGTGCTCGTCATTGACGATAACGACGTCAACCGCCGTATTTTGACGGAGCAGTTGAGAAGCTGGGGCATAGACGGCCACGCGGTGGGTGACGGACCTACTGGCATTGCGGTGCTGGAGGAGGCGGTGGCGCTTGGATTTGCCATTGACGCCGTCATTCTCGACTATCACATGCCCGTCATGAACGGGCTGGATGTGGTGGAGCGGATCCGGGCGGATGCGCGTTTTGACGATATCGCCATTGTTTTCCTGACCTCCATGGATGTCGTCGGTGACGAGACGCTGTTCACCGATCTCAACGTGCAGGCGCATCTGATGAAGCCGGCACGGGCGCGGCTGCTCCGTTCCACCCTGTTCGATGTGGTGCGGGATGTGCGGCTGAAACGCGCTCGCCAGGCTCCGGCGCTACTTGAGGCAGGCCGCGATGCGCGCGCCGTCCGGCCGGAAAACGGCCCCGTGGTGAGGAAACAGCGGGCTGACACAGCCACGGCAGTGCCTTTACGGCATCGGTCCAATCTGGTCGATGTGCTGGTGGCGGAAGACAATGACGTCAACCAGATAGTCTTCAGCCAGATACTGCAGCAGGCGGGTCTGCGCTTTCTGATTGTCGGCAATGGCAAGAAAGCCGTGCAGGCGTGGCAGGAGAATAATCCCGCACTTATCCTGATGGATGTCTCGATGCCGGTCATGAACGGGCATCAGGCGACGCAGGCCATACGCGCCGCGGAACGGACCGCCGCCGACGGCCGACATGTGCCGATCATCGGCGTAACCGCCCATACGCAGGAGGCGGACCGTGAACTATGCCTGGAGGCGGGTATGGATGACTATCTGTCGAAGCCCATTAGCCCCGAAACGCTGGAAGACAAGATCGCGCAATGGCTGGGCGAAAACATGCCGCGCCGCGATGCGCCGCGCGTCTGACTTTTCGACCAGAACAGTGCTGTGCTGGCGTCAGCCGAATGGTTTTATGCCGCAGAGCATCTCCCGCTTTCCGGCAAATCCTTTCCGACGCTCCAGCTCAAAACCGGTGGCGATGAGGTTGCGGCGAACGAAGCCGGCGGCGGCATAGGTGGCGAATGTGCCGCCGGGCGCCGTCTTTGCGAAAAGCGCCTGCATGATCTCCAGCGACCACATGTCCGGATTGCGCGCGGGTGCGAAGCCATCGAGAAACCAGGCGTCGAAATTTTCCTCGCTTGCGGAAATGCCGGTGAGCGCTTCGCCGCAAACCACTGTCAGGCGCGTTTCGTCATCGAGCCGGATTTCGACCCGTCCTTTCGGCTCGGCGGGCCAGAGGGCGGTGAGCGCCTTGCGTTCGGCATCCACTTCCGGCCAGCGGGAAAGCGCCCGGTCGATTTCCTCCGCCTTCATCGGGTAGAGTTCGAAGGAGATGAAATGCAGCGTGGAGCGGCCGTTGCGCATCTCTTTCCATTGGCGCCATGTCTCGCAGAGGTTAAGCCCGGTGCCGAAGCCCAGTTCGCCAATGCGGAAGACGCCCTCGCGTTCGAGCCAGCGCTCCGGCAGGCCGTTTCCGGAGAGGAAGACATGGCCGCATTCCAGCCGGCCATCCGTCTGGCAATAAAAATGGTCGTCAAAGGCCAGTGAATAGGGCATATCCCCTTCACGCCAGTCGAGCGCGGTTGAGGCTTCCCCGACCGATGAACCGGCCGCTGCGCCGGTCTCTGTGATATTTTCGTTGGAATGTTTCATGGCTAAAGCCGATAATCCTGCTTTCGAAAACGGTCAATCTCCAAGATTACCGGCTTCCGTGCCGCTCCTCGTCGTCGGCGGCGGCATCATGGGGCTGTGGGCCGCCGTCAAGGCGGAACGGCTCGGCATCGAGACATTGCTGGTGGAGGCGGATCGCACCGGCGGCGGCGCCAGCGGCGGGCTGCTGGGCGCACTGATGCCGCATATGCCGGACCGCTGGTCGGACAAGAAGCAGTTCCAGTTTGACGCTCTCGTTGCCCTGGAAAAAGAGATTGCCGGGCTGGAGGCGGAGACCGGGCTTTCCGCCGGCTACCGTCGCTCAGGCCGGATCATTCCGCTGCCGAAGCCGCATCTGCGCGCCATTGCCGAGCGACACGAACGGGATGCGCTGGAGAACTGGGTTTCGGGTGAGCGCCGGTTCCATTGGCATGTCGGCGACAGCCCTTCGGTCGCGGGCTGGGTGGATGATGCGGCGGGTGAGGCGGGTTTCGTGTTCGATACGCTGGCGGCTCGGGTTTCGCCGCGTGCGCTGATCGCCCTTCTTTCGGCTTTTCTCGGCAAGGCGCGGCATGTGCGGCTGGCGGAAGGTCGTGGCGTTCTTTTGCTCGATGCGGATGCCGGGCGGGCGGTGCTGTCGTCGGGCGAGGAGGTTTCTTTCGGCCATGTCATCGTCGCCAACGGCCATGGTTCTTTTCCCCTTATCCGCGACGCCCTCGGTTTGGATGCCGGTGTGACGCTCGGGCAGGCGGTGAAGGGGCAGGCGGCGCTTCTCGATGCGGCGGCCGACGCGGCGATGCCGGTG
This sequence comes from Agrobacterium sp. ST15.13.013, assembly GCF_027956525.1. Taxonomy (NCBI): domain Bacteria; kingdom Pseudomonadati; phylum Pseudomonadota; class Alphaproteobacteria; order Hyphomicrobiales; family Rhizobiaceae; genus Agrobacterium; species Agrobacterium sp. ST15.13.013. The sequence goes on from NZ_JAQKGP010000002.1 coordinate 25,433, forward strand.
GTGTTTCTGAACGGTCTTTATATCGTGCCGCATGAAGACGGCACTGTTGCGATCGGCAGTACCAGCGAAGATTGTTTTTCCGATCCCTTAAGTACCGATGAAAAACTTGAAAAACTGCTTGCGGATGCGTCTGCCGTTGTTCCCTCGCTTGTCCGCGCGCCGGTGCTGGAACGCTGGGCGGGGCTGCGCCCGAAAGCGGTGGGGAGGGACCCGATGGTGGGCGCGATCCCCGGCCATCCGAGGCTCGTTGCGCTCACCGGCGGCTTCAAGGTCAGCTTCGGGCTGGCGCATTTTCTTGCCGATGCGGCGTTGCAAACCGTGTGCGGTCACACGCCTGTCATCCCCTCGGGCTTTCACCTTCAACAACACGTGAGTATTGCCGTCGCGGCCTTTAGAAAGTTCTGACAAGGCCGCCCACGTCGTTAATCTGTCACGCAAATCACTTATTTGCTGGCCTGCAAAGAGGCCGGTTTGTCCGCATTTGCGGCGAGGTGACAGTGCATGCGATACGCCATTCATTTCACGCCTTCCCCCAATGACCCCCTGACGCAGGCGGCGGCCGCGTGGTTGGGGCGCGATGTCTATTCAGGTCAGGCTGTGGAACCTCCCGGCACGATCGACCTCGGCATGCAGGAGATTTCCTACCATACGGCCCTGCCGCGCAGGTATGGTTTCCATGGCACGATCAAGGCTCCCTTCCGCCTTGCCGAAGGCCATTCCGAGGCCGCGCTTTTGCGCGACCTGATGTATTTTTCCGGCAAGCATGAGCCCTTCATGTTGCCGCAACTTGTGGTGGCGAGACAGGAGAATATCTTCAGTCTCGTTCCCGAGCGTCCCTGTGAAGTGCTGCATTTTTTCGCCGCCCGCGTGGTGCAGGAATTCGACCGTTATCGGGCGCCGCTCTCCGACGCGGAAATCGAGCGGGCGGATCCCGACCGGCTGTCGGCCTCGCAGCTCACCAATCTGCATCGCTGGGGTAGTCCGCATGTGATGGATGAGTTCCGTTTCCAGATGTCGCTGACCGGCGGTGTGGAAGCGTCCAGCAGCCAGAGGATAGAGCGGGCCGTGCGCAAGGTTTTCGAGCCGCTGCTGACCCGGTCCCTGCAGTTTTCCAGCCTTGCGCTTTTCATTGAGGATGAGCCGGGCGCGCCTTTCCGGGTGCACTCGCTTCACCCCATGGGCCGTGTTTCCGCCCGAAAGATCGCCTGAAGAGCGCAACGGCACAATCGTATACAAAAAAGCATCGGAATGTCAGCAAAATTGATCTCGACATTCCGGAAGCGGATGCTACCGTTCGGATATCGCATATCTGAAGCGTATGTTGTGCCCGTTGCGGGTCATCGCGCTTCGGAGGTCTGTTTTATGTCTCCCGAAATCGGTTTCCGCCTTGGGAGAGATGGTCTGGGTGGCTGAATGATTTCCGAAAATTACTCCCGCAATCTGGTGGGCTATGGCCGCAATGTTCCCGATCCGAAATGGCCGGGCGGCGCGCGCATCGCCGTGCAATTCGTCATCAATTACGAGGAGGGCGGCGAGAGCTGCATTCTCGACAATGACAAGGCGTCGGAATCGCTGCTTTCGGAAATCGTCGGCGCGCAGCCGTGGCCGGGCCAGCGCAACCTGAACATGGAATCGATCTACGAATATGGCTCGCGCGCCGGTTTCTGGCGGCTGTGGCGCATGTTCACCGGGCTTGGCGTCACCACCACCGTTTACGGCGTGACCGCTGCCATGGCCCGTAACCCCGAGGCCGTAGCAGCGATGAAGGAAGCGGGCTGGGAAATCGCCAGCCATGGTTATCGCTGGCTGGAATATAAGGATTTTTCCGAAGAGGAAGAGCGCAAGCACATCGTTGAGGCCGTGCGTCTGCACACGGAGGTTACCGGCGAGCGCCCTTACGGCCTGTATCAGGGTAAGCCTTCCGACAATACGCTGCGCCTCGTCATGGAAGAGGGCGGTTTCCTTTATTCGTCGGATTCCTATGCCGACGATCTGCCCTATTGGGTGAAAGGTCCGAAGGAAGAGCCTTTCCTCATCATTCCCTATACGCTTGAAACCAACGATATGCGGTTCGCCACGCCGCAGGGCTTCAATTCCGGCGACCAGTTCTTCACCTATCTGAAGGATGCATTCGACGTGCTTTATCAGGAAGGTGTCGAGGGCGCGCCGAAGATGATGAGCGTCGGCCTGCATTGCCGTCTTGTCGGCCGTCCCGGGCGCGCGGCGGCACTTCGCCGTTTCATCGAATATGTGCTCGGTCATGAGAAAGTGTGGATCCCGCAGCGCATCGAGATCGCCCGTCACTGGCATGAACATCACAGGCCGGAGGTGTTTTGATGGTGACGCGCGAGGACTTTGTCACCCGATTCGGGGGCGTGTTCGAACATTCGCCCTTCATAGCCGAGCGGGCCTATGACGCCGGCGGAGCGGGTTTGGAGCTAACGGCCAAGGCTGTTCACGCCGTGCTCAGCGGTCAGTTTCGCGCGGCTTCGGAGGCGGAGAGGCTCGGCGTATTGCGGGCGCATCCCGATCTGGCCGGCAAGCTGGCGATTGCGGGCGAGTTGACGGCCGACAGCCGCAACGAACAGGCCGGCGCCGGGCTGGATCGGCTTACCCCCGAAGAGCACGCCCGCTTTACCACATTGAACGGCGCCTATACCAAAAAATTCGGCTTTCCCTTCATCATCGCGGTCAAGGGGCTGAACAGGCACGATATTCTTTCCGCCTTCGAGACGCGCATCGGCAACGGCGCGGCCGAAGAATTTGAGACGGCGATGGCGCAGGTGGAGAAGATCGCCTGGCTGCGCCTTTCCTCGATGCTGCCGGAAGGCTGAATTGGCGAGCGGTGGCCGTTCTGCTAGAATCGTGCCGTCTGGAGATGAAGATCATGAGACCTTCCGAGGTGCTGGAAAAGAACAGGGAAGCGATCCGCGAAGCGACGAAACGCTTCAACGCGGCGAACCCGCGCGTGTTCGGCTCCGTCGCCCGCGGCGAGGACCGCCCGGACAGCGACCTCGATATTCTGGTGGATGCGCTGCCGGGCACGACATTGTTCGACCTTGGCGGCTTGCTGGAGGAATTGAAGGCGCTGCTTGGTGTGGAGGTCGACGTCGTCACCTCAGGCGGCCTGCATTCGGACATACGGGCGCGGGTTCTGAAGGAAGCCAAAGCGGTATGAGTACGGATCGGCTTCTGCTCTATCTGAAGGAGATGGATGTTGCCGCCTCCAGAATACGTGATTTCGTTCACGATATGGATGAGGCCGCTTTTTCTTCCGACACGCGGACGCAGATGGCGGTCATGATGGGTCTTGCCGTGATTGGCGAGGCGGTCGCCAAGCTGGATAAGCAATACCCCGCGTTTTTACAGCAGCACCCGGAGATCCCCTGGATCAAGATGAAGGGTATGCGCAATCTAATCGTGCATGATTATTTCCGGGCGGAACTCTCGGTCGTCTGGAAAACGATAACGCAGAGCATTCCGGATTTGCAGGCGCGTCTCTCCCTTCTCCGAAACTGGCATGCCCAAGGTGAATGACATTTGACTGATTTTCTCGACATAAAACCTCTCACCAAAGAGGCTTTCGCATCCTTTGGCGATGTGATCGAAACGACACCCTCTTCCATGCGGCACATCAATGGCGGGCAGACCGAGCGGCACCATGCGCTTGCAGCGCCGGAGGCTGCGGGCGAGGGTGCGCGTGTCATCCTCAATATTTTCCGCGGGCAGCCGCGGGTCTTTCCGCACGAGATTGAAATGATGGAGCGGCATCCGCTCGGCAGCCAGAGTTTTTCGCCGCTCTCCGGCCGGCCTTTCCTCGTGGTCGTCGCCGATGACGATGGCGGCCGGCCCGGCCGGCCGCAGGTGTTTCTGGCGAGGGGCGATCAGGGCGTGAACTATCGCCGCAATGTCTGGCACTATCCGCTGATGCCGTTGCAGGCGGTTTCGGATTTTCTGGTTGCCGACCGCGATGGGCCGGGTAACAATCTGGAAGAGTATTTTTTCGATGAGCCCTATATGATCGCGGAGCCCAAGCCATGACCGGTTTGACTACCCATGTCCTCGATGCCGCCCATGGCACGCCCGCGCAAGGGCTGACGATCGAGCTTTACCGGCTCTCCGGCGATCGCCGCGAAAAGCTGAAGACGGTGCAGACCAATAGCGACGGCCGTGTCGATGGGGGACCGCTGCTTGTCGGCGACAGTTTCAAGGCCGGCGAATACGAGCTGGTTTTCCATGCCGGCGATTACCTGCGCGGCAAGGGCGTGGTGCTGGCGGAGCCGGCCTTTCTCGACATTATCCCGATCCGTTTCGGCATTGCCGACGAGAGCGGCCACTACCACGTGCCGCTTCTGCTTTCGCCCTATAGCTATTCCACCTATCGAGGAAGCTGATTGCCATGATCTTTGCCGCCATTGCCGATATTCACGGAAACTGCGCAGCACTTGAAGCCGTGCTGGAGGATATCGCCCGTCTTGGCATCAAGGACATCGTCAATCTCGGCGATTGTTTCAGCGGCCCGCTGGAAGCGGGTTTTACCGGCGACGTGCTTGTTAGCAACTGGATTCCCAGCATTCGCGGCAATCATGACCGGGAACTGATCGAGCGCGCGCCGGAGGAGATGGGAAGCTGGGAAAGACCGGCGCATGCGCAGCTGAGCGCCGCCCATCTGGACTGGTTGCAAACCTTACCCTTCAGCATGGTGTTCAAGGATATCGCCTATTGCTGCCATGGCTCGCCGCTTGGTGATCTCGACTATTGGCTGGAAACGCTGTCGCCGGAAGGCGTGCTGAAACTGCGGCCGCTGACCGAAATAGAGGAGCGGGCGGAAGGTATCTCCCAGCCGCTGATGCTGTGCGGACACACGCATATTCCCCGTGCGGTACAGCTTTCCAACGGCCGGTTGATCGTCAATCCCGGTAGCGTCGGTTGCCCCGGCTGGAAGGACGACACGCCTTTCGATCATCATGTCGAGGCGGGCCATGCGCTCGCCACCTATGCCGTGCTGGAAGAGACCGGGCGCGGCTGGCAGGTCTATTTCCGGAATATCCGCTACGACAATCTGGCCATGTCGGAAATGGCGAGGGTCAACGGCATTCCCTATCTGGCTGATGCATTGGAGAACGGCTGGCTGAAGCGGTAAGGATCACCCCTCACTGGTCATCACCACGCATGCATAGGACTGCGCCTTCAGCGCCTTGCAGGCGGCAACCGCCGAAGACTGGTCTTCGAAGCCGGTGAACCGGGCGCGGTAAAGCGTTGCCGATCCGCTTTGCACCGCTTCGGTATAGGGAGCGATCCCGGCATGGTTTCTGGCGATGTTGGAGCGGGCATTGGCGAGCAGCGAGCGGGCGGCGGCTTCGCTGTCGGTGGCGGCGATCTGCACTTCCCAGCGGCTGCGCTGGCCGACGGAGGCTGCAGCGGGTGCCGGCCGCGGAATGGCTGAAACCTGCATCATGTCGGCCACCTGATCGTTCGCTGTGGCGATCTGCATGGCGACCGGATCTGCGCGGCGGCGTTCGGCAAACATGGGCAGCGGCACGGCTGCGGGCGGCACATCGAAGGTACGGCTGACACTCGCGCTGGCGACGAGCTGTTCGGTATTGCGGCTTCTCGATGCCTGCGGCACGGCCTTGTCGAGAAGGGCGGCCATCTGGGCATCGCGGCTGCGGGCAGTCTTGCCGCCTAGCACGACGCCAACGACACGGCGGCCATTATGATTGACGGCGCTGACGAGGTTGAAGCCGGAGGCATTGGTGTAACCGGTCTTGATGCCGTCCATGCCCTTGTAGCGATACATCAGATTGTTGTGGCCGCGGATGCGTTTTCCCCGAAAGCTGAAGGATTCCATGGCGAAGAGGCGGTATTCCTTGGGAAAGTCACGCTGCAGCGCCAGGCCGAGTTTCGCCATGTCGCGCGCTGTCGTCACCTGCGATTTGCTGGGCAGGCCGGAGGCGTTGCGGAACACCGTTTTCGTCATGCCTAGCTGGCGGGCCTTGCGGGTCATCATTTGGGCAAAGCGCGCCTCCGAGCCGCCGAGATGGTCGCCCATGCCTTCCGCCATGTCGTTGGCGGATTTGACGATCATGCCATAGACGGCCTCGCGCACGGTGAAGGTCTGGCCCTGGCGTACATAGAGCTTCGAGGGGATGACCGACGCGCCGTTCTTTGACATCTTTATCTTCTGGTCCCAGCGCAGTTTCCCGGAATGCAGGGCCTCGAAGGTCATGTAAAGCGTCATCATCTTGGTGAGCGATGCGGGGTGGTTGAGCACATCGGCGTTGCGAGCGGCCAGAACCTTGCCGGTATTGGCGTCCATGATGAAATGGGCATAACCCGCCTGCGCAGGCGACGCCTGCAATGAGAGGATCGCGCAAAAGAAGGCGAGCGCGAAGACCCATGCACCCGCCATTCCCCGTTTGACCGTTCCCGACATAATTCACCCCTTTTGTTCGATCGCCGCGATGGGCGAAGTTTTACTGACACTTTCCGGCAACAAAACCGCTAAAACTTTAGAGATCGCTTTCATGCTTAATTAAGTATGAATTTCAAGCTGGCGGGCGGCCCTGCTATTTCCTTGAAAAGAAACCAACCATCCGGTATGTTTAGTGTCATGACAAATGCATATGAACGCAAGAAGCAACCCGAACTCGTGCGCCGCAATCTTCTCGATTGCGCGGCCAGACTCGCTGCTGAACAGGGTGTTGCGGCGCTCTCGGTGCAGGCGGTTGCGGACGCGGCCGGGGTGACGAAAGGCGGGTTGTTCCATCATTTCCCATCCAAGCAGGCGCTGCTGGAAGCGGTCATGGCGGACCTTCTGGCGGCTCTGGACTGTGAAGTCGATGACCTCCTCTCACAGGATTGTGAAGCTTTCGGACGCTTCACGAGGGCCTATGTGAATGCAGTTTTCTCGGATCGGGGCAGGGATTCGGGGAAACAGTGGGCCGCGATTTCGGTTTCCATGGTCGGTGAACCGTCGCTTCGACGCATGTGGAACAGCTGGATCGAGGGGCGGCTTGCCCGTCATAAGGAAACGGATAGTGGGGTGGTACTGGAGCTGGTACGGCTTGCCGCTGACGGCATCTGGTTCGCCGATCTTCTGGCCGATGATGGCAGGGCAGGTGGCGACAGGGCGGCTCTCAGAGCGCGCATGATCGCGCAGACGAAGAAGGATGCAGGGTGATGAATGCAGCTGTCTTGACCTATGGAGCGCTCGTCGCCGCCATCGTCTGCGAAGTCATCGCGACCTCCTTTCTGCAGCAGTCGCAGCAATTCTCCCGGTTTTTGCCGACGGTGCTGATGGCGCTGTTTTACGGTGCGGCTTTTTATCTGCTGTCGTTCACACTGCGGGCCATGCCGGTCGGCGTGGCCTATGCGATCTGGAGCGGGCTGGGCATCGTGCTGATTTCCGGGATCGGTTATTTCGTTTTCCGCCAGACGCTGGATATCGCCGCCGTCATCGGCCTCGGGTTTATCGTGACGGGGGTGGTGATTGTGAATGTTTTTTCGAAGACGGTGGGGCATTAACGGCACTCCTGCACCCTTCCTCATTCCTGCGCCCGTCACAGGAATCCAGCCGGCGCGCGTCTGCGCGACGGGGAGAGTCCTTTCGGCCCAAGGACTTGGGCCGGCTCCCTGTGACGAGCACAGGGATGAGGGAGGCAAAGTACGACGGGGCGTTCTGAGACACTGGCTCTGAGTTATCACCATCACGCCAGAATGCTGCGATCCACATCCGTAATCAGCCGCTTGCCGCAAAGCGCCATGCTGACATCCATCTCCTTGCGGATGATCTCCAGCGCCGTGGTTACGCCCCGCTTGCCATCGGCGCCGAGGCCATAGAGGAAGGGGCGGCCGATATAGGTGCCTTTGGCGCCGAGCGCCACGGCTTTCAGCACATCCTGACCGGAGCGGACGCCGCCATCCATATGCACCTCGACCCTGTCACCGACGGCGTCGACGATCTTCGGCAGCATGGCGATGGAGGAATGCGCGCCATCAAGCTGGCGGCCGCCATGGTTGGAAACGATGATGGCGTCGGCGCCGGTATCGAGCGAGGCGCGCGCATCCTCCTCGTCAAGGATGCCCTTGAGGATAAGCTTGCCGCCCCAACGCTGCTTGATCCATTCGACGTCTTTCCACGACAGGCGCGGATCGAACTGTTCCGCCGTCCAGGAGGAGAGCGAGGAGAGGTCGGAGACGTTTTTGGCGTGGCCGACGATGTTGCCGAAGCTGCGCCGCTTGGTGCGCGCCATGTCCAGGCACCATTTCGGCCGGGTCGCCATCTGCCAGATGTGTTTCGGGGTGAATTTTGGCGGGGCCGAGAGGCCGTTGCGCAGATCCTTGTGGCGCTGGCCGAGAATTTGCAGATCGAGCGTCAGCACCAGTGCCGAGCACCCGGCGGCCTTCGCCCGGTCGATCAGATTGTTGACGAAGTCGCGGTCCTTCATCACATAGAGCTGGAACCAGAAGGGTTTCGAGGTGACCGAGGCGACATCCTCGATGGAGCAGATGCTCATGGTGGAAAGCGTGAAGGGTACGCCGAATTCTTCGGCTGCTTGTGCCGCCAGCATCTCGCCATCGGCGTGCTGCATGCCGGTCAGGCCGGTGGGGGAAAGAGCCACTGGCATCGAAACCTTCTCACCGATCATTTCGGTGGCAAGCGACCGGTCGGTCATGTCGACCAGCACGCGCTGGCGCAGCTTTATCTTGGAAAAATCCTCCTCATTGGCGCGGTAGGTGCCTTCCGTCCATGCGCCGCTGTCGGCGTAGTCGAAAAACATTTTCGGCACACGGCGCTGAGCCTGTTGCTTCAGGTCCGCTATGGTCAGGATTTTGCCCATGGATAAAGCCTTCACATTTGAATGATGGCTTCACATAGCATGGATGGCGTGGTGGCGACATCAAAATCGTCGCCGTACTGTTACCAAAATGCGCGCAGGAACAGTTCGCAGCCGAGCAGAAGCAGGCAGATGAGAAACCAACGCCGGAACGTCGCCGGGCTGACGATGTGGCGAACCTTCTGACCGAGCCACATGCCGGCAAGGGCCGGCAGGACGGCCAGCGCGGAAAGTGACAGATGCTCGACGTGAAAGGCATTCTGCGAGGCAAGCCCGGTAGCCAGTGCAATGGTTGAAACGGTGAAGGAAAGGCCGAGCGCTTGCACGAGATCGTCGCGGTTAAATCCGAGTGACTGAACATAGGGGACGGCGGGCACGACGAAAATTCCGGTGCCGCCGGTCAGAAGGCCCGTCGCCAGCCCCATGACGGGTGAGAGTTTTGGTTCCAGTCTTGCCGGAAACGAGACCGGTCTGGCAAGCAGGCTATACGTCGCGTAAACCGCAAGGCACAGGCCGAGCGCCGAGGTGGTCCAGACGCCGGTGCCCGCCGTCATCAGCCGGATGCCGATGAGGGTGCCAAGCACAATGGCTATCATCATCGGCCACAGCCGCTTCACGATGGCCCGGAAATCAGGCCCAGCCAGCAATTGCCAGATATTTGTGATGAAGGAGGGCAGGATGAGCAGGCCGGCGGCGATGACCGGCGGCATGAAGAGGCCGAGCACGCCCATGGCGACGGTGGGCAGTCCCATGCCGGTCACCCCCTTGACGATGCCGGCAACGATGAAGGTCGCGAGTATCATGAGCAGGGTGGTTGGGTCTAGATCCGGCATGGGGCACTCCAGAGGTCATTCGCATTTCGGCCGGGGGGTGCCAGGCAATCATATGAAGCGAGCGGGTGCGGCACGGTTTCTTCTCCCCGCCGGGGAGAAGGTGGCCCGAAGGGTCGGATGAGGGGGCAAGCTCTCCGAATATCGCCGACGTTGCCCCCTCATCCCGCTGCCGCGGACTTCTCCCCGGCGGGGAGAAGAAACAAGGGGCATCCGCTCGCTCCATAGATATTGGTTTAAGCGAGATCGTGACCGGATGTTTCGGCCCAAGCCGAACTATGCAAGTGTGCTTTTCATCGCCTTACCGGCCACGTAGGTTTCGACGACGGTGCGGTCGTCACCCATGGTCAGCATCAGGAACAGTTCTTCCGTCAGGCTGTTCACCACTTCCATCTTCAGCGCCATGGCGGGTGTCGAGGAGGCGTTCAGCACGGTGATGTCGGCGTCCGTGCCGGCCTCCAGCGTGCCGATGCGATCGACCATGGAGAGGGCTTCGGCATTGCCTCGGGTCATCAGATACCAGCTTTCCAGCGGGTTGAGACGTTCGCCCAGCAATTGCTGGATCTTGTAGGCCTCGTCCATGGTGCGCAGCATGGAATAGCTCGATCCGCCGCCGATATCGGTGGCAACCGCGATACGAACAGGCTTTTCGCGCCGTTGCAGCTTTTTCATCGGGAACAGGCCGGAGCCGATGAAGAGGTTCGAGGTGGGGCAATGTACGGCTACCGCGCCGGTTTCCGAGAGTACATCTGCCTCGCGGTCAGAGAGGTGGATGGCGTGGCCGAGCAGGGTCTTTTCGCCCATCAGGCCGTAGCGCACATAGATATCGGTGTAATCGATCGCTTCCGGGTAGAGTTCGCAGGTATATTTGATCTCGTCCAGATTTTCGGAAAGATGCGTCTGGATGAAGAGATCGGGAAATTCCTGCGCCAGCGTCTGGGCGGCTTCCATCTGCTTCGGCGTGGAGGTGATGGCGAAGCGGGGGGTGATGGCGACGTGGTTGCGGCCCTTGCCGTGCCAGTCGGCGATGACGGCCCGGGTCTCGTCATAGGAGGTTTCCGGCGTGTCGAGCAGTCCTTGCGGGGCGTTGCGGTCCATCATCACCTTGCCGCCGACCATCAGCATGTTGCGCTTCAGAGCTTCCGCGAAAAAGGCGTCGGCGGAGGTCTTGTGCACGGAGCAATAGGCAACGGCGGTGGTGGTGCCGTGGCGCAGAAGCTCGTCGTAAAAATGCGTGGCGATGCGCTGGGCGTGGGCAGTTTCGACGAAACGGCATTCTTCCGGGAAGGTATAGGTGTTCAGCCATTCCAAGAGATTGGCGGCATAGGAGCCGATGACCTGCATCTGCGGGAAATGCAGGTGCATGTCGATGAGGCCGGGCACGATGAGATGCGGGCGGTGGTCCTTTTCCTCGACGTTTTCGGGGGCTGTCTCACGGATATCGGCGTAGTCGCCAATGGCAGCGATCCTGCCGTCTTCGATCAGCAGGCCACCGTCTTCGATATAGACATAGCTTTGCGTATCGTCGATTGCGAGCGGCGCGCGGCGGAAGCTCAGCAGACGGCCACGCAGCAGAACCATGCTCATTCGGTTTTTCCTTCCGCTGTTCCAGCCCCGGAAACCGCACTTTCATACCATGCGGTCAGCAGCTTGCGCTCATCCGGGGTGATGGCGGTGATGTTGCCGGGAGGCATGGCATGGCTGCGGCCGGCTTGCAAATAGATTTCGCGCGCATGGGCGGCGATCTGTTCGTCGGTTTCGAGCTTCACCGATTTCGGTGTGAAGGGCACGCCTTCCCACACCGGCTCGGCCGCATGGCACATGGAACAGCGGCCCTGAACCACATCGCGGGCCTTGGCGAAATGGGTGTCGGTGACGAATTGCTGCTGCATCGGCGAAAGCGTCGCTGCCTTCTGTTCTTCTTCGCCGGTCAGCACCTTCGGCACCGTGGAAAGCCACATGATGACGATGAAGATGAGCGCGGTCGCGAGCCAGGTCCAAGTCGGCTTGCCCTTGCGGGCGTGGGTGGTGTTGAACCAGTGGCGGATGGTGACGCCCATCAGGAACACCAGCGCTGCGATGATCCAGTTGAACTGGGTCGCAAAGGCCAGCGGATAATGGTTCGACAGCATGAAGAAGATCACGGGCAACGTCAGATAGTTGTTGTGTAGCGAGCGCTGCTTGGCGATGCGGCCATATTTCGGGTCCGGCGTGCGCCCGGCGATCAGGTCAGCGACGACGATCTTCTGGTTGGGGATGATGATGAAGAACACATTCGCCGACATGATGGTGGCGGTAAACGCGCCGAGATGCAGGAAGGCGGCACGGCCGGTGAAGACCTGCGTGTAACCCCATGCCATCGCCACCAGCGCGACATAAAGGACAATCATCAAGCCCCATGTGTTGTTGCCGAGCGGCGATTTGCAGAGGAAATCGTAAAACAGCCAGCCAATGGCAAGCGATGCAAGCGACAGGCCGATGGCCTGGAACTGGGTGAGATCAAGCACCGAATGATCGATGAGGAAGAGATCGGCGCCGCCATAATAAACGATGCAGAGCATGGCGAAGCCGGAAAGCCAGGTGACGTAGCTTTCCCATTTGAACCATGTCAGGTGCTCGGGCATCTGGGCAGGCGCAACCAGATATTTCTGAATGTGGTAAAAACCGCCGCCATGCACCTGCCATTCCTCGCCATAGGCACCCGGCGGCATATCCGGGCGTTTGACCAGCCCGAGATCGAGCGCGATGAAATAAAAGGATGAGCCGATCCAGGCGATGGCGGTGATGACGTGGAGCCAGCGGACGGCAAAGGCCATCCATTCCCACGCAATGGCGTATTCGTACATGCGGTTCCCCTGATCCTTGTGCAGCGCACCTTGCGAGAAATTTGGCCTTTAGGGAAGGGGAAAGCAAAGCTTGGGGCGCGATTGTTCACAATCCGATGCTCTTGTGTCTGCAATATCAGTTTGTTGTATCCTTTCGCATGGGTTGGCCCGGTAAAGTTGCACTAGCTCATTCCTGTCGCATCGTTTGTGCTTAGCTGGCTAACGCGACTCAGCTATTATCCTTTGTGCAGTCTGCTGATGTGCTAAAATATAAGGCTGCGGAGTCCTGTGGGGCGTCTTGCCGAAATTCCATTCCGGTTTTATGCGCGATACGCAGGGCTTCCATGACATGTTTCGCTGGCGGTTCTTCCGGAAGCGGGCGCTGCGAACCCTGGGTGGGGGCAGATCAGGGGGCAGGTATCGCAGTTCCTGGCGCCGTTGTGTCCGGGTAAGTGTTGATGTGAAATTTGAATAAAGGGACGCAATGATCTTCCGGCAGCCGCCGTTGTTTCAACGGAGACCATGCCGATGCGCCTTGTTCTGACGGTCCTCTTCCTATCTCTGGCGTTCAGCGCCACCGCGCTTGCCCATGAATCCCACAAGGGGTTTAAATATGAAAGCTATTGCTGCAATGGCGACGCCGAAACCGGCGACTGCCAGATGATCCCCACGCGCAGTGTTCGTGTCACGTCCGACGGTTACGAGGTCTCGCTCGCGCCCGGCGATCACCGCATGGTCACGCGACGCCACGTCTTCAACTGGTCGCAGCGCGAGGCAAGACGATCCGAAGATGGCGAATATCATCTCTGCCTGTTTCCGGATGAGGATACGCCGCGCTGTTTTTACGCGCCGGACATGGGGTTTTGAGGCGGTTGCTGCGGATGGCTTTCTTCGATCCGCTTCAATATCCAGTCGCGAAACAGTTTGATCTTGCGGATGTTCCTGCGGTTTTCGGGGTAAACCAGCCAATAGTTCTTGCCTTCGCTGCTGAGGTGTTCGAAGGGCTGGTAAAGGCGGCCGAGGGCAATCTCATCGGCATAGAGTTCAGGGGTGAGCATGGCCACCCCTTGGCTGGCGATCGCGGCGGCGGCTTCGAAGGCCTGTACATTGAGGCGGCTGCGGGGATAACGGTCTAGGCCGGGATTTTCGACGCCGACTTCCTGGAACCATTGGCTCCACCAGATATCGCCGGGATCGATGATGCGCAGGCGCAGCAGGTCTTCCGGTTTGTGCAATCCGCCGATGCTTTCGGCAAGGCTCGGATGCAGCATCGGCGTATAAACGCCGCGCAGCAATTGATGATAGATAAGCCCTTTGCCGTTATCTTTGCTCCAGCGAATGGCGACATCGCAATCGGATTGGGAAAAATCGATCAATGTCCCCGACGTTTCCAACCGCACGGCGATGGAAGGATGTTCGAGCTGGAAAGCTCCCAGATGCCGCGAGAGCCAGCGCGAAGCAAAGGTGGCCGTGGAATGGATGGTCAAGGTGGCGTCAGGCGTGTCACGCACACTATCTACGGCCTCCTGTAACGTATTGAAAGCTTCGGCGACTTTCGGCGCGAGTTTCTGCCCGGCCTCGGTCAGCGAAACCTGCCGCGCCCTTCTGATGAAGAGCGGCTCGCCGATATTCTCTTCCAGCAGTTTCACCTGATAGCTCACCGCCGTCTGCGTCATTCCCAGTTCCTCACCGGCCTTGGTGAAACTGAGATGCCTTGCGGCGGCTTCGAACACCCGCAGGGCGTTCAGCGGGAACTGGCGCGACATTTTCATGGATAAGTTCTCTTTATGCCAATTGCCGAAGGTTTCATTGGTTTTTCTCCGGAAAACAGAGCATTTTTAGCTCAATTCATCAACTGAGCTTCTGATATTTTTGAATGGAGACGAACATGCGCACAGCACTCTTGCGCGCGTGGTCCCGCCTGCGTGCGGGTCTGCGGACAGCGGAACGGTTTACCCTTGAAAGCCTTCAACCCGACAATCTGGCGGATGAAAGCCTGCCGGATGGGCTCAGGCGTGATCTTGGCCTTGAGGATGGCCGTGTCGATTTTCGTTGCGACGGATTTCGGCAACGGAAAATGCTTGCAGCAACTCGGCTGCCACAAGGGCCGCTATGATCGCAGGCCGTTTGTCCCTGACGCTATTGCCGCCGATGGGTAGGGTGAGCTTTGCAAGGCGGGAAGGGGGCTCTCCCTCCCGCTCCAGCCAATGGGAAAAGGTGGCGCGTTTGGTCTTCGAGCCGATCATGCCGACATAAGCGAGATCGTCGCGGGCAAGCGCTTCCTTCGCAATCAGGAAATCGAGTGCATGGTCGTGGGTGACGATGATCGCCGCGCCGTTTGCCGGGATTTTCGGAACGAACGCTTCCGGCATGGGGGTGAGGATGGACCCCACCGTCGATGGAAGATCGCGTAACTCGCTTTCACGGGTTTCCACCACCGTCAGGCTCAGGGGCAGCAGCGACATGGCATCTGCCAGCGCCTTGCCGACGTGACCCGCGCCGAAAATGAAGACGGCGGGCTGCTGTTCGGCTTCGCCCTTCAGCCGCGCCTCAAGCCCGGCGGCAATCTCTGCCGTTATCCGCCGGAAGCGGATGAGGGTGCGACCGCCGCAGCATTGGCCGATTTCCGGCCCAAGCGGAATATCCATGCGGTCTTCGGCCGTCCCTGTTCGCAGCATGGCGCGGGCGTGGTCTATCGCCATATATTCGAACTGTCCGCCGCCGATGGTTTCCCACAAGGTTTCCTGGCTGACCAGCATGAAGGTGCCAGCCTCGCGTGGGGATGAGCCTTTCACTGCCTCGATTTCCACGAGGATGGTGGGGGCAGGGCGGGCGAGGAAGGCGGAGAGGGAGGCGTCAGGCATTGGGGCTGGCCCCCTCATCCGGCGCTGCGCGCCACCTTCTCCCCGGCGGGGAGAAGAAACCCGGAGCGATGTTTTCGCTTACATTACCAACTTTGCGGAAATTTGCGACGGCGCGGCATGTTTCTTCTCCCCGCCGGGGAGAAGGTGGCCCGAAGGGCCGGATGAGGGGGCTCGGCCGCATGGACACTTCCCCCTCACACCTTCTTCAACCGTTCCACCGCCATCAAAACGCGCTCCGGCGTTGCCGGGGCATCGAGGCGTGGGCAGACCTTGTAGTCGGCGACGGAGGCGACGGCCATGGAGAGCGCTTCGAGAACCGAGATCGCCAGCATGAAGGGCGGCTCGCCCACGGCCTTCGAGCGGCCGATGGTGGGTTCGGCATTTTCCGCCCATTCCGCCAGCCTGACGTTGAAGCTCTTTGGCCGGTCGGAGGCAAGCGGGATCTTGTAGGTGGAAGGTGCATGGGTGCGCAGCCGCCCCTTGCCGTCCCACCACAGTTCCTCCGTGGTCAGCCAGCCCATGCCCTGCACGAAGGCGCCTTCGATCTGGCCGATATCGATGGCCGGGTTCAGCGACTTGCCGACATCGTGGAGGATATCGGTGCGCTCCATCAAATATTCGCCGGTCAGCGTATCGATCGACACTTCCGAACAGGCCGCGCCATAGGCGAAATAATAAAACGGCGTGCCGCGACCGGCGGCGCGGTCCCAGTGGATTTTTGGCGTCTTGTAAAAACCGGCGGCCGATAGTTGGACGCGGGCGAAATAAGCCTTTTTGACGAAATCGTTGAAGGCGATTTCTTCAAGCCCGATGCGCACCCGGTTTGGCAGGAAGACAACCTCTTCTTCCGGCACGTTCCAGTTCTCCGCGGCGAATTTTATGAGCCTTTCGCGGATCTGACGGGCGGCGTCATAGGCCGCCATGCCGTTGAGATCAGTGCCGGACGAGGCGGCGGTGGCCGACGTGTTCGGCACCTTGCCCGTCGTCGTGGCGGTGATTTTCACCCTGTTGATATCCACCTGGAAGGCATCGGCCACCACCTGCGCCACCTTGGTGTAAAGGCCCTGACCCATTTCGGTGCCGCCATGGTTCAGGTGGATGGAGCCGTCATTATAAATATGCACCAGCGCGCCCGCCTGATTGAAGGCGGTCATGGTGAAGGAGATGCCGAACTTGACGGGGGTGAGCGCGATACCCTTGCGGATGATCGGGCTTGTCCTGTTGAAATCCACGATTGCCTGCCGGCGCGCACGATAGTCGCTGGAGGTTTCCAGTTCCTCGACGACGCGGGCGATGATGTTGTCTTCGACTTCCTGATGATAGGGCGTTGTGGTGCGGCCGGAGCCGGTCTCGCCGTAGAAATTCAGTTTGCGGATATCGAGCGGATCCTTGCCGACGGCATAGGCGATCTCCTCGATAAAACGTTCAGCCCCGAGCATGCCCTGCGGGCCGCCGAAGCCGCGAAAGGCGGTGTTGGAGACCGTGTGGGTTTTCAGCGGCCGGGAGGTGAGGTGCACATTCGGGTAGAAATAGCTTGAATCGGCATGGAACAGCGCACGGTCGGTGACCGGCCCGGACAGATCGGAGGAAAAACCGCAGCGTGCGGCATAGGTGGCATCGACAGCGTGGATGCGGCCTTCCTCATCGAAGCCCAGTTCGTAATCGACGCGGAAATCGTGGCGTTTGCCTGTCGCCGTCATGTCCTCGTCGCGGTCCGGGCGGATTTTGACGGCCCGGTTCAGCTTCTTGGCGGCGATGGCGCAAAGGGCTGCGAACTGGTTGCCCTGCGTTTCCTTGCCGCCGAAACCGCCACCCATGCGGCGCACCTGCACCGTGACGGCATTGGATGGCACCTGCAGGATATGGCTGACAATGTGCTGGATTTCGCTTGGATGCTGGGTGGAGCTCCACAGCGTCACTTCGTCATCTTCACCCGGCACGGCCATCGCGATATGGCTTTCGAGATAAAAATGCTCCTGCCCGCCGATGCGCATCGTGCCGGTGAGGCGGCGCGGCGCGACATCCATCTCCAGCTTCGCATCGCCACGTTTCAGCGTCATCGGGTCGATGACGAGCGCGCCGCCATTTTCGATTGCGGTATCGATATCGGTGAAATGCGGTAGGTCCTTATAGGTGATCTTTGCCTTGCGTGCGGCCTTGCGGACGATATCGCGGGTTTCGGCAAAGACGGCGAAGACCGGCTGGCCGTGGAATTCGACCTTTGTCTCGGCGAGCAGCGGCTCATCGTGACGACCGCCGGAAGAGACATCGTTTTCGCCGGGCACGTCCTTGCCCGTCATCACCCAAAGTACGCCCGGTATGGCCTCCACTTCGGAGAGGTCCATCGCGATGATTTCCGCGTGAGCACGGTCGGCAAGGCCGAGTGCGCCGTGGACGAGGCCGGTGGGTTCGGGAATGTCATCGATATATTCGGCGCTGCCGGTCACATGCTTGTGGGCGGAATCATGCCGGAGCGAGGTGTGCATCGGGCCGTCGATTTCGGTCTTGGTCTTGTCGAAGCTTGTGGTGTCCATGGTTCAAGCCTCCTCCAGCGTGAAACGTGCAAGTTCCTGCTTTTCGCCTGATGTCTCCAGGAAGAATCGTATCAGCAGGTTCTTCGCCGTCAGTTGGCGATATTCGGCGGTCGCGCGCCAATCCGTCAGCGGGGTGAAATCCTCATCCAGCGCATCGCGTGCCGCGTTGATCGTTTCCTGCGACCACTCTTTCCCGAGAAGCGCGGCCTCCAGATGTGCAGCGCGTTTCGGCGTGCCGGCCATGCCGCCGAAGGCGATGCGGATGTCGTCGACTGCGCCATCGGCATCGAGCGTCAGATTGAAGGCGGCGCAGAGCGCGGAAATATCTTCGTCGCGGCGTTTGGAAATCTTGTAGACAGCGTAGTGACTTTCCGGCGTCTGGAACGGAATGAAAAGCTTCTCGACGAATTCGCCGCTCAGCCGGTCCTGTTTGCCGTAATCGATGAAGTAGCTTTCCAGCGGCACGGTGCGGCTGCCGGAGGACGAGCGCAGGGTGAGCGTGGCCCCGAGGGCGATCAGCGCTGGCGGCGTGTCGCCGATGGGCGAGCCGTTGGCGATGTTGCCGCCGATGGTGCCCATATTGCGCACCTGTTCGCCGCCGAGCCGATCGAACAACCGGGCAATCGGCGGGAAGTACTCCGCGATGGTCTTGAAGGCCTGGCTGTAGGTGACGCCAGCGCCCAGTGTCACGCCGTCTTCACCCACGGTGATGGTTTGCAGATCGCCGAGATTGTTGATGAAGATGACAGGGTTCAGCGCCCGCATCTGCTTTGTTACCCACAGGCCGACATCGGTGGAGCCGGCGACGATGGTCGCCTTCGGTTCGGCAGCGTAAATCTCGGTCAGCTCGGCCAGCGTCGCTGGAATGATGGTGCGGCCCTCGCCGTGGGTGACGGTGATCGTTTCATTGGCGCGGATCGCCCAGAGCCTTGCCATGATATCGGTGCGGTCGCGTTGCAGCGGGTCGAAGAGGGCGCTCGGGCGCGCGGCGGCGATCTTTTCGGCGGCGCGGACTATCGGCTCATATCCCGTGCATCGACAGAGATTGCCTTGCAGCGCCTTTTCGATGTCGGCGCCGCCGGGGTTTTCGCTTGATAGCCACAGGCCGTAGAGCGACATGATGAAGCCCGGCGTGCAGAAACCGCATTGCGAGCCGTGGAAATCCACCATCGCCTGCTGTACGGGGTGCAGCGTGCCGTCGCGCGCGGCCAGATGCTCCACCGTGACGATATGGGCGCCGTGCAGCGAACCTAAAAAGCGGATGCAGGCATTGACGCTTTCATATCGCAGAGAACCGTCCAGCAGCCGCCCGACCAGCACCGTGCAGGCGCCGCAGTCGCCTTCGGCGCAGCCTTCCTTGGTCCCGGTCAACCGCTTGTTGATGCGGAGATAATCGAGAAGCGTGTCTGTCGGTCCGAAACCCTTCAGCGAGATGGTTTCGCTGTTGAGGATGAAACTGATCGCGTCGTTCATGCAATGCCCTGCTTTTTTTTGACCGGCTGCCGAGCCGGTTTCTTGTGATTATCCCTGCGCATCATATGCACGCCGCCGCGCGCATATCGATTTCCGTTTTGGCAATTCATTATTTCCAAACCGGAAAGAAAGTTCGGTAATTATTGCGCCGTCCAGCCGCCATCCACGGAAATATGCGTGCCGGTAATGTTGCTTGCGGCATCGCTTGCCAGAAATACGGCCGCGGCGGCCACATCGTCGACGGTGACGAATTGCTTGGTTGCCTGCAACTCCAGCATCACATCGTTCTTCACCGCCTCTTCGCTGATGCCACGCACCTTGGCCATCTCAGGTATCTGCTTTTCAACCAGCGGGGTCAGCACATAACCGGGACAAATGGCGTTGACGGTGACGCCGGTCTGCGCAAGCTCCAGCGCCGCCGTTTTCGTCAGGCCCATGATGCCGTGTTTGGCCGCCACATAGGCCGATTTGAACGGCGAGGCGACAAGGCCGTGGGCGGATGCGATGTTGATGATACGGCCTTTTCCGGCCTTCTTCATCAGCGGTATCGCAGCGCGCATGCTATGGAAGGAACTGGTCAGATTGATGGCGATGATCCAGTCCCATTTTTCCGTCGGGAATGCTTCGATGGGCGCGATGTGCTGGATACCGGCATTGTTGACGAGCACATCCACCGAGCCGAGCTTTTCGTGCGAGGATTGAATGAGATCGGCGATCTCGTCCGGTTTCGTCATATCGGCAGGGTGATAAAGCACGCGCCCGCCGCTTTCGGCCTCCAGCAGCAGACGCAACTTCTCAATTTCGTCCTCATCGCCGAAGCCGTTCAGCACGATATTGGCGCCGTCGCGCGCAAATCGCTGGGCAATGCCAAGGCCGATGCCGCTTGTGGAGCCTGTCACGATAACTGTCCGATGCATGCTTTCCCCTTTTTGCATTACTTCGCACATATTTAAGCAGCCTATGCCCAAAGGGGGCAGGCTGGCAATCGCCATTTAGGATTGAGCGCGCAAGGCGGCTCGTGTGGGTGCTACCATCGATTTTTTCGACGCCAAGCATCCAGATTTTGCGGCAGATTTTGCGTTTGCCTGCGGGGGCTCCCGTCCCTATCTCTGAGGCAAGCAAACAGAGGTATCGTTTATGGAACTCGGTCTTTACACATTCGCGGATGTCAATCCCAACCCCGCCGATGGCCGCGGGCCGGAGGGAGCACGCCGGCTGCGGGAACTCATCGAAGAGATCGAGCTTGCCGATCAGGTCGGGCTCGATGTTTTTGGCCTGGGTGAGCATCATCGTCCGGATTATGTCGTTTCCTCTCCCTCCACCGTGCTGGCGGCGGCGGCGGTAAAGACGAAGAATATTCGCCTGACGAGCGCCGTTTCGGTGCTGAGTTCAGATGACCCCATTCGCGTGTTCCAGCAGTTCTCGACCGTCGATCTCCTCTCGAACGGCCGTGCCGAGATCATGGCCGGGCGCGGTTCTTTCATCGAATCCTACCCGCTGTTCGGTTACGATCTCGAAGATTACGACGTGCTCTTCGCCGAAAAGCTCGATCTGCTGCTGGCGCTGCGCGAACAGGAAATCGTCACCTGGTCCGGCACCAAACATCCGGCCATCAATGGTCGCGGTGTTTATCCGCGTCCGTTGCAGGAGCGTCTGCCGGTCTGGATCGCGGTTGGCGGCACGCCGCAATCGGTGGCGCGGGCGGGCGCCATGGGCCTGCCGGTGGCGCTTGCCATTATCGGCGGTGAATATCGCCGTTTCGCACCGCTGTTCGATCTTTACCACGAGGCCGCGCGCCGGGCGGGCCAGGAAAAGACCAAGCTGCGCACCAGCATCAATGTGCACGGCTTCATTGCCGACACCACCGACAAGGCGGCGGACCAATTTTACGGACCGCAGGCGGAGGTGATGAACCGCATCGGCCGCGAACGCGGCTGGGGGCCGACGAACCGCGCGCATTTCGATGCGGCACGCGGGCCGGAGGGCAATCTCTTCCTCGGTGAGCCGGAGCTGGTGGCGGAAAAGATCATCAAGGCGCATGGTGTGTTCAGGAATGATCGCTTTCTGTTGCAGATGGCCATCGGCCTGATGCCGCATGACCAGATCATGCGCGGCATTGAGCTTTATGGTACGAAAGTCGCCCCACTCGTCAGAAAAGAATTGACGGGGAGCGCCGATCCGGTGAAAGCCACGGCCTGATGATTACCAAGGTGGGCGTTTCGAGACCCGCCATACACAATAACGGACAGAGACATGGTCATTTCCACCGAAGAAGAACTTGATCTGCTGAAGGATATCGGCCGCTTGTGCGCCGTTGCCATGCAGACAATGGCTGACGCGCTGGAACCGGGCATCACCACGGCCGAGCTGGACGCCATCGGCCGTAAGGTGCTGGAAGATAACGGTGCGCAATCGGCGCCGGAATTCTGCTACAAGTTTCCCGGCGCGACCTGCATCAGCGTCAACGAGGAAGTGGCCCATGGCATTCCCGGCCCGCGCATCATCAAGGCGGGCGATCTCGTCAATATCGATGTCTCGGCGGTGAAGAACGGCTTTTTCGGTGATACGGGGTCGTCCTTCGCCGTGCCGCCTGTCAAAAAGGAAATCGAGCGGCTGTGCCGCGATGGCAAACGCGCCATGTGGACGGGCCTGCAGCAGGTGAAAACCGGTCGGCCCTTCGCCGATATCGGCAATGCCATCGGTGCCTTTGCCAAAAAGAACCGCTACACGCTGATCACCAATCTCGCCAGCCACGGCATTGGCCGTTCCCTGCATGAGGAGCCGAAGGAACTGGCGACCTGGCCGGACAAGGACGAGCGCCGCATCATGCAGGAAGGCATGGTGTTCACCGTCGAGCCGTTTCTCTCGACGGGGGCCTATTGGGCCGAGGACGGCGACGATGATCCATGGACGCTCTATAGTGACCCGAGCGCGCCGACGGTGCAATATGAGCATACCGTGGTGGCGACGAAAAACGGGCCGCTGGTGCTGACGCTTGCGGAGTGACGGCCACCTGCCTCCGTCACCCTCACTTTTAAGGTCGGAGCGAGCGCGTGCCGCTTGTTTCTTCTCCCCGAGGGGGAGAAGTCCGCGGCAGCGGGATGAGGGAGCAAGCTCTCCGAAGTCCGGCAACGTTCCCCCTCATCCGACCCTTCGGGCCACCTTCTCCCCCTCGGGGAGAAGAATACACGGCACCCTCGGAACGCAGCGCCGCTCACCGAGTGAACGATAACGACCGCTTATAACGCCGATCAAAATAACTCGCTTGTCCGCCATCTGCCCGGTTGCGATAAGCCATGTATGAGCATCGACAAGCCACTTTCCGCCAGACATCTGACTGCACTCGGATTTTCCGGGGCGCTGATGATGGCCTCCGCCATGGGTTTCGGCCGTTTTTCCTTCACGCCCATCCTGCCTGGCATGATGGCCGACGTTCCGCTTGCGGCGGGGGATGCGGGGATCGTGGCGGCCGGGAATTTCGCCGGTTATCTGGCCGGGGCGGTTCTGGCGGCCTATTCGTGGGGATCGGGGCGGGAACGGCTGGTGGCGCTTTGCGGCCTGTTTTCCACCGGGGCATTGTTGCTTGCCATGGCGGCTTTCAATTCCGTCGCGGCCTTCACCGTCATCCGGTTTCTGGCCGGCGTCGCCAGTGCGCTGACCATGATCTTCACCTCGCAGATCGTTATCGGCCATGCCGTTAAGGCGGGCAGGGACAGCGTTCAGGCGCTGCATTATGGCGGTGTCGGGGCCGGTATCGCGATCTCCTCGCTTGCGGTCTATCTGATTGGCGTCGTTTTTGACGGCGGCGGCTCCTCGTGGAGAGAGGAATGGATTGCCGGCGCGGTCTTTTCCTTTCTCACCTTTCTCCTTGTCTTTCGCGTGCTTCCCGCTGGCCCGCCGCGGCATGCATCTTCGGCGGCGGAACCGCCGCTTGTCTGGACAAGGCCCCTATTTCTGACGACGCTCGCTTATGGGCTTTTCGGCTTCGGTTACGTCATCACCGCCACTTTTATCGTGGCGATTGCCCGGATGGCCGCTGCCGGTGCTTTCGTGGAGTTTCTGGCTTGGTTCATCACCGGCTGCGCAGCTGCCATTTCGCTGTTCCTGTGGAAACCGGTGTTGAAATCGCAGGGGCTAAAGCGCGCTTTCGTTATCGTGCTGGCGCTGGAAGCTGTCGGTGTCTTCGCTTCGGTGATGCTGCCGCCGGTGCCGGGCGTTCTCGCCGGCGGCCTGCTTCTCGGGCTGACCTTCATGGTCATCACCGCTTATGGCCTGCAACTCGGCCGGGAATTTGCAGGCCCGAGCCCACGTCGCGCCTTTGCGCTGATGACGGCCGCTTTCGGCACGGGCCAGATCGTCGGGCCGCTTGCCGCCGGTTGGATTGCCGAGGTGACGGGAAGTTTTACCGCGCCCAGCATTCTCGCTTCCGCCGTGCTCGTTGTCAGCATTCTGCTGATGTTGCCGGTGCTCGCCACGGAGCGGCGGCGCTAGGCCGCTGACCGTCTCTTCCGCCTTTCATTCGCTGTTTCCGGGGGCGTCGCCCGCCGTCTGCGCCTTACATCTTGTTAAGGTCAGTGCTTCTTCATTGCTGTGCACAAATTTCTGCCCTAGGTTCGGGCCATCTAGTGCTTCGCCAATAATGGCTGATTTCAAACGCGCGTGAGTTCGAAACGTGTTTCATTGCTTCTTTCCCAAACCGAAATTGTTCTTCACGTCGGCCTTCGTCTGGGCGATGGCCATGATCGGCGTGTGGTACGCCGGCGGCCGCAATTGGGGTGCCATAATTGGTCTGCCGCCTCTGCCTGCCGGACAAGAGCCGGTCATCGGCGTTTCGGTTTTCTGGTCCACCCCGTTCTTGTGGTTCTATATTTATTATGCCGTTGCCGCGCTGATCTTTTCCGCGTTCTGGTTCTGGTATCATCCGCATCGCTGGCAGAACTGGTCGGTTCTTGGATCGGCGCTGATCATCTTCGCGACCTATTTTTCCGTGCAGGTGAGTGTTGCAGTGAATGCCTGGTATGGGCCGTTTTATGACCTTATCCAGCAGGCTCTGGCGCGGACGGCGCCTGTGACGGCCGAACAACTCTACATGGGGTCGCTCGGTTTTGCGGGTATCGCCTTCGTCGCCATCTTCGTCGGTGTGCTCAATCTGTTTTTCGTCAGCCATTATATCTTCCGCTGGCGCACGGCGATGAACGAATTTTATATGTCGAACTGGGATCGGCTTCGCCACATCGAGGGCGCCTCGCAGCGTGTGCAGGAAGACACCATGCGTTTCTCTTCCACCGTCGAAGGACTGGGTGTGGGGTTTGTGCGGGCGATCATGACGCTGATCGCGTTCCTGCCGGTGCTGTTCACATTCTCGGAAACGATTACGGACCTGCCGCTTTTCGGAGCCGTGCCCCATGCTCTCGTGTGGGCCGCCATCGTCTGGTCAGTGTTCGGCACGGTTTTTCTCGCGCTCGTGGGTATCAAGCTGCCCGGGCTGGAGTTCCGCAATCAGCGCGTGGAGGCTGCCTATCGTAAGGAGCTGGTCTATGGCGAAGACCATGAAGAGCGCGCGGATCCTCTGACGATCGGCGAGTTGTTTGCCAATGTGCGGAAGAATTATTTCCGCCTCTATTTCCACTATCTGTACTTCAACGTCGCCCGCATTTTTTATCTGCAGGCGGACAACATCTTTGGCACGCTGGTTCTCATCCCGTCGATCGTCGCCGGCAAGGTCACGCTCGGACTTATGAACCAGGTCCTGAATGTTTTCGAACAGGTGCGCGGCTCGTTCCAGTATCTCGTGAACTCTTGGACGACCATTGTCGAACTCCTGTCGATCTACAAACGTCTGAAAGCCTTCGAAGCGGCGATCGAGGGGCAGGAGCTTCCCGAAATTGACCAGCGATATCTACTGCGAGAAGCCAAAGGCGGCGAGTTGAATGCCAACCGCCCCTGAGCAAACAAGAAGGCGGCCAATTGGCCGCCTTTTTCATAAGTTCAGAGATTTTAACCCTCGGTCTTCTGCTTCCTGCGTGCCTCGATCATCGGCATCGCCTCGGCATAGCTCACACAGGCGACATCCTGCCTGCCGCAGACTTCGCGCAGCAGCCGCTCATAGGCGTTCCAATAGGCGCCGCCATTCATCTTCACGAAGTGGAAGCCCATCTGTAGCGGAATGCGCTCGCCATCATATTGCCTGTCGAATGCATTGCGGAAGGCCGTATAGGCGCGCTCCTCGAATTCCTTCGAACGATCCGGCGTCTCGACGCCGATGGAGTGGCGGATGAAGAGATTGTAGTCCATGGCGATGATCGGGCGGTTGCCCGGACCTTCGGGAATGAGCGGCAGGCCGAAATGCTCTATGCCGTCGCGCTCCACCGGCCATTCCGGCCCCTTGGTGATGCTGGTGGCGTCATAAACGAAACCGTGCTTTTTCTGGGCGGCAGTCAGCGCCGGACCCTGCGACAGATAAGGCGCACGGAAACCGTTGATGTTTTTGACCATCTCGCGCCAGCCCTCGGGCTCCTCGCCCTTCTTGCCGATCATCTGCCAGGCATTTTCCAGCGTACTGGTGAAGGTGGTGAATTCGCCGTCCCATTGTTCCGCGGTCCACTGGCCGCCATCGAAATGGCCGCAGGTGTGGTTGCCAATCTCGTGACCCTCGCGATAGGCGGCCCAGATGTTTCTGAGCCTTGTCTCCACCTCTTCCGGTGACTGGCCGAAACCGACGTTGGAACGGCCGGCCTTCTGGCCAGGTCCCTGATAGGTCTTGGCGCTGGTCTTCCTGTCCATGACAAGCGTGCAGGCGAGGAAATAGGTGAAATGAGCGCCGACCTGCTTGCTCGTCGCCCGGCTTCTTTCCCACAGCATATTGTCGCCCGCGCCGTCGAAGGAGACGATCACGAGCTGCTTCGGCTTCTGCGCCTCCTGCGCAAGTGCAGGAAGGGCGGCGAGAAGCGACAGGGAAAAAGTGGCAAAGGGGCGAAACATCAGTCATCCGTCATATGAAACACCGTGGCCTTTTGCGGGTGGAATAAGGCGAAGCTTTGAAGTGGCTGGCGTTTTCATGGCTTTCGGCCTAATTCCTGTTCTCAACCGCGGTGATAGGGCCGCTTCGTTCCACCGGGGGACCGTATTCCATGCTTTTTCTCGCACTCTGTCTTGCCTTGTTCCTGCTGACGCATCTTTTGAAGGTGGTCGCGCCGCAATTTCGCGCCCGCATGATCGCGACGATGGGCGAAGGGCCTTTCAAGGGCGTCTATTCCGTTGTCAGCCTCGTCACGCTCGGCCTCGTCATCTATGCCTTCGGTGAAGCACGGCAGGAGACCGGCATGTTGTGGTATCCGCCGGTCTGGATGAGCCATATCGCCGTCACCCTGATGCTGCTCGCGATGATCTGTCTTGTCGCCAGCCTCATCCCGGCTGGCCATATCGCAACGAAGACGAAACATCCGCTCATCCTCTCGGTCAAAATCTGGGCGCTGGCGCATCTTCTGGCCAATGGCGAGACGTCGTCCATTCTTCTTTTCGCATCGTTCCTCGCCTGGGGTGTGGTGATGCGGATCTCGTTGAAGCGCCGCGAACGTGCGGGTGACAAAGTGGTCCGGGACTTCGTTTCAAGCCGCTACGATCTGGTGGCCGTTGTCGGCGGCATCGTTCTGTGGGGCGCATTCATCCTGAAACTGCACGAATGGTTGATCGGCGTTCAGCCTATCGCCATGTAGGAAATCAACGTTTCCCCCTTACATATCAGGCAAAATAGGCTAGAAGGCCGACCATGACCCGGTTGGCCTGACTTTCGCTGACCCGGGTAAGCGGCTTGGTATGTCCGCGGACGGATGGATCGGCAACGATCTCCACGCGGGTAACGGAGAATTTGATGGCAAACGAAAATGATACCTTTATCCGCGAAGTGAACGAGCAGATCCGTTCCGAGCAGCTGTCGCGCTTCTGGGGCCGTTACGGTATCGTGGTCGTGGGTGCGGCCGTCCTGGTGGTTCTCGGCGCCGCCGGTGCCGGTATCTACGAATACTGGAACACCAGCCGCGCTTCCAATTCGGGCGATCAGTTCCTTGCGGCGCTGAAACTCGCTTCGGAAAACAAGACGGATGATGCGCTGAAGGCCCTTGCCGATCTGGAAACCTCCGGTCACGGCAATTATCCGGTTCTGGCGAAGTTCCGCTCGGCTACGCTGCTTTCGCAGAAGGGTGACGCGGCCGGCGCCATCGCTGCCTTCACCGCCATCGGCAACGACACCACCGCACCGCAGGTCTTCCGCGATACCGCCAAGGTGCGCGCGGCTTGGCTGCTGGTGGATAACGGCACCTACGATCAGGTTGCCGCACTGGTGGAACCCCTCAGCGGCGAAGGCCAGACCATGAAGGCTTCCGCCCGCGAGGCTTTGGGTCTCGCCGCCTACAAGGCCGGCGATTTCGCCAAGGCCAAACAATGGTTCGAGCAGATCGTGAGCGACGCGCAGGCGCCGCGCAACGTGACGAACCGGGCGCAGATCATGCTCGACAATATCACCGCTTCAGGCAAGGCTGCTTAAGGTCGCTTCGCCACGCGAGATCGCGCCGGCATTCTCCGCATTGCCAAAGCGATCCAACTCATTATTTTACGCATGTCCTTTGCCCAAAACAGGTAGTGTTTTGGGCAGACGTGCTTTAAGGAACCAGGATCAATGAGCTTCACCGTCGCCATAGTCGGGCGCCCCAATGTCGGCAAGTCCACGCTTTTCAACCGTCTGGTTGGAAAGAAGCTGGCGCTGGTGGACGATACGCCGGGCGTGACCCGTGATCGTCGCCCCGGCGAGGCGAAGCTGGTCGACCTGCGTTTCACCATCATCGATACCGCCGGTCTGGAGCAATCCGGTCCGGAAACGCTTCAGGGCCGCATGTGGGCGCAGACCGAAGCGGCGATTGACGATGCCGATGTGACGCTGTTCGTTGTGGACGCCAAGGCGGGCCTGACGCCGGCCGATGAGACGCTGGCCGAAATGCTGCGCCGTCGCGGCAAGCCGGTGGTACTGGTGGCCAACAAGTCTGAAGCGCGCGGTTCCGACGCCGGTTTCTACGATGCCTTCACGCTCGGCCTCGGCGACCCTTGCCCGATCTCGGCCGAACACGGTCAGGGCATGATCGACCTGCGCGACGCCATTGTTGAGGCAATCGGCGAGGACGTGGCTTTCCCGCCGGAAGTGGATGAGGCGGAGACGGATATCGTTCTGCCGCGCAGCGAGCCGGGCAGCGAGGATGAAGAAGACGAAGAGCCGGTTTACGACGAGACCAAGCCGCTGCGCGTCGCCATTATCGGCCGGCCGAATGCGGGCAAGTCGACGCTGATCAACCGCTTTCTCGGTGAAGACCGGCTGCTGACCGGCCCGGAAGCCGGCATTACCCGCGACAGCATTTCGGTCGAATGGGACTGGCGCGGCCGCACCATCAAGATGTTCGACACGGCCGGCATGCGCCGCAAGGCCAAGGTGACGGAAAAGCTGGAAAAGCTTTCGGTCGCGGATTCGCTGCGTTCCATCCGCTTTGCGGAAACCGTCGTCATCGTGTTCGACAGCACCATCCCCTTCGAAAAGCAGGATCTGCAGCTGGTTGACCTCGTCATCCGTGAAGGCCGCGCCGCCGTGCTTGCCTTCAACAAATGGGATCTGGTCGAAGACCCGCAGGCCTATCTGGCCGATCTGCGCGAAAAGACCGAGCGGCTTCTGCCGCAGGCGCGCGGCATTCGCGCCGTGCCGATTTCCGGCCAGACGGGTTATGGCCTCGACCGGTTGATGCAGAACATCATCGATACCGACAAGGTCTGGAACCGCCGCATTTCCACGGCCCGTCTCAACCGCTGGCTGGATGCGCAAACCACGCAGCATCCGCCGCCGGCCGTCTCCGGCCGCCGCCTGAAACTGAAATATATGACCCAGGTCAAGGCCCGCCCGCCGGCCTTCATGATTTCCTGCACCCGGCCGGAAGCCATTCCGGAAAGCTATACGCGTTATCTGGTCAACGGCCTGCGCAAGGATTTCGACATGCCGGGTGTGCCGATCCGTGTGCATTATCGTGGTTCGGACAATCCGTTCGAGAGCAAGGCGAAGAAGCGGCGTTGATTTTGACGTGAAGGGTCGCGGCCTGTTTCTTCTCCCCGCCGGGGAGAAGGTGGCCCGAAGGGTCGGATGAGGGGGCTCGCTCTCCGAATATCTATACTCTCGCCCCCTCATCCCGCTGCCGCGGACTTCTCCCCGGCGGGGAGACGAAACAAGCGGCATTCGCTCGTTCCAATTTCACTGTCCGGCTTTGAAGAGTAAAAGACCATGCTGATCAAGCAGACCGACTATTTCAGGATTTACCGCGTCATCAACAGCCTGCTCATCAGCCAGAATGCCGATCCCGCCTCGGCCTCCATGTATTTCAGCACCTTCGGCGCCTTCATTCTGCAGCAGCACTACAAGGTGAAGGCGGTGCCGAAGGGCGGGCTTGCCGCCTATAATCTTGGCGGAACGGTTCTCTTGTTCGCAGATCATCGTGAAGATGGTTATGTGACGGGTGCGGGCGAGAATTTCCATTGCTGGGTCGAGGCGGACGGCTGGGCTATCGATTTCATGGCACCCGCCTTTTCCGAAGGCACCGATGCACTTGCGGTGCCGGCAAAGATGTTCCAGCGGCCGCTGTCCGCCATGGCGGCGTCCATCAATGATCTCGGCCAATCCGGCGATTTCTTCTACCGTTCCGAGCCGGAAGCGTCGGCCAGACGTTTTGCCGACTGGCACAAACAGGCCATGATCGGCGATATGGCGAGCGTTGCCGCCAACTGGTTCCGCAAATCCCCCAAGCAGATGGCGGCATCGCTTTCGGTGACCGACAGCGACGGCAAGGCGCGGACCGTGCCGCTGACGGGCCAGTCTCTCACTGGTAACTGGTGAGGGGGTCGATCTGATAAAAGGACGGCCAGCGTAATCTCGCGGCAGCCGCCTGACGTCAATCAGCAGCCCGACCCCGTTCTATAGACAACGGCAGTCGCGTCCTGATCGCCTTGTGACACTCCCGTACCGTTTCGTCCACTCATTCCCGCACAAATCTCGGGGATTGCCTCATGCAAGCCGCGAGCGCGACAGAAGTGGTAGTGATTTTCCGGCGGCATGGATGACATTGTCGAGGAATTGTCGCGAGGCCTTTTCCCAGCTGTAGCTTTTGGAAAGGGCAAGCGCTGCCTGTGGTGAGCAGTGAAGCGCCGCCAGACAGGCATCGCGCAGATTAGTGTCCAGCGCACCGGCGGCGGGGTTTCCGCCAAGAATGTCGATCGGTCCGGTCACGGGGAAGGCAGCAACTGGAACGCCGCTGGCCAGCGCTTCGAGAATGGTGTTGCCGAAGGTGTCGGTTTTCGAGGGGAAAACGAAGACATCGGCCTGCGCATAGGCATCGGCCAGCTCCTCACCGGTCTTGATGCCGGTGAACAGAACATCAGGGTATTTTTCCTGCAATTCATGGTGGGCGGGACCGTCGCCAACGACGATCTTCGATCCCGGTAGATCGAGTTCCAGGAATTCCGGCAGGTTCTTTTCCACAGCCACTCGTCCCACCGTCATGAAGATCGGTCTCGGCAGATCGAAAGGCAGCTTGGTTTTCGGGCGGGGATGGAAAAGCTCGGCGTCGATGCCGCGGCTCCAGCGTTTCAGATTGCGCACGCCGCGGGCTTCCAGTTCGGTCTCAAGGCTCGGCGTGGCCACCATGCAGGTGTTGCCGCCATTGTGGAACCAGCGCACGAAGGCGTAGAGCCAACTTTCCGGGACGGGGAAACGGGCGGCTACATATTCGGGAAAGCGGGTGTGGTAGCTGGTGGAAAAACGCATACGGTTCTTCACGCACCAGCGCCGGGCCATGAAGCCCAGCGGCCCTTCCGTGGCAATATGCACAAAGGAGGGCTGGCTTTTTTCGATCTCCGCCGCCACACGACGATAACCGGCGACCGACAGGCGGATTTCCGGATAGGTGGGGCAGGGGATGCTGTAAAAACTCTGTGGCGTGACCATGTGCACATCGACGCCGAGCCGTGCGAGTTCGGTATTGGTGTTTTCAATGGAGCGAACCACGCCGTTGACCTGCGGGTGCCAGGCATCTGTGACAATCGTGATTCTCGTCATGAAACACTGATCCTGCTCATCTGCGCGCGGGCGAATCCCCATTGCCCGGCTTCTGCCCGTATATGCGGCGTGCGTGTTACAGGATCATGTCAGGGTGTATGGCGGTGGGGAATCGTGGTTGCGCTCAAAATTTTGCTGTTGTCGGCGGCGCTGCCTTCTGTCCTTATCCCTGTTCCTCGGACTTGTTCCGGGGAACAGGAATGAGGGAACCCGAGGTGGCTGCATGCGAAAATCCACGTTCGCGCAGTGTGGCGAGCCCTATCCCACCAGTGGAAGCAACTCGGGGCTGATCAGCGCGCCATGGTGGCCGATGACGGTTGCCGCAGCCCTTGCCGCGAAGGTGGCGGCCTCTTCGGGAGAGCTGCCGGTCACGTAACGGGCGAGGAAGGCGCCGTTGAAGCTGTCGCCGGCGCTTGTCGTATCCACCACGTCCACGGCTTTCACCGCCGGGGCGTGAGTGCGACTGCCGCCGAAATCGAGCGTCGCGCCCTTGGCGCCGTCCTTCACGACGATGTTTTCAACGCCAAGTGAACGGTAGCGGGTGATGGTCGCTTCCACGGACACATCGCCGAAATGGCTGGCCTCGTCATCGAAGCTCGGCATGACAAGCGTTGCGGCGCGCGCACCGTTGGAGATGGTTTCGAGCATCGTATCCCTGTCCGCCCACAGGCGCGGGCGAATGTTGGGATCGAAGACCACCAGCTTGCCCGCCGCTTTGGCGCGGCGCAGTTCGGCGAGGAACGTATCGACATCATGGGCGGAGGCGAGAACGGCGAGCGTGATACCGGAGAAATAGACCACATCGGCACTCTCGACCGTTTTGCGCAGGTGGTCCGCGTCAGTGGCAAGCTGCCTTGCGGCGGCGGCGTTGCGCCAGTAACTGAAGGTGCGCTCGCCGTCCTTCAGGTTGATGAGGTAAAGGCCGGGCGTGCCGCCCTTGATGCGGCGGATTTTTTCCGTGCCGATGCCGGCATCCGCGATGAAGGTGAGCATGTCTTCAGAGAGAGGATCGTCGCCGAGCGCGGTAAAATAATCGACGGACCAGTCTTTCGGCAGGCAAGCCCGGGCATACCAGGCGGTATTGAACGTATCGCCGGCAAAACCCTTGCGCAGCAGCCCGTTGCCGGCCTGCGACAGTTCCACCATGCATTCGCCAATCGACAGAAACCGTCCGCCCACGCCGTCATCCTCCCGTTTTTTCCAGCCATGCGGCTTACGACGAGTGCGCGCCGCTGACAAGGGCGGTTGTCGCCGTTTGTGCATGTGCGAAGTTCCGGTTTACGCGGGCGCAACGGCTTTATATTCTCCCGGCGTGACACCCTCAGGAGATCGCCGATGACACTGCCCCATGCCCCGGTCCACAAATCTCAAGCACAATCGGACTGGTGGAAGGGAGCGGTGATCTATCAGGTCTATCCGCGCTCGTTTCAGGATACGACCGGCGACGGCTATGGCGATCTTGCCGGAGTGACGAAACGTCTGCCCTATATCGCCTCGCTCGGCGTCGATGGCATCTGGCTCTCGCCCTTCTTCACCTCGCCCATGGCCGATATGGGCTATGACGTTTCCGATTATTGCAATGTCGATCCGATGTTCGGCACGCTTGCCGATTTCGACGCGCTGATGGCCGAGGCGCACCGGCTGGGGCTGAAGGTCATCATCGATCAGGTCATCTCGCACACGTCGGACCAGCATCCCTGGTTCGTGGACAGCCGAGCGAGCCGCACCAACAGCAAGGCCGACTGGTATGTCTGGGCCAATCCCAAGCCGGATGGCACGGCCCCCACCAACTGGCTTTCCGTCTTCGGCGGCCCGGCATGGGAGTGGGACGGCGTGCGCAAGCAATATTACATGCACAGCTTCCTCGCGTCGCAGCCGGATCTCAATTTCCATAATCCGGATGTGCAAGATGCGCTTCTCGAAACCGTGCGTTTCTGGCTGGATCGCGGCGTTGACGGTTTCCGGCTCGATACCGTCAACCATTATTTCCATGACAGGCTTTTGCGCGACAACCCGCCGCTTTTCGACGAGGAAAGTTTCGGTCTCGATGCTTCCGACGTCAATCCCTATGGCATGCAGGACCATCTGTACGACAAGACGCGGCCGGAAAACGTGGCCTTCCTCAAGCGTTTTCGCGCGCTGCTCGACGACTATGAGGGCCGCGCCACGGTGGGTGAGGTGGGAGACGGGGCGCGGTCGCTGAAGACGGTGGCGGCCTATACGTCCGGCAATGACAAGCTCAACATGTGCTACACTTTCGACCTGCTGGGGCCGGATTTCAGCGCGAAGCATCTGCGCGCCTCGGTCGAGACCTTCGGCAAGGTGGTGACGGATGGCTGGGTGTGCTGGGCCTTTTCCAACCATGATGTGGTGCGTCACCTCAGCCGTTTTTCCGAAAGTGCGGAGGAGCAGGTGCGGGTGGCGAAGCTTGCCATCTGCGTTCTCGCCAGCCTGCGGGGTTCCATATGTCTTTATCAGGGTGAGGAACTGGGTCTGACCGAGGCGGAACTTGCTTTCGAGGATCTGCGCGATCCCTACGGCATCCGCTTCTGGCCCGCCTTTAAGGGGCGGGACGGATGCCGCACGCCGATGGTGTGGGAGACAGGAAAGCCGAATGCCGGTTTTTCCAACGCTGAAAAGCCCTGGCTGCCGGTGCCCTATGTCCATGCCATGCAGGCTGTGGATGCGCAAGAGCGCAAGCCGGACTCGGTTCTGAACCATTACCGCGCCGTCTTGTCCTTCCGAAAAGGTCACGGCGCGCTGCGCGATGGCGACATGCATTTTATCAAGACCAATCTCGATGTGCTGGCCTTCACGCGCCAGAAGGGGGATGAAAAACTGCTGTTCGTTTTCAACCTCACCCGTGAGGCGGTGGAATTCCCGATACCGAAGGCCATGCGGGTCACCGATATACTGCCGATGCCGGGTTTCGCACCGTTATTCGATGCGGGTATCGTGACGCTCGAGGGGCTGGATGTGTTTTGCGGGGTCGTTGCATGAGCGGGCAATTTGCCATCGAGACGGCTGGCGAAGCATCGCTCGATGAGTGGTCGCTTCTGCGGCACCGCTTGTGGCCGGATGCTTCACCCGCCGAACACCGGGCGGAGTTGCAGGACACCTCCGACAATGAAGTTGGATTTATTGCCTATGATCCGGCGGGCATGGCCATCGGTTTTGCCGAAGCCAGCCTGCGGCATGATTATGTCAACGGATGCGACACCTCACCCGTGGCGTTTCTCGAAGGCGTTTATGTGGAGGAGGCCTTTCGCAAACAGGGCGTTGCGGCTGCTTTGATTGCCGAAGTAACCCGTTGGGCGACCAGCAAGGGTGTGAGCGAACTTGCTTCCGATGCCGACATTTCCAATGTCGATTCACACCGCATGCATGCGGCGCTGGGATTTGAGGAAACGCAGCGGGTGGTTTATTTTCGCAAGTCCCTGCTTTTGGGTTCATAGCCTCCCGGCACTGTTCGGCGATGGATTAATATCAGACATTGCGGGTGCGTTCTGACGATCAAATGCGGCACCATGATCGCGTCTTGGGGCGGTGAATAGTAATATTTAAGTATTTATGAATTCTACAATCTCTTAAATTTTAATTATTTCATAATTAAAACTTATTTATATTCGTGATGATAGCTATTGAGTGGAAATTTTTTCAGATTTACTTCGCTTTTGGCGAGCCTTATGCAAGCTTCCAGTATTAATCGTTGAAGCCTACAGATTTTTCGGTCTCCACCCATAAGGTGAAGCAGGGATTGTCATGTCCGTTTCAATCAAGAATTTCAATCAGCCCAATACCGCGAATTCCACCTCGTCGCGCGCCAAAGCTAAGGCCGCGCCTCCATCCATCCGAGAGGTCTTTCTCTCCGGACAATCGGCAGCCGGCGCATCAACACCGAAACCAGCCCCCAAAACCTCGTCAGCCGACTATATCGCATCGCCCGACTTCATGCGGAATCTGAGGGCCAAGCTTTCCCTGGCGGGGGACGATCCGGCGCAATATCTGCGCGCCCGGTCGATGATGAGTGCTCTCGAGCGTGGGGCCTTGCAGGTTTCGAACCCCACTCAGGGCAAAACGATCCATGCGTGGGATCCGAACCAGAAAAACGCCAAGCCGACGACAGCCACTGACATTACCAAGACCAACTGGGTGGATTTTCTCAATACGCAGCTGAAGCGCAGCGAAGACGGCGCGCTTTCCAGGGATGGAAGCGGCAGCTATGTCGACAATGCGACAGGAAAACACGCCTATTTTGGCAGGGTCGCGGGCAAATATTATTACGTCACCTGGCCTTCGGAAGCGAAAGCATGAGGCCGCTCTAGCAGCCTCAAAGCGCGAATTGAGCGTTTTCCGCTGCTCCGGTCGGCAAGCCTCCGTCAGATCAGCGCAAACCTGTCCACATCCACCATACCCATATCGGAAATCTTCAGATGCGGGATGACGGGCAGGGGCAGGAAGGCGACCTGCAGGAAAGGTTCTTCCAGTGTCGTGCCGAGCGCATAGGCTGCTTTTCTGAGCGTGTGCAGCGTATCTCGAACGGTCTCGTAGGGTTCTAGGCTCATCAACCCGGCGACGGGCAAAGCGATCTCGCCCGTCACCCGGCCGTCTTCCACCACCACGAAGCCGCCCTTGATTTCGCCGAGCCGGTTGGCGGCCAGCGCCATGTCGTCTTCGCTGACGCCGACAACGCAGATATTGTGGCTGTCATGGCCGACGGTGGAGGCGATGGCGCCCTTTTTCAGGCCGAAGCCCTGAACGAAGCCATTGGCGTGATTGCCGTTCTTGCCGTGGCGTTCGATGACGGCGACCTTGATGATGTCGTTTTCAAGATCGACGGTGGTCTGGTTGCCGTCCGTTGGCAGCTTGTAGCGGCGGTGTTCGGTAATGATCTTGCCGGGAAGCACGCCCATGACGGGGCTTTCGCCCTCTGTGACCGGCACGCCGAAATGCGAGGCGAGCACGGGCCTTGCCTTGACGCTGTCAAGGCCGACGGGTGCGACCGGTTTGCGGGTGGCAAACAGCGCGTCATCGACGATCCTGCCGCCGGAAAGCACCATGCTGGCCTTGCAATTCTGCAGGCTGTCGATGACCACGAGATCGGCGCGCCACCCCGGTGCGACAAGGCCGCGGTCGCGCAGGCCAAAGGCTTTTGCGGCGGAAATCGAGGCGGCGCGGTAGATGGCGAGCGGTTCCACGCCGCTGGCGATCGCCGTGCGGATCATATAGTCGAGATGGCCCTGTTCGGCGATATCGAGCGGGTTGCGGTCATCTGTGCAGAGCGCCAGATAGGGCGAGAGGCGCTCGGTGATGATCGGCATCAGGGCGTGCAGGTCCTTCGAGACCGAGCCTTCGCGCACCAGAATATGCATGCCCTTGCGGATTTTCTCCAACGCCTCAGCCGCGCTCGTGCATTCATGTTCAGTGCGGATGCCGGCGGCGAGATAGCCGTTCAGTGCCGTGCCGGAGAGAAGCGGCGCATGCCCATCGATATGCTGGCCCTGAAAGGCCTCCAGCTTTGCCATGCACACCGGGTCCTTGTGGATGACGCCCGGAAAATTCATGAATTCGGCAAGCCCGATGACCTTCGGATGATTTCGGAACGGTAGCAGTTTTTCGATGGGCAGATCGGCGCCAGCGGTTTCAAGGTGGGTGGCGGGCACGCAGGAGGAGAGCTGCACCCGGATGTCCATGATGGTTTCCATGGCGCTGTCGAGGAAGAACTGAAGCCCCTCAACGCCCAGAACATTGGCAATCTCATGCGGGTCGCAAATGGCGGTGGTAACGCCATAGGGTAAAACGCAGCGGTCGAATTCATGCGGTGTAACGAGCGACGATTCGATATGGAGATGCGTATCGATGAAGCCGGGAACGATGATTTTGCCGGAAATATCGATTTCCCGCCGACCCTTGTAGTCTCCACATGTGCCAACGACAGTATCACCGCAAATGGCAATGTCCGAAGCAACAAGTTCCCCGGTCACCAGGTCGAAGAATCGCCCGCCTTTGAGAACCATATCTGCCGGTTCGCGGCCCGTACCCTGATCGATGCGCGTTTCAAGTTTCGAATTCATGCGGCTCTTCTTCGACTTCTGGTTTGCGTCATATGCGAGAATTTTCAGTATTTACATTCGTGGGTTGTTTCTTGGTGTCTTCGTATTGATTCTTCGTATTTTAAATATATCCTGAGTAAATAATTTTCATATTTGTGCTATGTTGTGTTTAGTGTTGCATACTTGAATATTTTAACGGGCTTATATTTGTCCATCTGGAGGCTGGTTTATGTCGGCCTTTATCAATAGCGGGCCACGTTAACATTCCCGGGGAGGAAAATAAAAGCGTCTGATGTTGAAGCGAATTTCCACCCGGCAATTAACTGTTGGCATGTTTATCGAGGCGGTCGAGGGAACGGCGTCGAACCGGCAGATTATGCAACGACATCGCTTTCTCCTGCGGCATGAGGATGGGGTGCGCCAGCTGAAAGCGAGCGGCGCGGAAAGCATCGTCATCAATACCGCCAGGGGAAACGATGTCGAAGTAAGTTTGGGTGTTGGCGGACCGGCGACAATGAAAACGGACAGTTCCCCAGAGACCACCGCTGTGATCAGCCATGCCGTGCGTTTGGCAGCCGATGCGGTTGCGGAAACCTTTGCGGTTGCGGAAACCGGTGGCGGTGTCTCGTTGACAAGCATGGCGACGGCAGCGGGTAGGATTTCCGACGCCGTGCAGTCGAACCCGGCGATTTTCATCGGGGTCACCCGATTGAAATCCAAAGACGAAACGACGTTTGTGCACTCCGTCTCCGTCAGCGGGCTGATGATCCTTTTCGGTAATTATCTCGGGCTCGACAGGGCAACTGTCAATCTGCTCGGTATCAGCGGGTTGCTACATGATATCGGCAAGGTGGAAATTCCTTCATCGATCCTCAACAAGGCGGAAGGGTTGAGCGCCAGCGAGCGGCAAATCATCAATCTCCACCCCGCATTCGGCCGAGATATATTGTCGCGCAACGCGCAGATGCCGGAGATGCTGCTCGATGTCTGTTTCAATCATCATGAGCGGATGGATGGCGGCGGTTATCCGAGCGGCCGTGCGGGCAGCCAGATCAGCCTCTATGCGCGTATCGCGGCGATTTGCGACGTCTATGACGCCATCACCTCGGTCAGGCCCTACAAGAAGCCGTGGACTGCGAATGATGCGTTAACTTGGATGCTGCGGCGGGAAGGGCATTTCGACATGCAGCTGCTGAAGAAATTCGCGCTGTGCATTTCCGCCTCGCTGCCGAGGGGTTAGTTGCCGAAGATGATCGCCATATTGAGGCTGTCGATGTAACGCCCGTCGATCAGAACGGCATCGCGGGCCCGGCCTTCATGCACAAAGCCGATCTTTTTATAAAGTGCAATGGCTCTCGCGTTGTCCGCATGCACGCTCAGTTCGACACGATGCAGCCCGAATTCGCGGGCGGCATCGAGCGTCCGCCGCATCAGTCGTCCACCCAGTCCCTTGTCCCGATAGGCAGGCAGGATACCCATGCCGAGCGTGCCGCAATGGGCGCGGGTCGCTCTGTCCTGGCGGCGGATATCGCACCAGCCAATCACTTCGCCATCCGCAATCGCCACGAATTGCGGATGGTCGTTTTCGATCATGTCGAGAACGAAGGCGCGGACCGAATCGAGCGGCGGCGCCTCCAGGAAGCTCAGATATTTCCGCTCGCGCGATACCGCATCCAGAGCACGGTGAAAGCTTTCAACGTGCTCTGCCCGGATGGGTTCGATGCTGATGGCGTCGCCAGCAGCCATCACGCCGCTTTCGTCTTCGCCTTGCGGGTCAGATGCACCACGACGTTTTCGATCATGCGCATGCCGGCGTCCTGGCCGAGCGTCATGATCGATTCCGGGTGGAACTGAACGGCGGCCACCGGTTCCTTGGCGTGTTCTATGCCCATGATCGTGCCATCCTCGCTTTCCGCGGTGATGATGAAATCACGCGGAAGGGTGGAGGGGTCGGCGAAGATCGAGTGATAACGGCCGACGGTCACTTCCTTGCCGAGACCGGAGAAGACGAGGCCGGGCTCAAGTACACGGATGCGTGAGGGCTTGCCGTGCATCGGCACGGCCAGCTGGCGCAGCTCGCCGCCATAGGCTTCCGCCAGTGCCTGAAGACCCAGGCAGACGCCGAAGATCGGCAGGTCACGGGCGCGGGCGGCTTTGATCGTCGCCTTGCAGTCGAAATCCGTCGGGCTGCCCGGTCCGGGAGAGAGCACGACGAGATCGGGCTGGAAGCGATCGAACACGTCGGCTGCGACCGGTGATCTGACGGTCGAGACCGTGGCACCCGTCTGGCGGAAATAATTCGCCAGCGTATGCACGAAACTGTCTTCGTGGTCGACGAGCAGGATCTTCACGCCGGTGCCCACCTTGGCGGCGTCGCGCTTGGTGGCGGCGGAGTTGGCGCCTTTTGCATCGCGAATGGCCGATATCATGGCCGACGCCTTCAGTTCGGTTTCGGCTTCTTCTTCCTGCGGATTGGAATCGTTGAGCAGCGTCGCGCCGGCGCGCACCTCGGCGATGCCGTCCTTGATGCGGATGGTGCGTAGCGTGAGCCCCGTATTCATGTCGCCGTTGAAGCCGACCATGCCGATTGCGCCGCCATACCAGGCGCGCGGGCTCTTTTCATGGCCTTCGATGAAGCGCATGGCCCAGAGTTTCGGCGCACCGGTGACGGTGACGGCCCAGGCGTGGCTGAGGAAGCCGTCAAAGGCGTCCATATCGTCACGCAGGCGGCCTTCAATGTGGTCCACCGTGTGGATGAGGCGCGAATACATCTCGATCTGGCGGCGGCCGATGACCTTAACCGAGCCCGGCTCGCAGACGCGGCTCTTGTCGTTACGGTCAACATCCGAGCACATGGTGAGTTCGGATTCGTCCTTCTTCGAATTGAGCAGCTTCAGGATCTGCTCGCTGTCGGCAATCGGGTCGTCACCGCGCTTGATGGTGCCTGATATCGGGCAGGTCTCGATGCGGCGACCGGAGACGCGCACAAACATTTCCGGCGAAGCGCCGACCAGATATTCCTGATGGCCGAGATTGATGAAGAAGGAATAGGGCGAGGGGTTGATCGCCTTCAGACGACGAGAAATCGCCGACGGATTGCTTTCGCAGCGCTCCATGAACTTCTGTCCGGGCACGACCTCGAACAGGTCGCCGCGGCGGAAGCTTTCCTTGGCCTTCACGACCAGTTCAGAATATTCGCCCGGACGGTGATCGCCCTTGGGCGGGATGGTATCGGTGGTCTTGAACGGATCGGGTGTGATGTCGGAGGACTTGCCGTCCGTCGTCACGCCGCCTTTTTCGAAATCGTAGCGGTCGATCCAGGCCTTGGCGGAATAGTGGTCAACGACGAGGATTTCGTCCGGCAGAAACAGCACCATGTCGCGCTGATCTTCCGGCCGCGCCAGCGACAGCTTGATCGCGTCGAACTGGAAGGCGAGATCGTAACCGAAGGCGCCGAACAGGCCGATGGCCGAATCCGCATTCGAATAAAAGAGGTCGACGATGGCGCGCAGTGCGGTGAAGACGGTCGGGATTTTCGAGCGTTCTTCTTCGGTGAAAACGCGGTCCGGTTCGTTGACGGTGAGATCAAGGCGGCGGGTCGAGGCGGCGCCGAGGGTAAGGTCGGGCGTTGTCTTCAGCTTTTCCGTGATGAAATCGAGCAGCACTTCGCCGCGGCCATTATAGGCCTCGATCCACATCTTGCGGCCGAAACAGGAAATGCCGAGCGGCGGATCGATAATGGCTGTATCCCAGCGGGTGTAACGGCCTGGATATTCATAGTTGGACGAAAAAACCGCGCCGCGATGGGAATCGAGCTTTTCGATATAATTATCGATGGCGCTGGCGTAATCGGCGGGCCGACGCTTTCGGCTGACCTTGATGCCGCCTTTCGTCTCGTAGGTTTCCGCTCCGTCATCCTGAATGATCGTTACCATTTCTCTTGCACTCATTTTGTCGCATGTCGTTGTCGCAAAACCGCCAGGCACTTTTGCGCGCATGCTGTCTGTTGTTCAAGCCCGATGACAGGCGGCAAAATAACAAAAAAGCCGCCTGAAAATTCGGGCGGCTTGGACTTTGTCTGAAGACATGACTGGTCAAGGCCGCAAAAAGCTGCTCCACCACCAGTTAGCAATGTTCTTAGACACGATGTTCATGGGAAAATTGTTAGCGTGCACGATCCGCCTTGGCAAGCGGATTTAGAGGCGGAATGAACCTTACCCGTCGCCGCCGCGTTGCACTTCTGCCGAAACGGTCAGGAGTGCCCCATAAAATGCTTCATCGCGTCTGTCTTCTGGTAACCACCCTCGCATTCATTTCCGCCTCTGAACCGCCGGCGCAGGTGCCGGTGCCGCAACCGAAACCGGGTGAGGGGCAACCTGCCACTCCCTCGGAAAAGCCATCGGACGAGCCGCCGCAAAGCCCGGCGGAAGCGCCGAAACCGGCCCCGAAGCCGCAGGTCCCGGAAGAGCGGAAACCGGATGACGGCATGACGCCGGAAGACAAGGGGCCCGATGACAGCAAGAAAGGCGTGGAGAACAAGGCGGGTGAGGGCAAAGAGGAGGGCGAACAACGGAAACCGGATGGTGACGCCGCAAAACCGGAAGAGAAGCCGCCCGAGCCGGTGAGGCCGGAAGATTCGGCCGCGCTTCAGGCATGCCTTGGCGCGTTGAAGGAGATCGGCGCTGAATTCAAACAGCTTGAGCCGATCCGCGATGTGGAGCAGGGCTGCGGCATCGAAGCGCCTGTCGAGCTTTCCGTGGTTTTGCCCGGTATCAAGCTGGAGCCATCGGGGACCATGCGCTGCGAAACCGCGCTCGCGCTTTCCCGCTGGACAAAGGAGATGATGCTGCCGGCGGCGGCTCTGGCAATGCCGGAAAAAAAGGTGAGGTCTATCGCCAATGCCTCGACCTATATCTGCCGCAACCGCAACAGCGCGGAAAACGGCAAGATTTCCGAACATGCCAAGGGCAATGCCGTCGATATTTCCACCATCGCCTTTGACAAGGGCGAGCCGCTGGTGATGAAGCCGCGCGGCGAGGACGGGACGCCGGAAGGCGCTTTCCAGCGCACGATTACCGCCGCCGCCTGCCTATTCTTCCGCACGGTTCTTTCGCCCGGCAGCGACGCCACCCATCAGGATCACCTGCATCTCGACGTGCTGGAGCGAAAAGGCGGCTATCTCTATTGCCGCTGACAAAAAAGGGGCGACCCGAAGGCCGCCCCGACTGGAGATGATGTTTCTGCGCGGTTTTAGAATTTCTGGGTCAGAGAGATTTTGAAGGTGCGTCCAGCTTCGGTATAGAAGTCCACCGGCTGGTTGACGGTGCTGACGGAATTCGGGTTCACGTCGCGAACACCGACGGCATTCCAGTATTTCCTGTCGAACAGATTGTAGATGCCGGCCTGGATACGCAGGCCCTTGGTCTGTTCCGGTTCCCACCAGCCGGTCAGGTTGAAGACGCCGTAGCCGGGGGCGTCGAAGGTGTTGGCCACCCTGTCGTCACGCATGCCGGAGGAGAAGACACCGGTCAGTTCCGTGCCACAGACGTCCTGCTCGTAGCCGATGCCGACGACGGATTTGAAGGGCGCGACCGTGCGAATGAATTCGTTGGTGTCGGTGTCCTTGCCATAGGCGTAAGCGAGCGAAGCATGGGCGAAGAAGCCGTTTGCGAGATCCTTGCGGACCTTGGCTTCGACACCTGATATTTCGACGTTGTTACGGTTGCGATAGGTGAAGAGCGAGCCGTTGCCCCTGCCACCGAAGCCGGGGAAGAGCGTCGTCGAGGTCGTGTACTGCTCGATG
The DNA here is from genome assembly GCF_027956525.1 of Agrobacterium sp. ST15.13.013. Lineage (NCBI taxonomy): Bacteria > Pseudomonadati > Pseudomonadota > Alphaproteobacteria > Hyphomicrobiales > Rhizobiaceae > Agrobacterium > Agrobacterium sp. ST15.13.013. The sequence goes on from NZ_JAQKGP010000002.1 coordinate 68,791, forward strand.
AAGTTTTTGTACTTGTTGTGGAATAGCGTCAGGCTTCCCGTCAGGTCGCCGGAGGCGTAGTTCGCGCCGATTTCGAAACCGTTGCTGGTCTCGGGATTGAGGGCGGAATTGCCGACCACCGCGTAACCGGAGCTGACGTTGGAGAAGTTCAGGTAGAGTTCGTTAATCGTTGGGGCGCGATAGGCCATCGACCATTGGGCGAAGAGTTGCAGTTCCGGCGTGACGTCATAGGTCGCGAGAAGCTTCGGCGAGAAGCGCGAGCCGCTATTGCCGGTCGGCAGGCCAAACGTTCTGTAGCCGCTGTTGCTCGAAACCGAGCCGTCCGGGTCGTAGTCATAGGAATCGAAGCGCAGGCCGGGGGTCAGGCGGAAGCCATTGCCGAAGGCGATTTCGTCATCGAGATAAAGGCCGAGGCTCTTGCCGCTCACGTCAGGCATGTCGGACTGGGACGAAGAGGTCACGCCGGCTGTGTTGGCGTAAAGTTCCTGGCTGAAATCGGTCGTCATGGCGTTGCCACCGAAACGGACCGTGTGCTGCACACCGCCAAGCTCGAAGCCGGATTCAAGGCCGCCGACGATGCCGAATGCGCTGTTGCGCATGCTGTCTTCGCGGATGTAGAGCGAATTGTTGGTCAGGCGGTCGCCGGCGCCGGACTCCTTGGAAAGACGCGTCCAGTAGAGCGAAAGATTGGCGGCATCGATCACGCCGTCGGTCGAAGGCGCTTCGTATTCGTAATCGAGCGATACGCGATTACGCTCCGTATCCTCGTAGCCCCGGTAGTCGCCGATCCGGTAGGTCGAGCCTGAAACGCTCACGCCCTGCAGCGTCTTCATGTCGCTACGGTTTCTCAGCGAATAACGCTCGGCCGTCAGCCCGATGCTGTGACCGCCCTCCAGATCCTGCCGGATCTTGAACATCAGGTTGCTTTCGTAGGTGTCGGCGGGGTTTGGCTTGGTGCGGCGTGTTCCGTAGATATCGGCCGTGCCCTTGTTGTCTGTCTCGTTGCCGCGCTTGTAGGAGCCCTGGAACAGAACTGACGTATTCTCGATCTTCTTGGCGACAGCGAGCGATCCGCCCACGCTTCTGTCTTCGCTGTCATAGGTGGTCTTTGCCACACCGCCCCAGTCCTTGCCTTCGCCGATCAGGTCTTCCGGCTCGAGCGTGCGCAGCACCAGCGCGCCGCCGAGAGCACCGGAGCCGATACGGCTGGAATCTGCACCGCGCACCACATCGACCGTCGAGAGCGAGGAAAAATCGAAGCTCGAATTCGTATTGCTGAGGGTGGTCGTGGCCTGACCCTGCCGGGCGAAGTTTTCGAAGAAGGGAACGGGAATATTGTCGATCAAGGTGACGACACGCGCGCCGCCGAGGCCGCGAATGAACAGGCCGCCGGGCCGGCCGGGCTTGGCATCGACGTAATCGACGCCCGGTTCCGTGCTGTTGCCGAGGTCCTTGATGCTGCCGATGTCTTTTTTGCGGATGTCTTCCGCTGTCGTCTGGCTCGCCAGCGGCGTGTCAGCGGCGGCATTGACGCTTTTGACACGCTTGCCCTTGACGACGATCCTTTCAAGCGTGGTGGCGCCGTCCGCCTGCGACGCGGTATTCTGTGCCAGGGCGGGGCCGGCAAGCGGCAGAAGAGAGATGGCAGTGCACAAAAGCAGCGCGGAATGCGTGCGCGAAATGGACATTAATTACCCCCAGGTAGGCGCGCGAACGGGCCGCGGCGTGCGAAGGCACGCCGCGCTTGCCGCTGCGGCTGAAACTGTTTTGATTGTTACGGGCGAGCCGATAAGCGAGGACTAAAAAACATGATGATAACTGTCAACATATTATATATGACTTTTCAAATCATGTTTTAAAGCATAACGGCATGTTGCAAAAATATGACGCTTATCCGTTCTCGGACCCGATCGGTGAATAGGTGCGAAAACGCCACGGTATGGTCAAAGTCCGGACATGGCGGCTTGCTAGGATATACGCAGCCAGTTTACATGGCGGTACAATAAATGGACTATTAATCGGATACGGAAATGAAGTCTCTTGAACTGCTCGTTGAGCGGATCATCCTCTCCAGCCGCTGGTTGCTCGTCGTTTTTTATCTCGGGCTCGTCGCGGCGCTGGCGGTTTATGCGTTTTCCTTCGCGCTCAAGTTTCTGAAAGTTGCCAAGAACGTTTTCACCTATGACGAAGCGGACATGATCCTCGCCATGCTGGGTCTGATCGATGCGGCGCTGGTCGCCAGCCTGATCGTCATGGTGATGATTTCCGGTTACGAGAACTTCGTCAGTCGCTTCGACGATGCCGATGCCGAGGTTTCCTTTCTGGGCAAGCTCGATTCCGGCAGCCTGAAGATCAAGGTCGCGTCGTCGATCGTGGCGATCTCGTCGATCCACCTGCTGCAAATCTTCCTCAACGCCAGTCAATATTCGGACAGCAAGTTGATGTGGTTCACCATCATTCATCTGGCTTTTGTCGTCTCGGCGGTCATGCTCGGTTTTCTGGAAAAACTGATGGCCAAGCCGAAAGGCAAATCCGAAAAGCCGGCGCTTTAGGTCATCTGGTCGGCTCGTCATGAAGGTCGCCCCCCGTTTGAACCGCTCACCTGTTCTTCGCTCCGGCCAGTCCGGCATGGCGGCGGTGCGTGAATGGTGAAGACGGAGCGTCAGGCCAGACTGTGCCGGGATCTGTCGGCCGCCGCCGATAAATTCCAGTGGCTGGAGGCGCTACAGGAGGTGATGCACGCATTTGGCTATGCCCATGTCACCCTCTTGAAGTTACCCGGCGGACCGAACGGTTTTGCTTTGCCGGTGGTTGTTGAAAGCAGCCTGCCGGTCTGGGTCGTGAATGCGATGACCAAGGATTGTGCGCTTGGAGACTGTCCGGTCATCAAGCGTGGTGCCTCGTCGATGTTGCCGCAATATTGGTCGCTGGAAGACCCGGAAATGGCCTGCGGGTCGCTGGTGGAAGCGGTAGATTCGGTCGGCAGCATGGGCATTACTTCCGGTCTCATGGTGCCGGTGAACGGCATGTCCGGAAACCGGCATCTGATGAATTTCGCGGGCGATCGCGATACCCTGCCGCAGGCGTCTCTGAACGAACTTTGCATGATCGCGCTGCATGCGCTGGAAACCTATGACCGCCTTTGCCGCGTCGCTTCGAAAGGGCCGTCGCCTTTGACGAAGCGGGAGCTCGATGTGGTTCGCTGGACGGCGCAGGGGAAGACCTCCGTGGAGATTGCCGAGCTTCTCTCCATCTCGGAGCACACCGTCAATACTTACATGAACAATGCCATGCGCAAGCTCGACTGCGTCAATCGCACACAGCTGGTGGCCAAGACCATCCGTTTGCGGCTGATAGAATAAGCCGGCCGCAACGGACCGGCTTTCCTATTACCGGTCGAGAACAGAGCGAAGTTCGACGAGGTTCGAGCGAACCCGCAGGACGTAAAATCCCATGGTGGCGAGGTGCGAGGGCATGATCCAGCCGCTTTCCTCACCATTGGAAATGATCGCCGGCTGTATGCGCAGAGCTGCGCGGGTCTGCGACAGCGTGTCGTTCCACAGGTTGGTCAGGTTGCGCTCGCGGATGACCTGCGCGAAGTCCGATCCGGCCGCGGAAAGCACGCCGTAATAACCGTAAAGCTGGCCATAGGCGAACCAGAAGCGGTCATCGGCGCGGGTATCGAACCAGCCGCCATTATAGTTTTCCGAACGTTCGCGAAGGATCGCCGAAGTCGAACCGATGTCGCCGGCGATACGGTCGATGAACTGGATCAGGTTGTCGGCGCGGGTGTCAAAAACCGCCTTGCAGGCCGTGAGTTCGCCGTTGAAGGCCTGGAAGCTGCGGATGGCGGCGCGGTAATAGCTGGGGGTCGGCGTCTTCGGGCCGAAGGGATCGAGGCCGAAATACCAGGAATATTCGCTGAACTGCATGTTCCCGCGTGCTTCCTGGAGATTGTTGTTGATGCCGGAGGTTCCGCGCACGCGGCCGAGCGTATCCACCAGTTCCACCGAGGTGCGGCGCACGGCCTGGTTTACGCCGCGCTGGAAAGACGCCTTGTTGTCCAGAAACGGCGTGCTGTCCCAGTCCATGCCGAAGAGGCCGAGGCGATAGAGCAGCATGGAGGAAATCCATGCGTTCTGGTTGACGTTGAAATCGGTAAGGTCGGCGGCCGCGTCAACGATGGCCGAACGCTGGCAGACCGGCGCGGATGTGTTTGCGGCTACACCGGTTGCGCCGGCGGCGGCAGCAGGGGTTACGGCCGGCAATTCCTGTCCGGGGGGCACGGTGCGTTCGGCAAGTTTGTAACGGGAAATGTAATCCGGATCGAAATTCGTCCAGACCTGCGTCTGCCAGACAAAATATCCGTAGAAACCGGCCAGCAGGATGACGATCAGAGCAATCGGGCCCTTGATGAGCCAGTTGCGACCGCTGTACCAGCCATGCGCGGCCATGAAGGGCCATAACAGCCATGCGACGAGAAGACCGGCAGCCTTGCCGATGGCGCTGAAACCTGCCTGAATCAAAGCGGTGATCCGGTCTATCATGTCGTCATCGTCTCCTCTGCCCGTGGGCCGGATGCGGCAAGAAAAATCCGCGGTTCGGCAGGGTGCCTTTGGCGTTGCCTGTCAACCGCGGTCATTTACTGTCTTCCAGATATGTCCCGGTCAACCGGGATACAACATGATTGCGAAACTTTTCTCAACCTGCGGTCCGCGCCGGCCGTCATGGCTTTTCACACGGATTGTGGAACAGCCGCCGCGGAACCGAAGGCATATGTGGTTAGAGGCCGAGCTTGGCGATCTCGTCATTCAGGCGGTCGCGCGCCTTTTTCGGCAGTTTGCCGTTCTTGACGGCGTCAAGATTGGCCGGCGCCGCATCGCCGACGACGACAAGGGCGATCATGCCCATGCCGAGATGCGGTGTGCATTTGACGACGTAGGCGCCTTCCTTCTCGACGATCACCTTCACCGTCTCGTTCATCTTGCCCTTGAAGTCTGCGACGCCCTCGGGGATCATGTCCTTCACGGCGGCCGCATCATGGCCCTTGTCGACCGGGACGAAGGTGATGATGTCGCCGACGGCGGCCTTGACGGTTGCGGGTTCGAAGACCATCGCCTGGCCGTCGCTGCCCTTGTTGAGCATCTTCACTTCGATTTCGGCAGCAAGGGCGGGAAAGGCGAAAAGACCTGCGAGAATGGCAAGGCCGGCGAATTTGGCAGTTCTGTTCTGCATAGTTTTGCTCCTGAGAGAAAGCACATCCACGCGAATGTGTCGCCGTCGTCTTAGCCCGGGAGCAGGGCGGCCATCTTTGCGGAAAATCAAATGCGGCAACCGGACGCAGATGTTCACTCGCCCTTAAACGTCTCCACCCAGTGGCGGCGGCAGAAGGAAACATATTTCTCGTTGCCGCCGACATCGATCTGCGCGCCTTCCGTCACGACCTTTCCTTCACTGTCGAAGCGGGCCACCATCGTCGCCTTGCGGCCGCAATGGCAGATGGTGCGGATTTCGCGAAGCTCGTCGGCAATGGCGAGCAGTTCTTTCGAGGCGGGGAAGAGCTTGCCCTGAAAGTCCGTGCGCAGGCCGTAGGTCATGACCGGGATGTTCAGCCTGTCGACAATGTCGGCAAGCTGCCAGACATGGTGTTCGGAGAGAAAGTTGGCTTCATCGACAAAAACGCAGGCGACCGGCGCTTCGGCGGTGAGGGCCGATACCTCGGCGAACAGGTCGGTTTTGTCATCGAAGGTCAGGGCGTCGGAGGACAGACCGATGCGCGAAGCAACACGGCCGACGCCGGCCCGGTCGTCAAAGGCAGCGGTGAAAATCAGCGTGCGCATGCCGCGCTCCTGATAATTATAGGAGGCCTGCAGCAGCATGGTCGATTTGCCGGCATTCATCGTCGAATAATTGAAATAGAGTTTTGCCATTATCCACTCCAGGAGCACCTTTTCATCATTCCGACGTGCGTTTGAATGCTCCGGCCTCATCAATCGGCACACCGTGTTTCACAATCGGTCCCGGATTTCCAGCCGATGCTGCATTCAGCGTCTTTTGACGGCGAAGAGGCGGGTTGAAAAGTATGGCTATGTGAAAAACACAGATTTCTACGGTCTGTCCTTTTTCGACATTGCTCCGCTGAATACCGACATTTTCACGATTTTGTCGCAAACGGTGCGCCAAAGCACGCAAATGCGCGCGAGTTGATTGTGTCCGGCAGATATTGATAATGGCAAGGGAACGAAAAACAGGGAGCAAGCCATATGTTTGCAAATAGAAGCCGCTGTCTGGCCCTGGCCGCAGCAATCTCCTCCATGACGTTCAGTGCGGCCGGTGCTGCGGAACCGGCAAGCTGTGGCACAGTGCGCTTTTCCGATGTCGGCTGGACCGACATCACCGCCACGACGGCGACCGCCACCGTGCTTCTGAAAAGCCTTGGCTATGAAACTGACGTCAAGCTTCTCTCCGTACCCGTCACCTACACATCCCTGAAAAACAAGGACATCGACGTCTTCCTCGGCAACTGGATGCCGACCATGGAAGGCGATATCGCGCCTTACCGCGAAGACAAATCCGTCGAGACGCTACGGGAAAACCTGACCGGCGCGAAATACACGCTGGCGACCAACGCCAAGGGCGCCGAACTCGGTATCAAGGACTTCAAGGACATCGCCACCCACAGCGCCGAACTCGGCGGCAAGATCTATGGCATCGAGCCGGGCAATGACGGCAATCGCCTGATTCTCGACATGGTGGCCAAGGACAGTTTCGGTCTGAAGTCGTTCGAGGTGGTCGAGTCGTCCGAACAGGGTATGCTCTCCCAGGTGGCCCGCGCTGAAAAATCCGGCGAGCCCATCGTCTTCCTCGGCTGGGAACCGCATCCCATGAATGCGAATTTCAAACTGACCTATCTGACCGGCGGCGACGATGTCTTCGGCCCCAATCTCGGTGGCGCGACGATCCATACCAATGTCCGCAAGGGCTACGTCGAGGAATGCCCGAATGTGGGCGCCTTCCTCAAGAACCTGCAATTTTCCCTGCCCATGGAAAACGAGATCATGGGCAAGATCCTGAATGACGGCCTTGAGGGCGAGGCGGCTGCAACCGCCTGGCTGAAGGCCAATCCGACGGCGATCGAGCCCTGGCTCGCCAATGTCAAGACCAAGGACGGCAGCGCTGATGCCCTGCCTGCCGCCAAGAAAGCTCTCGGCCTCTAAGCCGCAAGGACGATGCATGACTGTATCCGGCCTGCGCGGCAGGCCGGATCAGCGGGAAATAACGATGCCCATGCATGACCTTGCCTGTGAATTTTCAGACATTGAAGGTCATGCGCCAGCACCGCGTCCGGCAGTTTTGTTGCCGGCCGTCATTTTTGCATTGGAGCAATCCCGGTGAAACGGGATGACGATGCTCTATTTCTTTGTTGTCTGCGCAATTCCGGAGGCAAAACCGCTCTGCAGTTTTGCCGGAATTGTTTTAGTTCACGAAAGGTCTTTTCTTACCGTGGAATGGCTCAGCGCTTCTGAAAACCGCCTGCCCGTCGGCCGATATGCCAAGGAGGCCATCGACTGGCTGACCGGCAATCTCGCTTTTTTCTTCGATTGGCTTTCCTTCATTTTCCAAGGTGTCATCAACGCCCTGCTTTATGTGTTGCAGGCGCCGCATCCGCTTATCATCGTGGCGATCCTGACGGCGCTTTCGGCCTGGACGCGCCGCTCCGTCGGCATGCCCGTCTTCACCGCGCTCGGCCTGCTGCTCATCATCAATCTTGGCTACTGGAAGGCGACGACGGAGACGCTGGCGCTTGTCATCGCCGCCAGCACCGTGTGCATGATCATCGGCATACCGCTCGGCATATTGGCGGCAAGGCGCAAATGGATTTATGCCGGTATGCGCCCGGTGCTGGACCTGATGCAAACCATCCCCACCTTCGTTTATCTCATCCCGGCGCTGGTGCTGTTCGGTCTCGGCATGGTTCCGGGGCTCATCGCCACCGTCATCTTCGCCATTCCAGCTCCCGTGCGGCTGACCCGTCTCGGTATCGTCTCGACCCCGCCGGCGCTGGTGGAGGCGGCCGTCGCCTTTGGCGCCACGCCATCGCAGGTTCTGCGCAAGGTGGAGCTTCCCTTCGCCGCGCCGCAGATCATGGCCGGTCTCACCCAGACGATCATGCTGTCGCTGTCGATGGTGGTCATTTCCGCGCTTGTGGGCGCCAATGGCCTGGGGGTGCCGGTGGTGCGCGCGCTCAATACCGTCAATATAGCCATGGGCTTCGAAGCGGGATTGTGCATCGTCATACTGGCGATCGTTCTCGACCGACTTTTCCGACTTCCCGGCGCGGAGGATGATCTATGAGTGATGCTATCATCTTCGGAAATGTCGATATCGTTTTCGGCAACCGGCCCGATGCTGCTTTGCCGCTGATCGACAAGGGCAGTACGCGTGAGGAGATCAATGCCGAAACCGGGCTGGTGCTCGGTGTCGCCAATGCCTCGCTGTCCGTCAAGGAAGGCGAGATTCTCGTCCTCATGGGGCTTTCCGGATCCGGCAAATCTACGCTGCTCCGGGCCGTCAACGGGCTTGCGCCCGTGGTGCGCGGCAATGTCGGCGTGAAGACCAGTTCGGGTTATGTCGATCCCTATCGCTGCCCTGCGAAAACGTTGCGTGACCTGCGCATGCACACGGTCTCCATGGTCTTCCAGCAATTCGGCCTGCTGCCCTGGCGCAATGTGGCCGACAATGTCGGCTTCGGGCTTGAGCTTTCCGGCGTGCCGGAAGCCGAGCGCAAGCGCATGGTCGCCGAGCAGCTCGAACTGGTCAATCTTTCCGCCTGGGCCGACCGCAAGGTGGGCGAGCTTTCCGGCGGCATGCAGCAGCGCGTGGGTCTGGCGAGAGCCTTCGCCACCGGCGCGCCGATCCTGTTGATGGACGAGCCGTTCTCGGCGCTCGATCCCCTCATCAGAAGCCGCCTGCAGGACGAACTTCTGGAATTCCAGAGCCGGCTGAAGAAAACGATTCTCTTCGTCAGCCACGATCTGGACGAGGCCTTCCGCATCGGTAACCGTATCGCCATGATGGAAGGCGGACGCATCATCCAGTGCGGAACGCCGCAGCAGATCGTCAAGCAGCCGGCCACGCCCTATGTCGCGGATTTTGTGCAGAACATGAACCCGATCTCCATGCTGACCGCCGCCGATGTGATGAAAAGGGGCGTGGACGAACGCAATGGACAGATGGCAGTCGCCGCCACCGCCCGTCCGTCATCGCCGCTGATCGATATTCTCGATGCGCTGTCAAAACATTCCGGCGCGATCGGCGTTGTCGACAATGGTGCGATCGTCGGCACGATTTCCGCCGATGAAGTTGTGGCGGGGCTGACGCGTCACCGCAAGAAATAGCGATTCGCCTCTCCCCCAAAAAAGAAAGGGTCTTCCGTCGTGGAGGGCCCTTCGTCTTTTCCGGGAGGTCTCTGCGGCGCAAATTATACCTTCCCACGGCAGCAAAGAATATTTTTTGACCTCACAAGTTATGCATTAAAATAATTACTAATAAAAATCATATTGCAAATTCGGCGAAAATTGCGCAATGTTAATCTAGATTCTTTGGTTCGCTATTAAATTTAAGGTGGTAATAGATTGTGGCGTCAAAATCCGGCATCGAGCGTTGGTATTGAAGTGCTCAATTTTTAATCTATTATTTCTTATGGATGCTATTTCTAATACATAATTTTATTATATTTTTCATAAAATCAGGCGAAACGCCGATAAATTAATCACAATTTATTAAGTAAATAATCGGTCAAGAATAGTCTTTGGAAGGGGCGCGATATAAGCAAGATTTAGGTATATACAACGTATCGACCGAATTATAAAAACACCTTTAGAACACCTATTATTGCCACCATGACCGTCTCTCGGACTGTCATCAGGAGACTTGAGCGTATGGATAATCAATCTCTGTCGGAACACAGCATCGCCGCTGCAGACTTGCTCTCAGCGATGGCGAACCCAAAGCGCCTGATGATCTTGTGCACGCTGGTGGATACGGAAGTGCCTGTTGGTGTTCTCGCTTCTCAGGTTGGCCTCAGTCAGTCCGCTCTCTCGCAGCATTTGTCGAAATTGCGTGCGCAGCGACTGGTGAAGACACGACGGGATGCGCAGACCATCTATTACTCCAGCAACTCCGAATCCGTGAAGAAGATCCTTGCTTCACTCGAGGACATCTACTGCCAGGCGCAGAAAAGCAGCAAGACTGCGGCTTGATCCCAAGGTCCTGTTAAGGCCCGGCAGCATCACCCAATTGAAACCGGCGCACGACGCCGGTTTTTCTTTTCAGCGGCCTTCCCGCGGCTGCATCCGGCACAGGGATCGGGGCTGCGTATTAGCGCGGTTTTCATACCGGCGCAGCCGTTTGTATCTGTTGTTTGAGGCGGGTTGCTGCAGCGGCATATCCGCCGTCGGCGCCATCCACGAAATGCATGTGGTCTCTCGAAAGCGGAGATGGAACAATACAGGTCATCAATGCGGCATCCTGTTCGTGCAGGCCGTAATAACAGCTTCCCGACAGGCGCCCCTGTTCCAGCCGCGCGCGGATATTTTCGAGTCGGGCGGCGTCGATATCAACGGTCATCTTCAGACCGTCGTCGAATTTCCTGAAATCGGTGTTGCTGGCGACCGAGCGTCTGTAACGATCCGCATTAAATCGTCCAAGCGACAGTTTGGTCAAACCGAGGAGATTGACGAGGAAGCTTTCACCCAGGATGCGAAACGAGCGGCGCATCCTGCCCCAGGCATCGTGATAGGCAGCGCCGGCCCGGGCTTCGAGGCTAAGACCCTCGCGCACGAAACCGAGTTTCGGCCCATCCTCCGGCACGGGGTGGCCGTGTCTTGCATCCTGCTCGGCGAGATCAACGAGATCGATGACCAGCTGACGGAATGCCGGCATGTCCCGCGACGGTCCCGGCACGGCGATAATCGACACCACCTTGCCGTGGGTTGCCGGAATGGGGTTCCAGCGGCAGGAAAGACCGGTGAGATCGGGGCGTTCGCCCGTTTCCGCGGCGGGCAGGGCATATTGCCCGTCCTTCATCCGCGCTTCCGCCCAGCTGTTGCCGCCACCTGAGAACATGGCGTAGGAAACATCCTCGCTTGCCTGAAAGCGCGCGACGCGAATATCGAAGCCATTTTCACGAATATCCTCGATGGGAACCAGCGCCACGCGCATGGCAAGATCGAGATCGTCCTTTACCCAACGCTGCACATTCGAAAGTGCCGTTCGTGCGACAGGCAGCCCCTGGGGCGGCACCGTGACGGCGGCGCCATCGCCGCCGAAAACGAAAGGCAGGTCGTGACGCCCGAGACTGTTCGATACGCCTGATATGACCGCCGCACCCGCCATATTGACGGCCTTGTAGCGGCCGGTGCCGATGGCCGAAGTCGAATCGACGATATCGGCGATGGCCAGCCCCCATCCCGGCGGCAGGGCGCGATAAAGCGTCGGGTCGGCCACATCTTCAAAATGCCGGAAGACGGGCAGGCCCGTCAGAAATTCTTCATCTGCTGCGATCATGGCGTATTATCCTCCAGCGGCGACCAAACGCCAAGCGTTTACGGAAAGCCGATGCGTCCTTTCCGATGGCGCAATCACGGTCGATCCGGCGATTGATTTACCGCTAATAGAGCTAATCCAGCAAAGGTGACTTGCATAAATCATCAAACCTTCCGTATGAGTTGAGTGGAAGGCTCGGAATTCAAAAATGGAACGAGTTTTCGCCGGGAGGCGTCCGATAGTTTCATTCGGTCGGCGCCCATGGCGCTCACCGGGTCCCGCGACCCCCTTTAAGGAGACACCAGGATGAAACTGAAGACATTGACCAGCGTGACGCTTGCAGCGTCCTTCGCATTCGCACCCCTTGCTCATGCCGAGATCGTCATCGGCCTGATTGCGCCGCTCACCGGTCCTGTCGCCGCCTATGGCGACCAGGTTAAGAACGGCGCCCAGACGGCAGTCAATGAAATCAACAAGAAGGGCGGCATCCTCGGCGAACAGGTCGTGCTGAAGCTTGCCGATGACGGCGGTGAGCCGAAGCAGGGCGTTTCCGCGGCCAACCAGCTTGTTGCCGAGGGCATCCACTTCGTCGTCGGTCCTGTGACGTCCGGCGTCGCCATTCCGGCATCGGATGTCTTTGCCGAAAACGGCGTGCTGATGGTGACGCCGACGGCGACCGCGCCGGGCCTGACCAACCGCGGCCTTTCCAACGTTTTCCGCACCTGCGGTCGTGACGACCAGCAGGCCGAGGTTGCGGCGAAATATGTTCTCGCCAACCTCAAGGACAAGAAGATCGCCATCATTCACGACAAGGGCGCTTACGGCAAAGGTCTGGCAGACGCCTTCAAGACCACGCTGAACGCCGGCGGCGTGACCGAAGTGCTCTACGACGCGCTGACGCCCGGCGAAAAGGATCTCGGCGCGCTGACGGCCCGTCTGAAGTCCGACAATGTCGACATCGTCTATTTCGGCGGTTACCATCCGGAAGCGGGTCTTCTGGTGCGTCAGCTGAAGGATATCGGCTCCAAGGCTGCCGTTATCGGCGGTGACGGCTTGTCGAACAGCGAGTTCTGGAACATCGGCTCGCAGGCTGGCGAAGGCACGATCTTCACCAACGCTTCCGACGCGCTGAAGAACGACGATTCCAAGGCCGCTGCCGAAGCGCTGAAGGCCGCCAACATTCCGGCGGAAGCCTTCACGCTCAACGCCTATGCCGCTGTTGAAGTGCTGAAGGCCGGCATCGAGAAGGCCGGAAGCGCCAAGGATTCCGAAGCCGTCGCCACGGCCCTGAAAAGCGGTGATGCTTTCCCGACCGCAATCGGCAAGGTGACCTACGGCGAAAACGGCGACCTGACCTCGCAAGCCTTCTCGCTTTTCAAGTGGCAGGACGGCAAGATCGTCGCAGCCGAATAAGCTGATCCTACCGGCCGCACCTGTGCGGCCGGTTTCATTTTTGCGGCCGAAAATGGGTCAAGGCAGCATGGGCGACGCCGGGAAACAGATTTTTGGAGACATCGGCTTCGGACGGACGTTCCCGATTGTCCGGATCTTCGACGAGGCCAAGGCGCGGGAGTTCTATGTCGAGTTTCTCGGTTTCGGGGTCGATTGGGAACACCGATTCGGCGAAAATTTCCCGCTCTATATGCAGGTTTCACGAGCCGGAATGGGGCTTCACCTCAGCGGCCATCATGGGGATGCGACGCCGGGTTCCAACATCTTCGTCACCATGCACGGCGTTCACGCCTATCAACAGGAACTGGCGGCGAAGGACTATCGCTTCATGAAGCCGGGCGTTGAAGAACTGCCATGGGGCGATGTGATGGAAGTGACCGATCCGTTTGGCAACCGCATTCGTTTCTGCGAGCAAAAAAGCGAAGCATGACGTTTTGGACGAGGGCTCAAGGCCCTTGACCTTGTTCTCCGTTTGAAGGATAGAACGCGCAAATAGCGAACCGCGCGCACGGAGACCCCGTGCGCGCGGTTCGTGCGTTTTGGCACTTGATGATGCAATTCGTTCGCATCCGCACGGGGGCAGAAAATGAACAATGAAGGCAATATGCCGGGCGGGGCGCTGGTTCGCAAGCTCGCATTCTGGGGCATCCCGCTTTCTTTCGGCGTCCTTGGCCTGAAGCTCGTGGCCTGGTGGGTCACGGGCTCGGTCGCGCTTTTATCGGACGGTCTGGAATCGACCGTGAACGTGGTCGCGGCCTTCATCGCCTATTTCGTCATTCGCTATGCGCAGAAGCCGGCCGATGACGACCACCAGTTCGGCCACCATAAAGCGGAATATATTTCCGCGGTCGTGGAGGGTGTACTCATCGTCGTTGCCGCGCTCCTGATCGTGCAGGAGGCCTGGGGCGCTCTGTTCAATCCGAGATTGCCGGAAGCGCCGGTGCTTGGTCTTGCGATCAATGCCGTGGCCGGTATCGTTAATGCTGTCTGGGCGATAATCCTGATTCGCGTCGGCAAAAAACATTCCTCACCCGCGCTTGCGGCCGATGGCCACCACATCATGTCGGATGTCGTTACCTCGGCGGGTGTTCTCGTCGGCCTTGTCCTTGCATTGCTGACGGGCTACGCCATTCTCGATCCGCTGCTTGCCATTCTGGTGGCCATAAACATCCTGTTCCAGGGATCGAAGGTCATTCTGCATTCGCTTGGCGGGCTGATGGATCGGGCCGTGGAGCCGGAAGAGGACGAGGCGATCAAGAAGGCCATCGCCGAACATTCCGGCGGTGTGATTGGCGTACACGATCTGCGGACACGTCGCGCCGGCTCGGCCGCCTTCATCGATTTTCACGTCGTGGTCCCTGCTGTCATGACGGTGCGGGAGGCGCATGATATTTGCGACCGCCTTGAAGATGCCATAAGGGACGTCATACCGGGCGCCAGCCTTGCCATTCACGTCGAGCCTGAGGGCGAAAAGGCGCATGGCGTCAAAGTGATTGTTTGAAAAACAGGAGTTTTCCATGTCCGTGACGGATGTTTCCGGCCTGTCGCAGCTGGGCACGAAGGTCGATACGCCTGAGAGCCCGGAAAAGGCCGTGCTCGAAAAAGTGCCGAACGGCAATGCCGGCACCGATTATGTCGTGCGCTTCACTGCGCCCGAATTCACATCGCTTTGCCCGATGACCGGCCAGCCGGATTTCGCCCATATCGTCATCGACTATATTCCGGGTGATTTCCTGGTGGAATCCAAGTCGCTGAAGCTGTTTTTGCAGTCCTTCCGCAACCACGGCGCATTCCATGAGGATTGCTCGGTCTATATTGCCAAGCGGCTGGTGGAGCTGCTGCAGCCGAAATGGCTGCGCATCGGCGCTTACTGGTATCCGCGTGGCGGCATTCCGATCGACGTCTTCTGGCAGACCGGACCGGCGCCTGAAGGTGTGTGGCTGCCGGATCAGGGCGTTCCCACCTATCGCGGTCGCGGCTGATCCGGCTTTGTCGGGATCGATGATTCAGGCGAACGAACCGTCGTCGCCTGAATCGAAATCCGCATCGTCGACGTTATCGTCGTAATCGGCCTGCTGGATATCGTCATCGTCGTTGTTTTGCGGGCTGGCGCTGTCGCCATAATAATTGTTGATGACGGTTTCCTCGACTGGCGCGTTGCCGATGCCGCTATTGCCGCCGAAGGGAGAGCCAAGGCCGAGCGACGACATGTGGCCGCCGAAAATGCCGCTCAACGAATTGGCGAGCAGCATGCCGCCGGCGACACCCGCGGCGGTTCCGAGCGCCCCCTGTAGAAAACCACCGCCTGATGTGCGCCCGAATGCGGCGGGCTGCTGGCTCCAGGGGCCGCCGGGTTGCTGGCCTGCGGGCGATCCCCAGGGACCCGCCGTCTGGCCGGCGGTATCGTTGCGCCATGAGGCTTGCGGGGCAGGGACGGGTGTCGGTGCTGGCGGCTGTGACTGGCCGGTTCCGAAGATGGAACTCAGAAAGCCGCCCTGCGCTGCGGCCTGTGGGGCGCTATTGCCGCTTTCCAGCGCGTGGATACGGTCTTCGAGCTGCTTGATATGGGCTGCGGCCGCTTCCAGTCCCTTTTCCTGAACGATGACCGCCTGGGCGAGATAATAGGGGGCCGCGGGCTGATCGCGCACGGCGTCTGCGATCAATGTTTCCGCCTCGCGGTCACGCGGGGTGGCGGATGCGGCCCTGGTTCTTTCGAACAGGCCCTTGAGAAGCTGACTTTCTTCCGGTGACATATGCTGCCTCCTTACCGTGAAGCGAAAATCCACGATAAGGAGGTAGGCCTCAATTCCGGCTTTTCAAAGCGGCCCGAATTTTAAATTTCGGTAATGATCGTCAGCCGCCGAAGGCGAGCGAGAGACCCGCAATCGCTGTCAAGGCGCCGACGGTGCGGCTGGCTACTGAGCCGAAACGGGCAATGCCGAGGCCGAGCGCAATGCCGGCCGCATGCAGGATGGCGGTGGCGATCATGAAGCCGATGCCGAATTGAAGCGCGCCGGCGCTGCCGAGTTCACCGCCATGGGCATGGCCATGGAAAAGCGCGAAAGCGCCGACGACGGCCGCCGCCGCTGCCGTGGGAAGCCTTGTCGCCATGGCAACGAGCAGGCCGGGACCGATGACGGAGGCGAGAATGGCCGGTTCGACGAAGGGAAGCCCGATGCCGTAAACCGCCATCAGAAAGCCGACGGCCATGGTGCCGACGAAGGCGGAAGGCACTATCCACAGCGCCTTGCGGTCGTTCTGCGCCACGGCGATCTGCGAGGCCCAGATGCCGACGGCCACCATCGCCAGAATGTGATCCGCACCAAAGAAGGGGTGGGAGACGCCGGCCATGAAGGAGCCGTGTTCTTCCGGGTTCAAATGGGCGAAAGCGGGCAGGGCGGTAACGCCCAGTGCGGCGGCTGCGAGGCTTAGTCTTTTCAGCATGGTTCCCTCTTGAGATTATGACCGCCCGCAACGGGATCTTGGGCTTCCCGCAGCCGGCGGCGCTGTAATGAGGCGTCAACGATATCGCGAAGGCAGACAGGCTGTCCATGCGTCATCTGCCGGTGGTGCTGTTTATTGTTGGAGGGCAAACCTTGCCTTTTTCGCTCATTGCCTTACGTAACAAGTCGCACTATGTCCGAAGGGCATGCACGAATTTTGCTGGAGAGAGCCGTTGATGAACGAAGACGAAGACGACAAGAGCAAGGAACTGCCGATCGGCAAGGAAACGGAAGCGAATCTTTTCAAGTCGCGTTCGATCTTCATCTATGGTGGCATCACGCAGGAACTGGCGCAGAAGGTTTGCACGCAGCTCGTGGCCCTTGCCGCCGCCAGCGACGACGACATTCGCGTATATGTCAATTCGCCGGGCGGCCATGTCGAATCGGGTGATTCCATCCATGACATGATCAAGTTCATCAAGCCGAAGGTCTATATGATCGGCACGGGCTGGGTCGCTTCCGCCGGCGCGCTGATTTACGTTTCGGTGCCGAAGGAACGGCGCCTGTGCCTGCCGAACACCCGCTTCCTGCTGCACCAACCCTCCGGCGGTACGCGCGGCATGGCCTCCGACATCGAAATCCAGGCCCGCGAAATCATCAAGATGAACCAGCGCCTGATCAAGATCTTCTCCAAGGCCACCGGCCAGAGCGAAGAAAAGATCGCCAAGGATATCGATCGCGATTATTGGCTCGGCGCGGAAGAGGCCAGGGATTACGGCCTCGTCGGCAAGATCGTCGAGAGCCAATCGGAACTCTGAGCTTTCGATTTTTCAGTTGAGAAAGCCCGTATCGGTGGAAGCCGGTGCGGGCTTTTCGTTTAAGGTCGGTGTTATTTCATCATGTCGCAGGCCTTGGGCCGGCCGTTACATCTTCACGTGCTTGTGAGGGCAAGTTCGAGCGAGATTTTTTTTGAGTCACCATGTAACAATATCCTCCTGAGCGCGAATAACCCGATAGTGACGATGACAGGCAGCCCTTCGGAAGAGACACTGAAAATGCTGATGCTGCGTTCCCTCGATGGGGACGAAGGTGCCTACAGGCATTTGCTTCATGCCCTGAGACGGCTGCTGATCGCCTATTACGGCAGGCGCATGGCCGCCGCCGCCAGAGGCGATGTCGAAGATATTGTGCAGGAAACCCTGTTGTCGCTTCACGCCAAACGAGAGACCTATGATCGTGCGCGACCTTTCACGGCGTGGTTCTTTTCGATAGCGCGCTACAAGCTCATCGATCACTATCGGGGCCGGGGTGCGCGCCTGTTGGCGGAAGTCGAACTTGATGAAACGCTGGAGGCGGAACCGTCTGTTGACGCGGTCACAGCCCGCATGGATGTGGAGCGGCTGCTCGACGAACTGCCGGAACGGCAACGGGATCTCATTCGAAGGGTGAAGCTAGAAGGTCACTCAATTGCCGAAGCGGCGCAACAGTCCGGCCAGACCGAGCTTGCGGCGAGGGTCGGTATTCACAGAACGCTGAAAGTCCTGGCGGCAAAGTTGCGGGGGGACACGTGAAGAAGACGGAAGACATCATCGAACAACTGGCGGACGATCTGAAACCTGTTGCCGCTTTCGCGCTGGAGCGGAGGTTGGCGTTCGCCGTCTTGCCTGCGCTCGGCTTTTCGCTGGTGCTGATGCTGGCCATTCTGGGGCTTCGCGTCGACATGAGTGACGCCATGACCGAACCGGGTTTCTGGGTCAAATCCGCCTATAACGCCGTTCTTGCCACGGTTGCCTTTTTCGCCGTCATGCGGCTTGCGCGGCCGGAAGGCGAGCGGGGTTTCCTGTTTGTGTGGCTTGCGCTGATTTTTGTCGCCATGGCGCTTATCGCGCTCGTTCAACTCGGATTTGCCGTGCCCGGCACCTACAGCACCCTTATTATCGGGTCGTCGGCGCTGCATTGCCCGTTTTTCATCGTTGCTTTTGCACTGCCGCTGTTTATGGCGAATTTTGCGGTTCTCAAGCGTTCGGCTCCCGCTGATCCCACGCTTGCGGGATTTGCCGCAGGCATTGCCGCGGGTGCGGCCGGAGCTTGGGTCTATTCGTGGTTCTGCACCGAAAACGGCATGGCTTTCGTGTTGATCTGGTATTCGCTTGGCATCTTGGCGACCGGCATCGCCGGCGCTTTTGCCGGCTCACGTCTGCTTCGCTGGTGAAGACGCCTCTCGGAATAATTGCCGATGCCGGCCCTGAGCTGATTCAGAGCCGGCATTCCGCTTCTGGCGGATTTCACTGACTGAGGTTGGCGGGAATTGCGAAAGCTGCAAACTGGGTGAACTGCTTGCCCGTGTTGAAATTGTCATCGGAGGCGATGACGAACAGCTGCTTGCCATCCACCACCGGGCCGAAGGCGAAGCTCTCGATATTGTCGATATCGAGGCCGAAATCGCCTTCGTTGATTTCAAACCAGGGTGATTTGGATACGGCGGCCACGGATGCCGGATCGATCTTGTCCTTGCCGAGAATATTGTCGGCGCGGGACATGTCGGCGATGAAAAAGCGGATGTGGTTGCCGACGCCGGAGGCAAAATTGCGCTCGACGGCGACAAAACGACCATCCGGCAGTGCGGCGATGGCGGAAAGGCCGTTGTCGTTATATTTCGGCTCGGCGGCCGTCGGCGTCTTCGAGATTGCCTCGGTGACATAGACGTGCTCGGCGACCGGCTTCAGCGTCGCCGTGTCGATGACGAGGATGCGGGCCGGGCTGCCCGCCTGCGGCGTCGCCTTGGGGCCGTCCTGGATGAGAGCATTTTCGGTGGCGGCGATCAGCCGGCCGGGCATCAGGGTCAGGCCTTCAAAAGCGAGGTTGTTCTGGACGCCCTTGGTCTTTGCGTCGTCGACGAGATAGGCGTCCGGCAGCTCCAGCCGCTTCACATTGCTGCCGTCGAGGTCCGCGACGTAGAGAGCCGGCTGGTTCTTCAGGTCGCGTTCGGACGACCAGTAGAGCTTGCCGCCCTTGCGGTCGAGCGCGACGCCCTCCGCATCGATGCCCTTCGGCGCATAAGCGGCGCCAGTCTCATCCTTCAGTTCGCGCGTGGCGGCGATGTTGAGCGTGGCGGCGCCTTCCGTCACGGCCAGTTCCAGCTCGTAATAACGGGCCGGCCCTTTTTCCACGCGGTCATCGGAAATTGCGAGATAACGTCCGGTTTCGCTGTCAAAGGCGAGATCGGAAATGCCGCCGAAGGTAACGCCATCGATGGAAAGACCCGATGGAACGACGATCTGGCCCAGAAACGCCGGTGGCGGCGGGGTCTGGGCTACGGCCGGCAGAGCTGCAAAACAGCAGGCGACGATGGTGACGGTGCGGAGCATGGCAAGGGTCCCTCTTGTTGTGCATGATCGGTCGTGATGCAGGCAGGATTAGCGCCGCGCCGCTAAACTTTGATGACGTTTTCCGCTCCGCCGTACCTGAAGTCTGGCGGCTCATCTTGCCAAGCGGCGTCTTTTTTGATCCTGAATATAATCACGCTTCATCCAGAGCGTGTCGCCATCCCCGGATTCGCGCGTCACGCTTCAGTTTTGTTTCTGCCTGTCGCCAATGTGGACCGTTGCGGTTGTTTGCGACAGGCAGCAGGCCGCAGAGTGCTTCATGCTGAAAGATTTTTCCGTCCAGAGCCTGTTCATGGGCTGCCTCACCGCCTTTGTCGGTTTCGCCAGCTCCTTCGCCGTCGTGCTGCAGGGCCTGAAAGCTGTCGGTGCGACGGATTTCGAGGCGGCTTCGGGGCTGATGGCGCTTTCGGTAGCAATGGGGCTTTGCGCCATTATCCTTTCCGCCGCCACCCGGCTTCCCATCAGCATCGCCTGGTCGACGCCGGGCGCTGCGCTGCTTGCGACCACCGGCGTCATTGAGGGCGGCTTTCCGGCGGCCGTCGGCGGTTTCATCATCTGCGCCATCCTGATCATCATCGCGGGCCTATTCAGGCCGCTGGGAAAGGCTGTCGCCTCCATTCCTGCGCCGCTTGCCAACGCCATGCTTTCGGGCGTCATCATCGGCCTGTGTTTCGCGCCCATCAAGGCGATCGGTTTCAACCCGGCGCTTGGATTGCCCATCATCCTTGCCTGGATCGTGGTGGGAGCCTTCAAACGGCTGTTCGCTGTGCCCGCCGCCCTTGCCGCCTTCGTGCTGGTGATGATTTTCGGCGTCGACATTCCGGCGGGTGCGCTGGACAGCGTGGCGCAATCGCTGACGCCGCCGATGGAGTGGGTAACGCCTGTCTTCAGTCTCCACGCGGTTGTTTCCATCGCGCTGCCGCTCTTCATCGTCACCATGGCCTCGCAGAATATTCCCGGTATCGCGGTGCTCAAGGTCAATCATTACAATCCGCAGCCCGGACCGCTTTTCGCCTCGACCGGCTTTTTCTCGCTGCTCTCTGCGCCGTTTGGCGGGCATGCGGTCAATCTCGCGGCGATTACGGCGGCCATGTGCGCGGGCGAGGACGCCCATCCCGATCCAACGCGGCGTTACTGGGCGGCGATCATCGGCGGTGTCGGCTATATTATTTTCGGTCTTTTGGCGGGCGTGGTCACCGCCTTCGTGGCGCTGGCGCCGCCCATCCTCATCCAGGCGGTGGCGGGGCTGGCGCTGGTCGGCGCCTTTTCCGGCTCCGCAGTCGCAGCCTTCAGGGAGCCGGAAACCCGCGAGGCGGCGGCCATTACCTTTCTCATCACCGCATCCGGCCTTTCCTTCGGCGGCATTTCCGGAGCCTTCTGGGGGCTGATCGGTGGCGGGCTGATGATGGCGTTGCAGCGGGTGGTGAAGCGTGGTTAGATGGTGGAAATGGTATAGTTTTTATATTATATTCCTATGGTATTCGAATTTGATCCGATAAAGAGCGCTGGCAATAAAGACAAACACGGCATCGATTTTGTCGATGCACAGGCATTGTGGCACGATAAATACGGTTTGACGGTTACAGCGCAGAATATTGGAGAAGAGCGGTTCGCCCTCATCGCACTTCTCGGGGAGAAGTTGTGGTTGGCTGTCCATACAGTGCGGGGTGGCCGTATTCGCATCATTTCCGTGCGACGTGTCCGAGAATTAGAGAGGTATCATTATGAAGACAATAAGCGCAGAAGAATTCGACAGGATGGCCGATGACGGCGAAGACATCAGCGAATATCTCGACTGGTCGACGGCGCGCCATCTGAACATCGAACCCAAGCGCGTGAACATCGATTTTCCGACGTGGGTCGTCAACGATCTCGACAACGAAGCACGTCGTCTCGGTGTGACCCGGCAATCGCTTGTCAAATTGTGGATCGCTGAAAGGCTGGAGACTGGCCGCCAAGCAAAATAAGCCTGCGCATCACAAGATCACTTGTCAGGCCGCCAGCCGCTGTTTATACACATCGCCATGAGCAACAGCATCGCAACCATTTTTGGCATGAGCGCGCAGATTTCTGCGAAGGCCTCGCCGTGCGGTGCACTCTCGCTTCTTAGCCTCGACCTTACACGCGGTTGCCGGGTCCAGTGAGGAGCGCCCGGCGGCCGAAAGCCCGCTGGCGCAAACGCTCCTCATCTCGAAATCTCATTTTATACTGGATTTAGGCCCTGAAGGGCCGCGCATCCGCCGATGGTGAAAGACGCCCGCGGACTGCGCAAGGAGGAAGCGAAATGGACGGCAAGATCACCAATATTTCCAAGGGCATGGCTGACGCGAGCGTGAAGTATCGCCCTTACCCGACCATCAATATCCCCGACCGGACATGGCCGGGTAAGACCATCGACAAGGCGCCGATCTGGTGTTCGGTGGACCTGCGCGACGGCAACCAGTCGCTGGTCAACCCCATGGGTCACGACCGCAAGGCACGCATGTTCAAGCTGCTGCTCGAAATGGGTTTCAAGGAAATCGAGATCGGTTTCCCTTCCGCCTCGCAGACGGATTTCGATTTCGCCCGCTGGTGCGTGGAAGAGGGCAACGTGCCCGACGATGTCTCCCTGCAGGTGCTGGTGCAGTGCCGCCCGGAGCTGATTAGCCGCACGTTCGAGGCGTTGGAAGGCGCCAACAAGCCGATCATCCATTTCTACAATTCCACGTCGGAATTGCAGCGCCGCGTGGTGTTCGGCAAGGATGTGCATGGCATCAAGCAGATCGCCGTCGATGCCGCCAAGATGATCACCGATATGGCGGCGAAGGCTGGCGGCGGTTATCGTTTCGAATATTCGCCCGAGAGCTTTACCGGCACAGAGCTGGAAGTGGCGCTGGAAATCTGCAACGCCGTGGTCGAGGTGGTGAAGCCGACGGCGGACAACAAGCTGATCCTGAACCTGCCCTCGACCGTCGAAATGGCGACGCCGAACATCTATGCCGACCAGATCGAATGGATGTGCCGCAATATCGACAACCGCGAAAACGTCATCATCTCCCTGCATCCGCATAATGACCGTGGTACCGGCATTGCCGCGACCGAACTGGGTCTGATGGCGGGTGCGGATCGCGTCGAAGGCACGCTGTTCGGCAATGGCGAGCGCACCGGCAATGTCGACGTCGTGACGCTGGCGCTGAACATGTATACGCAGGGTGTGGATCCTGAGCTGGACTGCCGCGATATCGAGCGCATCAAGGATGTCTACGAATATTCCAACGAGATGACGATCCCGGAGCGCCACCCTTACGTGGGCGAACTGGTCTATACGGCCTTCTCCGGCTCGCATCAGGATGCGATCAACAAGGGCATGAAGGCGATCAAGGTCGCCAACCACCCCGTTTGGGAAGTGCCCTATCTGCCGATCGATCCGAAGGATGTCGGCCGCTCCTATGAGGCGATCATTCGCATCAACTCACAATCCGGCAAGGGCGGTATCGCCTATATTCTCCAGCAGGATTACGGCATCAACCTGCCGCGCAATTTGCAGGTGGAGTTCCGTGAGGACATCCAGCGCATCACCGATGAAGAGGGTGTCGAGCTGCCGGCCAAGCGCATCTACGAGCGTTTTATCGAGCGCTACGTGACACAGCCGAATGCGCGCATCAAGTTCGTGGATCACCACACCTATCCGGCCGGCGATTTCAAGGGCGTGCGCATCGTCGCCGCCGAGATCACCGACAATGGCGAGGTGAAGCGCATCGAGGGCAAGGGAACGGGTCCGATCGACGGGTTCATCAATGCGCTGTCGGTTTATCTTGGGGTTGATCTGTCGGTGAACGATTATTCGGAGCATTCACTGCAGCATGGCTCGAATGCTTCGGCCATCGCCTATGTCGAGATGGAGCATCCGGGTGGTAAGTTGTTCGGCGCGGGGATCAACACGAATATCGTAGCGGCTTCGCTGGAGGCAATCGTTTCGGCGGCCAACCGGGTGTTGGAAGAGCGGGCGAAGTGAGCTTGCTTGGAGGGTGGGTTTACCCCCCCCACCCTCCGTCGCTTTACTCCTCCGGACTCTGCTCCGCAGGACGCGAAAACCCAAGCGGCCTACCATTCTCATAAAACACCCTGATATCCTCAAGCGCCACACCCGTGCCGGCCTCGTTGAGGCTATGCCGTTCGCAGGCAACGTTCCAGGTACCGGGACCGCCGGAAATGTTGAAGAGATTATAGGCCGCCCGCGGTTTTTCGCCGC
The DNA here is from genome assembly GCF_027956525.1 of Agrobacterium sp. ST15.13.013. Classification (NCBI taxonomy): domain Bacteria; kingdom Pseudomonadati; phylum Pseudomonadota; class Alphaproteobacteria; order Hyphomicrobiales; family Rhizobiaceae; genus Agrobacterium; species Agrobacterium sp. ST15.13.013. The sequence continues at coordinate 92,850 of NZ_JAQKGP010000002.1, forward strand.
CCGGCCCCTGGCTGGCGGAGGAAATGCCGACGACGGGGATATGGTCCAGCCCGTGATGTGTATTCAGCCAGTAAACCGTGTTCAAATGGGTGTGCCCATGCAACACCAGTTCCGCACCGCCGACGCCAAGTGCTGCTGCAAAACGGCGAACGCCGAACATGCGCTTGTGGGCGGCAGTGGCACCCCGGATCGGCGGATGATGGATCATCACCACGCGGAACAAGCCCTGTTCACCGGCTTTTTTTAAGAGTCCCGCCGTGGCGCGGGCCTGCCGGTTACCGAAATATCCCGTTGCGGAGAAGGGCGGTGTGGCAATGGAGGTGGAGCAGCCGATCAGCGCCACGGGGCCGCGCAAGCGCATATAGGGGAAAATCTTGCGGTCATCATCCCATTCCGCAGGGTCGCCATCACCGCGCACGTAAGGATACCAGGCCTGCATGGCCTTGTCGTGCGCGCCGGACACATAGGCGTCGTGATTACCGGGAACGACGGAGGTCTTTTCGGGATCGCCCACTTCCTCCAGCCAGTCGGCGGCGGCGCGGATTTCGATGCCGGTCGCAAGATTGACGAGATCGCCGGTGATAGCCAGATGATCCGGCGATTTTGTCTCGAGATCGTCGAGCAGCTTTTCAAGCGTATCGGTGAAGAGATGCTTGCGGCGGTTGCGATGCCAGTTGACGAAACCGGTGATCCGTTTCGATGCAAGTTCCCGGAAAGTGAGTTTCGGCAAAGGCCCCAAATGGACGTCTGAAATATGCGCAAGTTTGAACATGGCGGGAGAGATAACCTATGATATGCCACACGTCCAACAAAAGCCTGCCGACGGGGAGAAACCAGAGTGAGTGATGAGACAATGCGGCGGGACGCCCGCCCGTTCCACACGCGCCTGCTGATCCGCATTCTGCATTTCGTTTTCCTGTTCACGCGCGGTGCAACCCTTGGCGTGCGCGCCGCTTGCTACGATGAACAGGGCAGGATTTTTCTCGTGCGGCACACCTATCTGCCCGGCTGGTATCTGCCGGGCGGCGGGGTGGAACGCGGCGAAACCCTGCTCGCGGCATTACACAAGGAAATTCGCGAGGAAGGCAATCTTGAGGCTTCCTCGAAGCCGGAGCTTTTGCATGTCTACCTCAATCTGGAAGGCAGTAACCGCGATCATGTGGCGCTCTACCGGCTTCAGGTCACCCAGACCACGCCGAAAAAACCGGATCATGAAATCACTGAAAGCGGTTTTTTCGATCTCTCAGACCTGCCGGAAAATGTGACACCCGCCACCCGCCGCCGCCTTGCCGAACTTTCCGGCAAAGCGGCGATTGCCGACTACTGGTAGCGGCTATCGCTCCCGTCAGGCAAGGGCCTCGCGGCCATGGGCCATGGTCAGGTCCAGTTCCGGGCCAACGGGCACGATGCCGGTCGGATTGATGGTGCGGTGGCTGCGGTAATAATGTTCCTTGATGTGGCGCATATCGACCGTTTCAGGTACGCCCGGCGTCTGGTAGAGATCGCGCAGATAAGCCGTCAGGTGCGGATAGTCGTGGATGCGGCGGATGTTGCACTTGAAATGGCCGACATAGACAGGATCGAACCGCACCAGCGTGGTGAATAGCCGCCAGTCCGCTTCCGTCTGCTCCGCGCCGAACAGGAAACGTCGATCCTTCAGGCGGTCCTCCAGCATATCCAGCGTTTCGAATACCTTTACGGCGTTCTGCTGGTAGGCATCCTGCGTGGTGGCGAAACCGGCTTTGTAAACACCGTTATTGACGGTGTCGTAGATTACCTCGTTCAGTGCGTCGATTTCCGAGCGCAGTGCTTCAGGATAATAATCGGCCTGCGAGCCGGTGAGATCGTTGAAGGCCACGTTGAACATGCGGATGATTTCCGCCGATTCATTGGAGACGATGGTGCCGCGTTTTTTATCCCACAGCACTGGCACGGTGACACGCCCCGAATATTTGGGGTCTGCTTTGGTGTAGACCTGCCAGAGCGCCGAGGAGCCGAAGAGGTGATCCTCGGTCGCGCCCGGTGTGCGCTCGCCCTCAGGCTTGAATTCCCAGCCGTTTTCCAGCATCAGCGGATCGACGACGGAGACGGAAATCAGGTCTTCCAGCTTCTTCAGCTTGCGGAAGATCAGGGTGCGGTGCGCCCAGGGGCAGGCGAGGGAGACGTAGAGGTGGTAACGGTCCTTCCCCGCCTCGAACCCGCCTTCTCCGGAAGGGCCGGGTGCGCCGTCCGCTGTAATCCAGTTGCGGAATTGCGAGGCACTGCGCTTAAAGTGCCCCTTGGTTTCCTTGGTGTCGTACCAGACGTCTTTCCATACGCCTTCCACGAGCATACCCATGATGATCTCCTTGGTTGTTTCCTTGTGGCCGATCCTACCCGTTTCACGGTCAGGCGCGAACCCGCCAGGTATTGAACAATGCGTTTCCGCCTCGCATAGCGGGAATGGCACGGCGTAGCGATTTGTTCTGGACGGGCCGTTATTTTCCTGATAATTGCGATTTTCACAATTCTGAGGAAATTTTTGATTATGATCGAACCACGGATGCTCCGACGACGCTGACGCTCCTGAACGCCCTTACCGGCGCAGCCGTCATCTATTGTCGCATCCGTATTCTGGAAGTTTCGGTCTCTTCATGTCCAAGCACGATCTTGTCTACCTCATCGAGGACGCGTCGCACGACGCCATCATCGACGTCATCAACGAAGAAGCATTCGGTCCCGGCCGGCATACCCGTGCGGCCGCGCGCATCCGCGAGCAGGGGCCGCATGACCGGTCGCTGTCCTTCGTCTGCGCCGATGATGGCGAGACGATTGCTTCGGTGCGCATGACGCCGGTTCTGGCCGGCGGGGTGAAGGGCCATATGCTCGGGCCCCTTGCCGTTCGGCCCTCGCACAAGAACAAGGGCATCGGCCGGGAACTCGTCCGGATCGCCATTGCCGCCGCCCGGCGCAACGGCTCGGAAGCGGTAATCCTGATCGGCGATCCGCCCTATTATATGCCGCTCGGTTTCGAGAAGGTCGCTTATGCGGCGCTCGATTTTCCGGGTCCGGTGGACCCGAGCCGGGTGCTGGTGGTGCCAATTGGAGACGACGTGCATCAGCGGCTGAAGGGCAAGATCGGCTGGCGCAACTGCCAGGCCGTCATGCCGGCCGCCATGGCGGCAGATGAGGGTTTTGAGGAGCCGCTCAGGGTTTACGGCTGAGGGGTTCGTTTATCGTTGCGGCGTGCATTTCGTTCCAACCGTGCAAACCCTCCACAGAATTCAATTCCGTTTCCTTCCCCTATACGATAGCAAGTCAAAGTCGATTTCTGCAAAGGGGCGGGGCATGACGGCTATCACCATGAACGATGCGCTGGAGCGCGCGGGCGCAGGCGCCTATCAGCGGCGGCTGATGGGCATATTCGGCCTCGTCTGGGCCGCGGATGCCATGCAGGTTCTCGCCGTCGGCTTCACCGCCGCCTCGATTGCCGCAACCTTCGGGCTGACGGTGCCGCAGGCGCTGCAGACCGGCACGGCGTTCTTTTTCGGCATGCTGCTTGGTGCTGCCGGCTTCGGGCGGCTGGCGGATCGTTACGGGCGTCGCCGTGTGCTGATCGTCACCGTGGCCTGCGATGGGCTGTTCGGTGTGCTTTCGGTGTTCGCTCCTGATTTTACCATCCTGCTTGTTCTGCGCTTTCTCACCGGTGCCGCCGTGGGCGGCACGCTGCCGGTGGATTATGCGATGATGGCCGAGTTCCTGCCCGCCAAAAATCGTGGCCGCTGGCTGGTCTTTCTGGAGGGTTTCTGGGCTGTCGGCACGCTGATCGTGGCGCTGGCGGCCTGGGGCGCGAGCCTTGCCGGTGTCGCCGACGCCTGGCGTTACATTTTTGCCGTGACGGCGTTCCCGGCCGTTCTGGGTCTGGGCTTACGTTTTCTGGTGCCGGAATCGCCGCTTTACCTGCTGCGCAGCGGGCGATTGGAGGAAGCCAAGGCCGTCGTCAACCGCATGCTGGTGACGAATGGGCGCGCGCCGCTCGATGCCGGGACGGCGCTTTTCCAGCCTGATGTGGCTAAGGGCCAGGGGATATTTTCACCGGCGCTCAGGCAGCGCAGCCTCATGATCCTTGCGATCTGGTTCCTCGTCTCTGTTTCCTATTACGGCGTCTTCACCTGGATGCCGGCGAAACTGGCGGGTGACGGTTTCGGTTTCGTGCGCGGTTACGGGTTTCTGGTGCTGGTGGCGCTGGCGCAGATCCCCGGTTATGCGCTTGCCGCTTATGGCGTTGAAAAATGGGGTCGCAAGCCGACGCTGATCGGTTTTTGCCTGCTCTCGGCGCTCGGTTGCCTGCTGTTCACACTCGCGGTCGGCGGCGTCATGATTGCCGCTTCGCTGCTGATCATGAGTTTTGCCCTTCTCGGCACCTGGGGCGCGCTCTACGCCTTTACGCCGGAGCTTTACCCGACCGAATCGCGCGCAACCGGCATGGGGGCTGCGGGCGCCATGGCAAGGCTGGGCGGCCTGCTGGCGCCGTCTCTGCTTGGCTATGCCATAGCGCAGGGTTTTGGCGTCGCAATCGGCATTTTCGCCGGTCTGCTGGTGCTTGCCGCCATTGCCGCGACGATGATCAATGCGGAAACGCGGCAGGTGGCGCTGACCTGACGCGTCGTTCCCGCGCAAAGGCCTGACCCGTTGAGGATCAGGCCAGGCTGTTTCGCCCCTTAGAGCGCCGTATAATTGACCGGCAGCCAATCGTAATTGGTGCTGTCGGTGCGCACATGGCCGATACCGGGGAAGGCTATATGTGCGCCAGCCACCAGATATCTGCCTTCCACCGCCTGCCGGAACGCCAGATCACGCGCCACGACGGCGGCCTTCTGGTCGACGTCGAATTCGATCGCCACATCCGGCTCATCGAACTGGAGGATATCGCCATGGGTGATATCGCCCCAGAAGACGATTTTCTGGCCGTCGCTTTCGAGAACAATAGCGCTGTGGCCGGGCGTGTGGCCGGCGTAAAGGACAGAGCCGAGACCGGCAACCGGCGCGGCATTATCGCCGAATGTCTCGAATTTGCCGGCATCGATATAGGGCTGGATGCTCTCCTTCGCTTCGGCATAACCCTTCTTCAGCGCTTCGGGGGCCGCCTTGGCCTTTGCCGCATCGAGCCAGAAGGCGGCTTCGCGCTCGTTGACGTGCAGGGTCGCATTGGCAAAGACACGTTTGCCATCGGCCGATAGCCCGCCGGAGTGGTCGGTATGGATATGGGTGAGGACAACGTCATCTATGTCAGCGCTTTTATAACCGGAGGCCTCAATATTGGCGACGAGCCTTCCGAGGGACGGGCCGAGATAGGCGCCGGTGCCGGCGTCGATCAGCACCAGCCTGTCTCCTGTGTTGACGAGAAATGCATTGACTGAGGTAGGCGTCTCTTCCGGCAGGAAGGCGTCCTGTAAGACCTTCGAGGCGTGTTCCGGTGTGGTGTTGGTGTAAATCTTGGCGAGTGGCAGCGCGATGACTCCGTCCGAGAGGGCGGTGACTTCCGCCTTGCCGACCATCAGCCGATGAAAGCCGGGGGCCTGTGTGGCGGCAAGGGGCGCCTTGGCGAATGCGACGGCGGGTGCAACAAAAGGCGCGGCGAAGATGGCGCTGGCGGCGCCTTTTAGAAGTGAGCGACGTGACGGCATTGGGGGACTCCTGGGTTGAAGGAATGTCTTGAAACTTTCCGCACTCCAGCTAAGTGTAGACAGGTCAGCAATCAAATCGATGTGACTTATGCAAACTATCGATCATTTCAATCTCCGTTCCTTCGACCTCAATCTTCTCATCGCTTTCGATGCGATGATGGAGGAGATGAACGTTACGCGCGCCGCGCGGCGGCTGAAAATCCAGCAGCCGGCGATGAGCCATAATCTCTCCACCCTGCGGACGCTGTTTCAGGACGAGCTTTTTATCCGCGTGGGGCAGGAGATGAAGCCGACGGCGCGAGCGCTCCATCTGGCTGGCCCGGTGCGGCAGGCGCTCCGGCAGGCGCAGGCGGCGGTTTTGACGGCGGATGTGTTCGATCCGGCCACCGAGCGCCGCACGTTCCGGCTGGGCATGTCTAGCGAGGTGGAGCTGTTGCTTTTGCCGGATCTGACGGCGCGGCTGCGCGAAATCGCGCCCGGCATCCGCATTCTGGCCCGCAGCGGGCAGGAGCAGGAGATCACGGCGATGCTGGATACGGGCGTGATCGACATGGCTGTTGGATGCACCTATTCGAAGGAGCAGCGCCACCGTTGCGAACCGCTTTATTCCTCCAGCGTGCTGTGCTGCTTCAACCCGGCTTTGCTCGATCTGCCCAATCCCGTGGGACTGGACGCCTATATCGAGGCCAAACATGCGGTCATATCGCAGACGGACAGCCTGCATGGCTGCATCAAGGATGCACTGGAACTGAGCGGCTTGGAAATCGATGTCGTTGCGGCTGCGCCGGATTTCCTTTCGGTTCTGGCGACGGCGCGATCCTCAGCGGTGCTGGCGACCGTGTCCTCACGCATCGCCCTTCGTTATGCGCCAATGCTGGGGCTGGAAATAAGCCCCGTGCCGCTGACGCTCAGTTTCCCGCCCGTCGCCATGGTCTGGACATTGCAGACTGACGCGGATGCCGGAGCCGTGTGGCTTCGCCAGCAAATCCGCGAGGCCATGGGCCGAACGGTCGACGGTGGGGTATCGGGGATCGCCGCTTAGAGGCGCTTAGTGGATGCTCTAGAAGCGCTTCTCCAGCCAGGTGATCGACTGGCCGCTGGAAAGGGGGCCGAGCGAGCCGATCCTGATAAAACCGTAGCGTTCGTAGGTTCTCAGGGCATCCGGGTTCATCGTATCGATATAGGCGCCCATGCAGCCGCGTTTTCTGGCTTCCGCCTCCGCCATGGCAAGCAGCTTCGGGCCTATGCCCTGACCGCGCATGGTTTCCGGCACGAAAAGAAGCTGGACGTAAAGCCAGCCGCGAGCGGTGTGGCCCACCAGGCCGCCGGTGACGATGTTTTCGTCGTCGCGGATGGTGATGTTGAGTTCACGTTTGTCGCTTTCACCGAAACGGGCGAGATTATAGGCCACCAGCGGATCGCGAATGGCCTTTTCGGCCTCTGCATCCGCGACATCGCTCAAAACGAAATTCATGTTCATCTTCCCGGGCCGCCGGGCGGCAGCCGTTTCCCGTTTTCCGTTCCGAGACGTGAATCGTCTTAAGCTCTGCGCTGGAAACGCCCTTACCGGCCCTCACGCCACCAAAGCGCGGAAAAGGCAAGCAGCAACGCGCCAAGCCCGGCAAAACCGGCAAAGAGCGGCAGGGTGTTGACGCCTTTCAGCACCGTCTCGTCGGTCATGCGTATCAGCATGCGATCCTCATCGGCAACCCTGATATCTCCGCGCACCGGCAATATATCGGGAAGGGCGATGCGGCCGGAACTATCGGCCACCCGGTGCACGCTGCCCCTGGTGGCATCGGCCAGCGGTTTCAGCGTTTCGGTCGTCGAGATCATCGCCTTGAATTCCGGCGCATCCACCGCGCCGACATGAACGAGAGTGGTGAAATCGCCGTTCTTGATCTCGAACAGGCCGGTTTCATCCATGCGGCGCTCGATTTTGTAAAGACCGGGCTCGGTGCTGGTGAAGGCCATGTTCTCCGTCTTGCCCGAAGGGAAACGCACGCTTGCCTGACCGGGATCGTCGCCGATAGTCTGGCGGGTGATCTGCAAGGTACGGCCATTGGCACGCGCCGTCAGAGCCTCTTCCTCAAGCTCGGGCTCCTTCATCAGCCAGTGGGCGATACGGCGGTAAAGCGCCACATGCGGGCCGCCGCCTTCATAACCACGCGCCCAGAGCCAGCCCTGATCCGACAGCAGCATGGCAACACGGCCTTCGCCCTGGCGGTTCAGCACCAGAAGCGGGTCCTGCCCGTCGCCCAGCATCACCGTCTGGCCCTGCGGCGGGTCGACGCTGATGGTGCGGAACCAGCGGCCCCATTGCGGCGGCTCGGCGCCAGATCCATCCAGCCCACGGGTGACAGGGTGTTTTTTGCCCGCTTCCGAAAGGCGCGGGTAGAAAGCGGCCTGATGCACCTGCCCGGTCGGCTGCGCCGGCAGCACGGAGGCGAGCGGTGTCATTGCGATCGAATCCTGCCCGGCATGTTCCGGACCGGCGGCGATCAGCAGCGCGCCGCCCTTTTCGACATATTGGGCGATGTAATCGTAATAGAGGATCGGCAGCACACCGCGATGCTGGTAACGGTCGAAAATGATGAGATCGAAATCCTCGATTTTTTCGACGAACAGCTCGCGGGTGGGGAAGGCGATCAGCGAGAGTTCGTTGATCGGGGTGCCGTCCTGCTTTTCCGGCGGGCGCAAAATGGTGAAATGCACCAGATCGACCGAGGCGTCGGATTTCAGGAGGTTACGCCACGCCCGTTCCCCGGCGTGGGGTTCGCCGGAGACGAGCAGCACGCGCAGGTTCTGGCGAATGCCTTCGATCAGGTGAACGGCGCGGTTATTGGCAGCCGTCACTTCACCGGGAAGCTCGGCGACGGAAAATTCCATGACATTGTTGCCGCCGCGCGGAACCTTGAAACTGAACGGCGTCGGCTGGCCGGGTGTCGCCTGAAGCGTCGCGATTTCCTCACCGTTCATCTTCACCGTCACTTCCGCAGCACCGCCGCCGGCGGGGCGACCGTCATCGAAGACGCGCAAGGTCAGCTGTTGTTCCTCGTTGACGATGCCGAAGCGCGGGGCGCGGACGATCTCGATACGGCGGTCGAATTCATCGGCCTTGCCGGTGATCAGTCCGTGGACGGGGGCGCGGAAGCCCAGCACCTGTTCGGCATTGGGCAGGGCATTCGGGATATCGTGAATCTGGCCGTCGCTGAGGAAGATCGCGCCGCCGACGCGGGATGGCGAGACATCCGAAACGGCGGAGGAAAGGGCCGAGAAAAGCTGCGTCGAGGGTGAATCGCTCTCACCATTGTCACGCACTTCCACGATGCGCGGCTCGATGCGCGGGAAGCGGGACAGCCGGTCTTGCAGCGCATTCAGGGCGGTGTCGGTCATTTGCGGCCGGTCCTGCACATCCTGACTCTGCGAGCGGTCGACGATGACGGGAACGATGGTTGAAAGCGGTTCGCGCTCCTCCTGCGTCAAAAGCGGATTGGCGATGGCGGCAAGCAAAGCGGCGAGCGCCAGCCCGCGCAGCCATGCGCCGCGGACACCGCGCCACAGGCCGATGAAGGAGAGGACAAGGGCGGCGACAGCCAGAACGGCAATCACGATCCACGGCAGGAAGGGGGCGAAGGTCAATGTCATGTCACTGCCCCAACCGTTCGAGAAGTGCCGGAACATGGACCTGATCGGCCTTGTAGTTGCCGGTCAGCATATACATCATGATGTTGACGCCGGAGCGGAAAGCATGTTCGCGCTGCAATTCGTCTGGCGGCACAGTGGGCAGAACCGGAGCGCCCTGCGCGTCGACGGCCCAGGCACCGGCGAAATCATTGCCCGTTATCATGATCGGCGTCACGCCATCGCCGGAGGAGGAGAGACCGGAGGTGGTCTTCGCCGCTCCCTGTCGCGATTCCACCCAAAGCGGTGAGCCGTTGTAACGGCCGGGGAAATTGGTGAGCAGGTAGAAGGAGCGCGTCAGAACATGGTCTTCCGGCACAGGTTCCAGCGGCGGAATGTCGATATTGGCAAGGATCGCCTGCAGGCGTTCGCCGTTGGGGCTGGTCGCGCCGGTGTCGAGTGAGGAGAATTGGTCGCGCGTATCGAACAGAACGGTGCCACCGGCACGCATATACGCATCGATGCGCGATATAGCGGCGCTAGACGGCATCGGGGCGGAGGCCGAAACCGGCCAGTAGATGATGGGATAAAAGGACAATTCATCCTTGGAAATATCGAGTCCGACAGGCTGGCCGGGTTCTAGCGTCGTGCGCCAGGTCAGGAATTCGCTGAGACCTTGGAGACCCTGCTCGGAAATGCGGTCGACATCGTCTTCGCCTGTGCGGACATAGGCGAGATGCGTCGTGTCCAGCCGCTCGAAAATCTGCTCGTCACCGGGTTTGGGGTCGTCGGCGCGGGCGTCCGTTGGAGACATGGCGGCAAAGGCGCCGAGCGCCAGAAGCACGGTGGCGGCGGTCGCGCTGCGGGCTTTCGGCAGGCGTGCGAAGGCGCCGTTCATGAAGAGCACGATGAGACTGTCGGCAATCAGCATCAGGAAGGCAGCGATGAACAAGGCCGGGCGCAGCGATTTCGCCGTTTCGCCGATCAGTGCTTCGCTGGTGGTGTTGACACCGGCGACCGAGGTATCGAGCGGGCGAAGCGTGGCGCCAGCCGGCAGAAGATTGAGAGCCACGAAACCATCCTCTGTGCCATAGAGGCCGGGGGGATTGTCGAAACCGGAGCGGGGCGGTTGGCCGGCGCGCATTTCCAGCGGCCGGGCAGTGCCGATTTCGGCGGAAAGCGCGCCTTCGGCCGTCAGCAGCCGGAAGGGGGGCAGGGCAGCGGCCGGGGCGTTTGCGTTGGCAGAAGCGCCGCCCGCCTTCGACAATTGCACGATACGGCGCAGCATATCGACGAAATGGCCTGAGATCGGCAGGTCAGACCAACTCGCTTCGGCGCTGACATGGAAGAGCACGATGCGGCCTGCCTCGACATTGCGGGTGGTGACGAGCGGCGTGCCGTCTGCAAGGCTAGCCCATGTGCGTTCAGCCAGATCGGGTGTCGGCTCGGCCAGAACCTGGCGTTTGACGAGGACGCCATCGGCCTTCGGCATGCCGGCGAAAGCGCCGAAATTCGGGAAATCGGCCAGCGGCTGCGGCTCGGCCCAGGAGAGCGCGCCACCAAGCGCGCGTTCGCCCTGTCTGAGTGTTACAGGCACCAGCGGATCGTCGGCCGGGGCTGCGGCAAGGCGCGGTCCGGCAAAACGGATGAGCGTGCCGCCGCCCGCAAGCCATTTTTGCATCGGCTCATAGGTTTCCTGCGGCAGGCGGCCGATATCGGCCATGACGATGACCGAAGGATTGGATTGCAGGATTTCCGGGATCGCCTGCGCGAGATCGGCCTGCCGCTGCGGAATGAGATCAACGAAGGGCTGAAGTGCACGGCTGATATAATAAAGCGGTTGTAGCAGCGGCTGGAAATCATTGCCGGTTTCGCCGGCCAGCAGCGCCACGCGACGCCGGCGGAAGCCGTCGTCGAGAAGATGCACCGCGCCTGCCGTCGAAACACCTTCGAGGGAGAGACGGGCGAAATCGTTTCGCAGTTCGAAGGGCGCTTCCACCGTCGCCGTGGTTTCGGCCGCGCCGGGCGCGAAGTTTGCGATGCCGTTGGCGAGGATACGGCCCTGGCTGTCCTGCGCATTGACGGTCAGCCGGGCGGCTTCGGCCGTGTCGAGCCGTGACAGTGTGACGCTCATGGCATCGGCATTGTTGCTGGCGCCGGTAATGGCGTTGATCGCCTTGCCGTCGCCTTTCACAATGCGGAATTCGGCGGGTGAGAGGCTGGCGAGCGTCCTCAGTGCGCTTTCATCCTGCGCGGTTTGAACGCCATCGGCGATATAAGCGAGCGTGCCGGGGGGCGTGCCGTTCAGCGCCTCTGTGATGGCTTCTGCCGTGCGCACGCGGTCCGGCACGAGCGGCTTCGGCTTTGCTGCGGCGAGCTTTTCCAGTGCAACGCCTGCCGTTCCCGGTACAGCGTCATGTTCTGCATCGGCGGTGAAGCTGATGGAGACGGGGCGGTCGGCCCGTTCCGCATCGCCGATCAGGGCCTCAGCGGTTGCAACGCGTCTTTCCCAGTCTGGCGCGGAGGCCCAGCTATTGTCAACCACCAGCACCAGCGGGCCACTCCCGGCAATGCTGTTGTTGCGCGGGTTCACCACCGGATCGGCGAGCGCGAAAATCACGGCGGCGGCGAGCGCCATGCGCAGGAGGGTCAGCCACCATGGGCTTTTCGAGGGCGTTTCCTCGCGTTTCAGCACCGTCGCCAATATCTTCAGCGGCGGAAACACTTCCGCCTTGGGGCGCGGCGGCGTCAGTCGCAGCAGCCACCAGATGGCGGGCAGCGCCAGCAGGCCGAAGAGGATATAGGGACTGGTGAAGACGAAAGGCAATGCGCTCATCGACGGCCACCGCCTTGCCCACCGCCCTGTGCCGGCGCGCCGGAAAGATACATGTGAACGGCGACGAGCGCCTCGGAGGCGAGATGATCGGTGCGGTGGAACACGAAGTTCCAGCCGAGACGGCGCAACGAGGAGGACAGAGCCTCACGCCTTGCGAGATAGGCGCGGGTGTAATCCTCGCGAATGGTTTCGGCACGGCCCGACACCAGTTTTTCACCGGTTTCCGGATCGGTGAATTCGGTGCGGCCGGAATAGGGAAAAGTCTCTTCGGCCGGATCGGCAATTTCCACCACATGACCGCGCAGGCCGCGCCGCGCGAGCGGCGAAATGCGCTCCATCACGGTCTGTGCATCATCGAGAAAATCACTGATCAGCACGATGTCGCTCGCGCCGCGGATCATGCCCGTTTCCGGCATGCCAGTGGTCAGCGGCGCGTGCATGATGGCGGCGGCCAGTCGTTCGGCGGCGTTTCTGGCCGACACAGGCTCCATGATGCCGGGGCAACCGATGCGCTCACCCGAGCGCGCGAGGATTTCCGCAAGTGCCAGCATCAGCACCAGCGCCCGGCTTTCCTTTGAAACAGAGCCAAGGGTGGATTTGAACATCATAGACGGCGACATGTCGGCCCAAAGCCAGATGGTGTGGGCCGCTTCCCATTCCCGGTCTCGCACATAGGTGTGGTCGTCGCGGGCCGAGCGCCGCCAGTCGATGCGTGACAGGCTCTCACCTTCGGCATAGGGGCGGAACTGCCAGAAATTTTCGCCGATGCCGCGCTTGCGGCGGCCGTGCCAGCCGGCGATAACGGTGTTGGCGATGCGCTTTGCCTCGACCATGCAGTCCGGCACCAGGGCGGCGCGCTGGCGTGCACGCGCCAGAACTTCGCTACCCGGCGTCTTGTCTACGATCTGGCCGATGGATGCCACATGCCGTCCTTTCGCGAAAATTTAGGCCTGGGATGCGTTCAGTTCTTCGCCTGCTCCACAAGCGCTGCGATGACATCGCGCACCGACATGCCTTCGGCGCGGGCCGCAAAGGTCAGCGCCATGCGGTGTTCCAGCACCGGTTCGGCCAGCGCATGGACATCGTCCAGCGACGGAGCGAGCCGGCCTTCGTAAAGAGCACGGGCGCGGGCCGTCAGCATCAGCGACTGGCCGGCGCGCGGACCCGGTCCCCAGGCAACGTGCTTGTCGGTCAATTTGTTGCCATGGCCGGGGCGGGCGGAGCGGACGAGCGAAAGGATCGCATCCACCACCTTGTCGCTGACCGGCATCTGGCGGATCAGGGACTGGATTTCCATCAGACGCCCGGCATCGATCACGCCGCGCGCTTCGCCCGAGGCGGCGCCTGTCGTGTCGAGAAGGATCTGTCGCTCGGCGGCAAGTTCGGGATAACCGACATCGACCTGAAGCAGGAAGCGGTCGAGCTGGGCTTCGGGCAGCGGATAAGTGCCTTCCTGTTCCAGCGGGTTTTGTGTGGCCAGAACGTGGAACGGCTTCGGCAGCTCGTAGGTCTGGCCGGCCATGGTGATGTGATATTCCTGCATGGCCTGCAAAAGGGCGGACTGCGTGCGCGGGCTGGCGCGGTTGATTTCGTCGGCCATCAGCAACTGGCCGAAAATCGGACCCTTGATGAAGCGGAAGGAACGGCGACCGTTCTCGTCCTGATCCATGACTTCGGAGCCGAGAATATCTGACGGCATCAGGTCCGGTGTGAACTGGATGCGATTGGCATCGAGGCCGATTACGGTGCCGAGCGTGGTGACGAGCTTGGTCTTGGCGAGGCCGGGAACGCCGACGAGCAGCGCGTGGCCGCCCGAGAGGATGGCAAGAAGCGTGTTCTGCACCACTTTTTCCTGGCCGAAAATGACCTTGGAGACTTCCGTGCGGATGGCCGCAATGTCGGAAAGCGCCTTTTCGGCCGCAGCGACGATGGCCTTTTCATCAAGGGTTTCGCCGGTATTCATCACGCCCATGTCGCTCTCCTCATACCTTCGCCACCGGGCCTATATCGCCCCGCTTACAGCTTATTGCTCTCTTGGCCGCTGACAAGCGCCATTCGAATGACTATGTCGTGACTTAGTATTTCCTTATCGGCAAAGCGAGACTCGAATATGGCAGCGGAGACGATAAATTCGGCAGGCGATGCGGCCGGGCTTGCGGCGATGATTTCCCGCGCCGCGGAACAGACCGGCGATGCGAAGCGCGGGCCGGCGCCGGTGGAACGCTGGAATCCACCTTATTGTGGTGATCTGGACATGGAAATCCGGGCTGACGGCACCTGGTTCTATCTCGGCACGCCCATTGGCAGAGCGCCGCTGGTGCGGCTGTTTTCCACCGTTCTGCGCAAGGATGAGGACGGGAAGACCTATCTCGTAACTCCTGTGGAAAAAGTCGGCATCCGCGTGGTGGACGCGCCTTTCGTCGCCGTGGAAATGAAGGTGACGGCGGGTGAGGACGATGGCGAGCCGCTGCTGACCTTCCGCACCAATGTCGGCGACGTGTTGGAGGCGGGGCCGGAGCACCCGCTGCGGTTCGAGGTTTTCGGTGAGAACCGGGAATTGAAGCCCTATCTTCTGGTGCGCGGTAGGCTGGAAGCGCTCGTCTCGCGGGCCGTGATGTATGACCTCGTCGCCCTTGGCGAGGTGATCGACGTGGATGGCGTTGAGATGTTTGCCCTGCGCTCGGGCGGGGTGATCTTTCCCGTGATGCCCGCCAAGGAACTGGAACGGCTTTCGCAATGACAATGACGACATTCAAAGGTTTTACCGCCAGCGATTTCCGCCGCCGGGTGCTGCAGGAAGGCGAGGGCGTGGCCGAGCGGGAAAATGGCGACCATGTGCTCAATCCGGGCGTAGTGCTTTCTGGCAACGGTATCCGGCTGAAGGATGCCGCCGTGCTGATACCTGTCATCGATGATGGCAACGATGCGCGGGTGATCTTCACCCAACGCACGGCAACCCTGCGCCAGCATTCCGGCCAGATTTCCTTTCCCGGCGGCGGCATCGATGCCGAGGACCGCACGCCGGAAGAGGCAGCGTTGCGCGAGACCGAAGAAGAAATCGGCCTTTCGCGGTCTTTCGTGGAGACGGTCGGGCGTCTGCCGGACTACATTTCCGGGACGGGATTTCGCATCAAGCCGGTGCTATCGGTCGTTCGCCCCGGCTTTGATTTGACGCTCAATCCCACTGAAGTGGACGAGGTTTTCGAGGTGCCGTTGTCCTTCCTGATGGACCCGGCCAATCACGGGCGCGGCAGCCGCATCTTTCAGGGGAAGGAGCGGTTTTTCTACGAAATGCCCTATGGCGAACGCTACATTTGGGGCATTACGGCGGGCATCGTCAGGACGATTTACGAGAGGTTTTATTCATGAGTAGCCTTGCCGGGCGGGACTGGTTTCAAAAACCGGCGCTGAAGCGCATCTTTGCGCTGCTGAATGCCGATGGCGGCGAGGTGCGGATCGTCGGCGGCGCGGTGCGCAATGCGCTGATGGACCTGCCGGTCGTCGATGTCGACATGGCGACGACGCTCACTCCGGACGTGGTGGTGGAGCGGGCGAAGGCTGTGGGCATCAAGGCGGTGCCGACCGGCATCGAGCACGGCACGGTAACGCTGGTGATCGATGGCGAAGGTTTCGAGGTAACGACGCTGCGCCGCGATGTCGAAACCAATGGCCGCCACGCACAGGTGGCCTTCGGCACCGACTGGCAGACCGACGCCGAGCGGCGCGACCTCACCATCAATGCCCTCTATGCCGATGAAAAGGGCGAGATCATCGATCTTGTCGATGGTCTTCCCGATATCGAGACCGGCACGGTGCGTTTCATCGGCGATGCGGCGATGCGGATTTCGGAAGATTATCTGCGGATTCTCCGGTTTTTCCGCTTTTTTGCCCATTACGGTTCCGGCCGCCCGGATGCGGACGGCTTGCGGGCAAGCGCGCGGGCCAAGGACAAGCTGGGCACCCTTTCGGCCGAGCGGGTGTGGAGCGAATTGAAAAAGCTGCTTTCCGCCCGCGATCCTTCGCGCGCCCTTTTGTGGATGCGGCAATCGGGCGTTCTGGCGGAAATTCTTCCCGAAACGGAAAAATGGGGCATCGACGCCATTCATGGACTGGTGGCGACGGAGCAAACTCTCGGCTGGGCGGTGGACCCGATGCTGCGGCTTGTCGCCATCGTGCCGCCGGACAGGGACAGGCTGGCTGCCCTTGCCGCGCGCCTCCGGCTGTCGAAAGCCGAAGCGGCTTATCTTAACCACTGGGCCTCGGCTCCGGCGGCTGACCCTGAGTTGAAGGAGACGGCGCTCGACCGGCTGCTATATCGCCAGGGTGTGGAGGGCGTGAAGACGCGGCTGAAACTGGCGCTTGCTTCGGCCCGCGCCGATCTTTCGGCTGGCGACACGGCCATGCGGAAAGTGGCGCGGCTTTCGACTTTGCTGGCGCGGGCGGAAAAATTCCACAAACCGGGCTTTCCTCTGAGCGGCGCGGATGTGATGGCCGCTGGCGTCGAGGCCGGTCCGAAGGTGGGCGAAGTGCTGAAAAGCCTCGAGGAAAAGTGGATCGACGTCAATTTCTCGCTGGACCGGGCAGCGTTGACCGCCCGGCTGAAAGATATGCTGGAGAATTGAAGCCGCAATAGTGGCGGCGTTTCGGCTTACGCCGCATTCGCTTCGTCGCGGATGCGCGCCTTGATGTTTTCGATCATATTTTCGCGGATGACGGTTTCGCCATGGGCCGAGCGCATATGTTCAACGGTTCGGCGCACGACTTCGGCATCGTCGTCTGCGCGGGTGTGCCAGGCGCAGCCGGGCACGAGCGTTCCACATTCAAACAGTCTCATGGTCTTGCCTCCCTGTTTTGATTGAGGGACAGCAATCCAATTGCCTGCTGTCCCTCCAACAAGAAACGAAAGTTCACCGCTTATGTTCCACAGCGGCGTCCCTCGACCTTATTCAAGCCCCTATTCGGGCATCGCCCAGCACTGGAAAACAGAGGATGTGCCGGCTGCCGGAATTTTTGTACGAGGCATTTCGTCATTGTCCGCCCGCCGCGCCGTGTTTTGTCCGGCAAGGGAGCGTTTTACCTGTTCGACATAAAAGGAATGCGGCAGTTCGCGATCACCCGTGGCGCGCATTTCCGCTGCCAGGCGGTCGATCAATTCCGGGGTATCGATGGATTGCTGTGCTCCCTCGGGGGAAGCAGAGATAGGCATGCTGTTCGAAGTAATCATGACGATAGCTCCTCCAGTACGTCTGCGAGGAGGAGACTATCATTGCCTTGATTTTTCCATAAGTCCTAATTTGCGCTATTTGCGACGAAATGGCTGATAAGCGTCAAATTTATGTGAGGTTCTTTAGGGCCAGCGCACCACCGGCGGCAGGGAGGACAGGATCGATTCGACGTTGCCTCCGGTCTTGAGGCCAAAGATCGTGCCGCGATCGTAAAGCAGGTTGAATTCCACGTAACGGCCACGACGGATAAGCTGCTCGTCGCGGTCCGCTTCCGTCCAGGCCTGGTTGAAATTGGCGCGGACGATTTTCGGATAGACCAGATTGAAGGCGCGGCCGACATCCTGCACGAAGGCGAAATTGGCGTCCCAGCCGCCATTCTCCTCCTGTGGGTGCAGCCAGTCGAAAAAGATGCCGCCGATGCCGCGGGCTTCGTTGCGGTGCTTCAGGAAAAAATACTCGTCGCACCACGTCTTGTAGCGCGGATAATCGGCGACCGGATGGCGGTTGCAGGTAATTTCGAAGGCGCGGTGGAAAAGCTGGCTGTCCGGGTCTTCCTGCGTCCGTCTGCGTCCCAGCACCGGCGTCAGATCCGCGCCGCCGCCGAACCAGTGGCTGGTGGTGACGACCATGCGGGTGTTCATGTGCACGGCCGGCACATGAGGGTTGACCGGATGGGCGATGAGCGAGATACCCGACGCCCAGAACTGCGGGTCTTCTTCCGCACCCGGTATCTGCTTGCGGAATTCCGGCGAGAATTCGCCATAGACGGTGGAGGTGTGGACGCCGACCTTTTCGAAGACGCGGCCTTCCATCATCGACATCTTCCCGCCGCCGCCTTCGCCATTGTCGCGCAGCCAGTCCTTCTGCACGAAACGGCCGGGCTCCTGATCGGAAAGAGGGCCCGTCAGGTCGCTTTCGAGGGTCTCGAAGGAGGCGACGATGGTGTCGCGGAGATGCTGGAACCAGGCTTGGGCAAGGGCCTTCTTGTCCTCGATGTCGTCGGGCAAGCCCTTCGGCAAGATTGGCCGTTCCATGCGTATTCTCCTTTGGTGACGTCGATTCCCTGTCGCGTCTAGCAGGTGCAGGCCCCGCGCACAAATTCGACTCGCCAAGTTCACATGCGGGCACTATCTTTATCGATGTAGGTGCCAGAGGTGAATATCATGACGAAATTTACCGGACCGCCGCCGCTCGACGGGCTGAAGCGCAGGATCACCAATCATCGCAGGGAACGTGAAAGCGCCGGCGGTGAACAAAAGCGCGACGGCATGTTCGTGCGCCAGACCTTCTGTCTTGGCCGCGAGGAAGCCCGCGCCAAGGCGCGCGAATGGTTCGACAGCTTTCCCAAAGCGGCCTATTGGACGGAAGTGGAAAGCTGGCGGCAGCTGGAAGGCGACCGCATCGAATTCACCATGCGGCGTCTGCCCTCTGCCGATTGAATTTTAGAGCGTCTTCGCTTTTCCGGACGGAAAACCGGGCCCACTTTTCCTGGAAATGCTCTAGGCGCGTGGCTCCGCGTAACGCAGGCGGCTTTCGATCAGCACGCCGCTTTCATCCAGAATGGGATGCGCCACCGTCACGATATGGGCGTTGATGCGCTTCAAATCCCGCAGCATGTCCAGATGCAGCGAACTGGTCTGCATGCTTTCCGCCAACCCGTCGCGCAGCCGCTCCAGATGGCGGTTGGAGGATTGTTTTTCGAGGCGGCGTATATCCACCTTGCTTTCCATCAGCCGGCGGGCGAGCTCGAAATCGCCGGTCACCAGAATGCTCTGGGCGGCGCGCAGGTTCTCGATGGTCATGTCGAACAGGGTCTTCAGCTCCTCATAACCGTCATCGGAAAATTTGAAGCTGTTCAGCACCTTCTTGCGGATCTGCTCGCAGATGCCCTTTTCGATGATATCGCCGATATGTTCGAGGTTGATGGCATAATCGATGATGGCGATCGAACGACGCGCTTCCTCGTCGGTCAACCCTTTGCGGCCCAGTTGCGAGAGATAGACCTTCACCTCCTGCTGGCGGCGGTCGACCTTCTTTTCGAGCAGGGACACTTCCTGAAGCGGTGCCAGATCATTGTGCTTGAAGGCGTTTTCGGCACGGATCAGCATCCGCTCGATGCTGTCGCCGACGCTTAAGACCTCGCGGGTGGCGTTGGCAAGCGCAACGACCGGCATATCCAGCGCCTGCTGGTCGAGGAAATTCGGCCCGTCTTCGGCTTTCGGATCACCCGGCACCAGCTTTGTCATCAGGTCGGAAATCAGGCCGGAGAAGGGCCAGGCCAGCGCCGCGAGGATGACATTGAAGATCAGGTGGGCGTCGACGGGCAATTTGGCGGGCGAAAGCGGCAATTGCTGTAGATACGTTGCGCCATAGGAGGCGAGCGGCATGGCAACCAGGCAGCCGATGGTGCGAACGACAAGATTGCCGATGGTGATGCGCCGCGCCGATGCCGGGCCGGACAGCGTGGCGATGACGGGCGGAATGGCGCCGCCGAGATTGGCGCCGAGGATGAGAACGATGATGAGTCCCGTGGACAGGGTGCCGGTGGCGGCCAGTGACAGGATCAGCACCACGACGGCGAGGCTGGAGGAGGAGACGAAGGCGAGTACGGCGGAAAAGATCAGCGCGACTGGCCATGCGCCATCCAGCAGGCCGATGAAGACGCCGAGCGCCGGAGAGGCGCGCATGGGTTCGGTGGCGCCGCTTAAGAGATGCAGTGACAGAAGCATCAGGCCGATACCGATGACGGCGGTTCCGCCGCCCTGTCTGGCATTGGAACTGCCTTTTTTCAGGATAATGCCGGCAAGGATCAGCAGCGGCGAAAGCCACTCGACGCCGGCGGCGACGATCCATGCGGTAACGGCGGTGCCGACATTGGCGCCAAGCAGCACGACCTGTGCCATGCGTGGCTTGATGAGATCCCGTTCCGCGAAGGAAGCGACTGTCAGCGCCGTCGCGGTCGAACTTTGCAGGGCGACGGTGGCGAAGAAGCCGGAACAGAAGGAGCGCGGACCGTTCTGGGTGCCTGTGGCCAGCACGCTTCGCAGTTTCATGCCGAAAGCGCGGGTGACACCGTCCTTCACCTGGGCAAGGCCGAAGAGCAGCAACGCGACGGCGCCGAGAAGGTTGACGATGACAATGGTGGATTGCATGCGACGTCTCCTCACACCCGCCGGCAGATGGTTCCGGCGAGCACGATTTTTGTTGTCCGGCTAATCAGTATAGGAGCGTGAACGCCTTCGGTACAGGCCGGGTTGCGACAGTTCCGCGGTAAAAACGTTCAATTTTCATATTTGCCTGAAAAATTGGCTGTAAAGATGGCAGATTAGGACCATGCCACCTGGCGCAGGGCTTCGCCGGTGACCATCGCCGCCGACATGGCGACGTTGATCGAGCGCTGTCCGGCCATCATCGGGATGATGATTCGTTCATCCGCCTTGTCATGCACATGATCAGGCACACCGGCACTTTCCCGGCCAAACAGCAGGATATCGTTGGCGCGATAGGTGATATCCGTATAGGGCAAGGCGGCCTTGGTGGAGGCGAGAACGAGGCGGCGGCCGGTGGTTGCCCGCCATTCCTCGAAACGGTCCCAGCTGACATGGCGCGTCAGCGCCGCCGCCGCGATGTAATCCATGCCTGCCCGTTTGAGATTGCGGTCGGAAATATCGAAACCCGCCGGCTCGATGATGTCGACGCCAAGGCCAAGACAGGCGGCCAGCCGCAGGATGGTGCCGGTATTGCCTGGAATATCGGGCTGGTAGAGGGCGATCCTGATTGTCTGCATGGTCTCCTGATCCATGTTTTGCGGGCAAATCCAGATCGCACTGCCGGGAAAATCGAACGGGCAAATCCGTGCCGATATACGGTTGCACTTTTTTGAGGCAGGCGGCTGGTGTTTCGTCTTCTTTTGCGATAAAAGATCGGCGTCTTCAACACCAGCCAAAGGAGGTTCTCATGCCAAATGACATTCGCATTCGCCTCCCGGCCCCAGTGGTTCGCCTGCTGGCTTAGGTGGTATCCCGCGGCGCTGCCGCGTTCCCCTTTTTTGATTCACCATGTGGCTGTTGCGGCCATGTTCAAAGACTTTTCCGTTCCGTCGTGAGCCATATTTGTGTCTGCTCACCCTGTGACGATGGAGCGATTGATTGCCGGAGCTTGGCCTATGTTTGGCTGGTTTGAAAAACGCCTCGATCCTTTTCCCGCTTCGGCGCCGTCAGTGGCGCCACAGAAGCTTTTGCCGTTCCTGTGGCACTATGTGAAGCCCGCCTGGCCGTGGTTGCTGCTGCTCGGCCTGATGTCGATGGGCATCGCCATTGCCGAAGCCATGCTTTACAAATTCCTCGGCAACATCGTCGACTGGCTTTCCACGGCCAATCGCGAGACGTTTTTTGCCGATGAGGGCTGGCATCTGATCGGCATGGCAGGGCTGGTGCTTATCGTGCTGCCGCTGATGGGCGCGGTCCACACCATGACGATGCACCAGACGCTTGCCGGCAATTTCGGCATGATCGCACGCTGGAAAATGCACCGTTTCCTGCTGCGCCATTCCATGAACTTCTTCGCCAACGAGTTTGCCGGCCGGGTTTCCACCAAGGTGATGCAGACGGCGCTGGCGATCCGCGAAGTGGCGCTGAAGGTGATCGACGTGTTCGTTTATGCCATCAGCTTCGTGGTTTCGATGCTGTTCATGGTGGCTGCGGCGGACTGGCGGCTGGTCATTCCGCTGCTGGTCTGGCTCGGTATCTATATGGGTATACTTACCTATTTCGTGCCGAAACTCGGCCGGCTGGCGCAGGAACAGGCCGATGCGCGCTCGATGATGACGGGCCGGATCGTCGACAGCTACACCAATATCTCGACGATCAAGCTGTTTTCCCATGCGGGCCGCGAGGAAAGATATGCGCGTGAGGGCATGAACGTGTTTCTTGGAACCGTTCACCGCCAGATGCGCAAGATTTCCGGCTTCAACATCCTGATCGACCTCAACAATGCCGTGGTGCTGTTTTCCACGGCGGCGCTCGGTCTTTATTTCTGGATGCAGGGTTCGGTCACGGCTGGTTCGGTCGCCATTGCGATCAGCCTTGCCATGCGCGTCAACGGCATGTCGCAGTGGATCATGTGGGAAGTCACCTCGCTGTTCGAAAATATCGGCACGGTCTATGACGGCATGTCGATGATGACGAAACCTCATGACATCGTTGACGTTCCGAAGGCGCCGGAGCTGGCCGCGCCACAGGGCGCCATCCGTTATGACAACGTCCGCTTCCACTATGGCAAGAACAAGGGCGTGATCGACGGGCTGACGCTGGATATCAAACCGGGCGAAAAGGTCGGTCTGGTCGGGCGTTCGGGTGCGGGCAAGACGACGCTGATGAACCTGTTGCTGCGCTTTTATGATCTCGAAGGCGGCCGGATCACCATCGACGGGCAGGACATCTCCAAGGTCTCGCAGGACAGCCTGCGCGAGCTGATCGGCGTGGTGACACAGGATACCTCCCTGCTGCACCGTTCGATCCGCGACAACATTGCCTATGGCCATCCCGAGGCCACGGACGAGCAGGTGATCGCGGCGGCGAAGCGGGCGAATGCCTGGGACTTCGTCGAAACGCTTGTCGACATGCATGGCCGACAGGGTCTCGATGCCCAGGTGGGCGAACGTGGTGTCAAGCTGTCCGGCGGCCAGCGCCAGCGTATTGCGATTGCCCGCGTCTTCCTGAAGAACGCGCCTATCCTGGTGCTTGATGAGGCGACTTCGGCGCTCGATTCGGAAGTCGAGGCGGCGATCCAGGAAAACCTGTTCGCGCTGATGGAAGGCAAGACGGTGATCGCGATTGCCCACCGCCTTTCGACGCTGACGGAAATGGACCGGCTCATCATCCTCGACAAGGGCCGGATCGTGGAAGCGGGCAGCCACGCGGAGCTGGCGGCGATGGGCGGCATCTATGCCGACCTGTGGCGTCGCCAGTCCGGCGGCTTTATCGCCGACCACGAGGCGGAAGTGGCCGCGGAGTAAGCAAAAGCGAAAGGGCGAGGAACATTCCTCGCCCTTTTTCATTCCTCGAATGTTACCGAAATATAATCTCTTCCCGAAGCCTTCGCGGCTGTTCCCGTTCCGGGAATCCGCCTATATCCGAACCATGGTTATTACCCGCATCTTCGAGTTTTTCGAGAACTGGATAAAGCCCTTCGCCCGCAAGGACGATGTGCGTCCGCCTGAGAGCACGTTCGCCTTCATCTGGTTTTATATCTCGCAGGCCAAGGCGCCGTTTTTCGCGATGCTGGTGCTCGGCGGTTTGACGGCGGCCATCGAGGCGGCGCTGTTCTGGTTCGTCGGGCGGCTCGTTGATATTCTCTCGACGGTAAAGCCGGAAGAGGGCTGGGCGGGGCTGCTTGCGGCCCATGGCGGCGAACTGGTGGGCATGCTGGTGCTGATCGCCGTCGTGCGTTTTGTCGTCACCATGGTGACCGCGCTGGTGGATCAGCAGATCATTACTCCCGGTTTTTACAATCTGGTGCGCTGGCAATCCTACATGCATGTGGCGCGGCAATCGCTGACCTTCTTCCAGAACGATTTTTCCGGCCGCATCGTGACCAAGGTCTGGTCCGGCGGGCAGGCGGCGGGCGATCTCGTTACATCGCTGATGGAAAGCGTGTGGTTCGTCGGTATCTATTCGGTTTCCATGCTGTTCCTGATCGGCGGGCTGGACTGGCGGCTGGCCGTGGTGGTCGTCGTCTGGGTGGGGATCTTCTCGCTGCTGGCGCGCTATTTCGTGCCGCGCATCCGCTATCATTCAAAGGAGACGGCGGAAGCCGCCTCGATGCTCTCCGGCCGCATGGTGGATGCCTATAGCAATATCCAGACGCTGCGGCTGTTCGGGCGCGACGACGCCAATGATCGCTACATGCGTCAGGGCTTCGATATCTTCCAGACCGCGACCATGACGTTTACGCGGTTCATCACTGGCGTGCGCGCCTCCATGGCGCTTCTGTCGGGCGTGATGATCACATCCATGGCCGCGCTCTGCACCGATCTGTGGCTGTCCGGCAAGATCAGTTCCGGCGCGGTCGCCTTCACGCTGGCGCTGGTGCTGCGCCTCAACTTCCTGCTCGGCCGGTTGATGACGCAGTTCAACGGCATCATGCGCAATTTCGGCACGGTGCAGAATGCCGCCGAGTTGATTTCGCAGCCGATCGGTCTCGTCGACGCCCCGGAGGCGACGGTGCTGGAGGTGAAGAAGCCGGGCATCCGTTTCGAAAATGTCAGTTTCCACTACGGGCGCGCGAACGGCGTCATCGACCATCTCAATCTCGATGTCCGGGCGGGCGAGAAGGTGGGCATCGTCGGACGCTCCGGGGCGGGAAAATCCACCCTCGTCAATCTGCTTTTGCGTTTTTACGATGTCGAAAAAGGCCGTATCCTGATCGACGGGCAGGATATCGCCAGGGTGACGCAGGAATCGCTGCGCGCCCATATCGGCATGGTCACGCAGGATACGTCGCTGCTGCATCGCTCCATTCGCGACAACATCCTGTTCGGCCGCACCGACGCCACCGAAGCACAATTGCAGGAGGCGACGCGGCGCGCCAAGGCGGATGATTTCATCGCCAGGCTTGAGGATCAGCGCGGTCGCAAGGGGTTCGATGCACATGTGGGCGAACGCGGCGTGAAATTGTCCGGCGGCCAGCGCCAGCGCATCGCAATCGCCCGCGTGATGCTGAAGGACGCACCGATCCTCGTGCTCGATGAGGCGACGTCGGCGCTCGATTCGGAGGTGGAGGCGGCGATCCAGAGCAATCTGGATGAGCTGATGCAGGGCAAGACGGTGCTGGCCATTGCCCACCGCCTGTCGACGATTGCTGCTCTCGACCGGCTGATCGTGATGGATCAGGGGCGCATCGTGGAGGAGGGCAGCCATTCCGATCTGGTCATGCAGGGCGGTCTTTATTCGGAACTCTGGGCGCGGCAGTCGGGCGGTTTTCTTGCCGCGGACGAAGCGGCGCAATAGGGCCTTCGGCTATTTCCCGATCATGAAATCCGCCATCAGTCCAAAGTGATTGGAGCCGAGGCTGTCGGGCAGGCGGGTGGTTTTCATCAGCGTCGCCGGTTCGCGGGCGAAGATGTGGTCGATGGCGATGCCGAAGCGACCGGCCTCCGTTGGCCATGTGGCGGGTTCGAAGGTCGCCTTCTTCAGATCGTTGGCGGCGAGGAAAGCGCGCATGTCAGGCGCGATGCTGGCCGAATTGAAATCTCCGGCCAGAATGAGCGGCCCGGTGACACGAAAGAGAATTTCGCTCACTTCGTCGAGTTCGTCGCGATGATAATCGTCGAAATAGGGCTTGGTGATATGCCCGGCGGCGAGCGTCAGTTCCGTGCCGTCGAGGTCGATATGGGCTATGGCGAACCGATCCCGCCGAAGATCGCTGAGGCTGTGGAAACGGCCTTCCAGCAATGGTCTTTTTGACAGGATGACCAGATCGCATCCGGGCGTGCCGGCGTAACAGCCAAGCCTGTGCGGATAGGTTTGCTGCAGTCGCGGCAGGGCCGATTCAAGCGCCGCTGCTTCGAAGAGATAGACCGCATCCGCGCCCGATTCGAGAATTTTGTCGGCAATTGCATCGGCATTGGCGGCATTGTCCATCAGCACGTTGAAGGACAGCAGCCGGAAGGGTTTGGCGCCCGGCGCGGGGGCGGCGGATGTGGGAAATTCCAGGAGCATGGCAATGGCGTGGATGGCGAGCGCAAGCGACCAGACCACGAGGAGCGCCGAAACCGCATCGCGCGTCAGCCAGAAGACGAGGCATGACAGCAGGATGCAGACGATGGCGATATGGAGCTGAAAGCTGGTGACGAAGGCGAGAAGCCAGAAATCGGTGAGGTAGCGCAGGCTGGCGACGAAAAGAACGGCAGCCACTGCCGTGGAGACCATGCAAGAGAGCTTCGCCGTCATCCGAATCCCTGCTTTCCGTGCTCTCCCTTGAAGTCTCCTAACATGGTGCACGGATGCGCACAATGTTGCCCGCCTGCCGAGTACGGCGAAAAAATGAGAGCCAAATTGGCCCCCTCCGGCAGAATTACGGCAGCTTTGTGTGCTTTGCTCTTGCCAAGTCGGTCAATATTTTGCGATCACACAGAGTGACGCGGTTTCTTGATGCCGCAGTTGTGTCCAGGACGGTGGGACGGAGTTTGTCCTGGATCAAATCTTAGCGGGAGGACTCATGCGATTTACGGCAAAAACAGCGCAGAGGATGGTGTAGCGGTGAGCGAGCACGTAACCAATCACGACGCTTCGGGTGAACCGACCCGTCGCGATTTTCTTTATCTAGTGACGGGAATGGCGGGTGCCGTTGGTGCCGCCGCAGTAGCATGGCCTTTTATTGACCAGATGCGTCCCGATGCATCGACACTGGCGCTTGCCTCGATCGAAGTGGATGTCGCGGCCGTCGAGCCGGGCATGTCGCTCACCGTGAAGTGGCGCGGCAAGCCGATTTTCATCCGCAACCGCACGGAGAAGGAAATCGAGGAAGCCAAGGCCGTCGCTCTCGGCGATCTGAAGGATCCCGTGGCGCGCAACGCCAACATCGCCGCGGACGCGCAGGCGACGGATATCGACCGCTCCGCCGGCCAGGGCAAGGAAAACTGGATCGTCATGGTCGGTTCCTGTACCCATCTCGGTTGCGTTCCGCTTGGCCAGGCCGGCGATTTCGGCGGATGGTTCTGTCCCTGCCATGGCTCGCACTACGATACGGCGGGCCGCATACGTAAGGGTCCGGCGCCGCAGAACCTCGCCATCCCGACATTTGCATTCACATCCGATACCGTGATCAAGATCGGATAAGGGGACAGATATTCATGAGTGGTCATTCCAGTTATCAGCCGTCCACCGGCATCGAGAGGTGGATCGATTCGCGGCTTCCCTTGCCGCGCATGATCTATGACAGCTTCGTTGCCTACCCTGTCCCGCGTAACCTGAACTACGCCTATACGTTCGGCGCGATGCTTTCCGTCATGCTCATCGTGCAGATCCTCACCGGCGTCGTGCTGGCCATGCATTATGCCGCCGAAACGACGGTCGCGTTCAATTCCGTCGAAAAGATCATGCGCGACGTCAACCATGGCTGGCTGCTGCGCTACATGCATGCCAACGGTGCGTCGTTCTTCTTCATCGCGGTTTACCTGCACATTGCCCGTGGCCTTTATTACGGCTCCTACAAGGCGCCGCGCGAAATCCTCTGGATTCTCGGTTGCGTGATCTTCCTGCTGATGATGGCGACGGGTTTCATGGGCTACGTTCTGCCCTGGGGCCAGATGTCCTTCTGGGGCGCGACCGTCATCACCGGCTTCTTCACGGCATTCCCCGCCATCGGTGAATGGATCCAGCAGTTCCTGCTTGGCGGCTTTGCCGTTGACCAGCCGACGCTGAACCGCTTCTTCGCGCTTCATTATCTGCTGCCCTTCATGATCGCAGGCGTCGTTATCCTGCACATCTGGGCTCTGCACGTCACCGGTCAGACCAACCCGACCGGCGTTGAAGTCAAGAGCAAGACCGACACGGTTCCCTTCACGCCCTATGCGACGCTGAAGGATGCGCTCGGCGTTTCCGTGTTCCTGATCGGTTATGCCTGGTTCGTCTTCTATATGCCGAACTTCCTCGGCCACCCCGACAACTACATCATGGCAGATCCGCTGAAGACGCCGGCGCATATCGTTCCGGAATGGTACTTCCTGCCGTTCTACGCCATGCTGCGCGCCATCACCTTCAACATCTGGGTCATCGATTCCAAGCTTGGCGGCGTTCTCGTGATGTTCGGCGCGATCGTCGTGCTGTTCTTCCTGCCCTGGCTCGATACGTCGAAGGTTCGCTCCGCCGTTTATCGTCCCTGGTACAAGATGTTCTTCTGGGTCTTCGTGGTGAATGCCATCATGCTCGGCTGGCTGGGTTCGCGCCCGGCGGAAGGAACGGGCCTGATTGGTCTTCTCACCGGCGATCTGAAAGGCAATTATGTCGGCTATTCTCAGCTCGGCACGCTTTATTACTTCGGTTTCTTCCTCGTCATCATGCCGATCCTCGGTCTGGTCGAAACGCCCCGGCGTATTCCGAATTCGATTACCGAGGCCGTTCTCGAAAAGAACGCCGCCAAGACGGGTGCCGCATCTGCGGCTGCCGAAGTCTGAGCGCGAAGGAAGGATGACGACAATGAAGAAGCTTGTAACAAGCATCGCGCTTTTCGCCGCCATCGGCTGTTCCGTCACCGTCGTTTCGGCGGCGGAAGAGAGCCATGATCTCGCCGCACAGGCCACGCATGCTATCGCCGGCAACCACTTCCCGATCATTAAGCCCGAGGAACAGAACTGGTCTTTTGCCGGTCCCTTCGGGAAATATGACAAGGGCCAGCTGCAGCGCGGTCTGAAGGTCTACAAGGAAGTCTGCTCCGCCTGCCATTCCATGAACCTGGTTTCCTTCCGCACACTGGGTGACCTCGGCTATTCGGACGACCAGGTGAAGGCTTTCGCGGCTGAGTACGAAGTGCAGGACGGGCCGAATGCCGATGGTGAAATGTATAATCGCAAGGCCGTACCTTCCGATCATTTCCCTTCGCCTTTCCCGAACCATGAGGCGGCGGCAGCCGCAAATGGCGGGGCGGCCCCGCCGGACATGTCGCTGCTCGCCAAGGCGCGCGGCGTAGAGCGCGGTTTCCCGCAATTTATCATCGACATGATCCCGATCATCGGCGGTTATCAGGAAGGCGGGCCGGACTACATCCACGCGCTGCTGACTGGTTATCAGGACGCGCCGGCCGGCATTAAAAACACGGATGGTTCGGACTACACCGTGCCTGAAGGCACCCACTTCAACCCTTATTTCGTCGGCGCCACCTCCTTGAAGATGGCGCCGCCAATCAGCGCCGATCAGGTGACTTACGACGACGGCGCGCCGCAGACCGTGGACCAATATTCCAAGGATGTGGCGGCGTTCCTGATGTGGACCGCAGAACCGCATCTGGAAGAGCGCAAGCGCACCGGCTTCATGGTCATGGTGTTCCTGTTCATCTTTACGGCGCTGATCTATCTCACCAAGAAATCGGTCTACGCCAACAAGGAACATTGATCGATATCCAGATGCCTGTCAGTCATTGGCCCCCACGGTCTTTCGTGGGGGCCTTTTCATGGGTGCCTTTTCATGGGTGCTGGTGAACGGCAAGCATCGGTTGCCCGGTTGAGAGACGCCGCAGGGCCGGAGCGCGGGTCACAGCAATGCCAGGGAATGAGCGCGGGTCCTTTTTAGTTGGTCCGCAGCCGCCAAGTTGATAGGGTGGCCTGAACCTTCTGATCCATTTCCCTTATCTCAACTGGAAATACCATGACCGTTATCGCTTCGGAGCTTTCCGCTGCCATCCGTTCCATTCCCGACTATCCGAAGCCGGGCATCATCTTCCGCGACATCACGACACTGCTCGGCAACCCGCGCGCCTTTCGCCGCGCCGTGGACGAACTCGTGCAGCCCTATGCGGGTACGAAGATCGACAAGATCGCCGGCATGGAAGCACGTGGCTTCATTCTGGGAGGGGCGGTGGCGCATCAGCTATCGGCCGGTTTCGTGCCCATCCGCAAGAAGGGCAAGCTGCCGCACACCACCGTCCGCGTCGCCTACAGCCTTGAATACGGCGTGGACGAAATGGAAATGCATGTGGACGCGGTCCAGCCGGGTGAGAAGGTCATTCTGGTCGACGACCTGATTGCCACGGGCGGCACCGCTGAAGGTGCGGTCAAGCTGTTGCGGCAGATGGGAGCGGAGATCGTTTCCGCCTGCTTCGTCATCGATCTGCCCGATCTTGGCGGCCGCAAGAAGCTGGAAAACCTTGGTGTCGAGGTGCGGACGCTGGTGGAATTTTCCGGCCATTGAGATGGTAGCGGGGCAATGGTGACGCTATTGCCCCGGCGCTCATTCTATTCGAATTCCAGAACCCCGCTCCGGAAGGTCAGCACCGTTTCTCCTGACTGGTTGACGCCCTCGTTAAATGTAGTGTTCAGCCAGACGCCGGCTCTGGATTCCAGCGCCCGGGTGTCGAGCAGGGTCACGAAATAGGTGACATCGTCTCCGGCAAAGACCGGTTTTTTCCATTTCAGTTCTCGAAAGCCGGGCGAGGGGCCGAGTTTGGGCGGCTCAAGGCCCTGTAGTTTCAGCCTGTTCACCTCCTTGGCCCAGTGGGAGAGGAAGCACTTCATCCAGCCAGCACCTGTGTGCCATCCGGAAGCGCAAAGACCGCCGAAAATGCTGTTCTTTGCGGCTTCCGCGTCGAGATGAAAGGGCTGCGGATCGAAATCGCGGGCGAAACGGGTGATGTCTTCGGCGGAGAAATGCAGCGTATCGAGTGTGACGCGTTCGCCGATAGGAGAAAGTTCTGCCAGTTTCATGCTGCAGCGCCCCCATTGTCGCGCATGCGGAACATCACGGTGTTTTCGCCGTGCGATACCAGGACGCCGTGTTGGTTATAAAGCTCGTGGCGTAGTTTCACGAGGCCGATGCCGGGGCGCGACGCGGAGGGCCGCTGTTCCAGAACAATGGATTTTCCCGCAAGCGTATCGCCCGCCAAAACCGGTTTTTTCCAGTCAACGAAATCGATGCCCGGGCTGCCCTCCGAGGTCGAGTTCGAAATGTAGCTGTCCGCCATCATCCGCATCAGCAGGCTGCAAGTGTGCCAGCCGGAAGCCGCTAGCCCGCCGAGAATGCTCTGGCGTCCGGCCTCTTCGGACAGGTGCATGGGTTGGGGGTCGAATTCACTCGCAAAAGCAACGATCTGCTCTGCGGAAATCGATTGCGGTCCAAGGGGAAATTCCTGTCCGACGGGAAAATCCTCATAGGCATAAGTCGCGACCGGCGTCATGGCGTCCTCCCTTCGCACAGTCAATATCGGCTGCATCTAAAATGATTTTTCCCTTTACGTAAAGGTCAAATCGAGGATGCAATGCAGAGGAATGGGGCGAGGCGGCTGCCGCTTGTTTCTTCTCCCCGAGGGGAGAAGGTCGCGGCAGCGGGATGAGGGGGCTAGGGTAGAGATATTCGGCAACGTTGCCCCCTCATCCGACCCTTCGGGCCACCTTCTCCCCGGCGGGGAGAAGAAACCGTGCCGCGATGTTCGGCTTACCCTTCTCAGCGACCCTATCGAGGCCGCCAAAGGCCAGATCAGGTATTGAAGCGGAAGTGGATGACGTCGCCGTCCTGAACCACGTATTCCTTGCCTTCGTCGCGAGCCTTGCCGGCTTCCTTCGCACCGACTTCGCCCTTGAAGGCGACATAGTCGTTGTAAGCGATGGTGTTGGCGCGGATGAAGCCGCGTTCGAAATCGGAGTGGATGACGCCGGCGGCCTGCGGGGCCTTGGTGCCGCGCTCAATCGTCCAGGCGCGGCATTCCTTCGGGCCGACGGTGAAATAGGTGATGAGATCGAGCAGCTTGTAGCCTGCGCGGATCAGGCGGTCGAGGCCTGCTTCCTCGAGCCCGAGGGCCGAAAGGAACTCCTTCGCCTCTTCATCGGGAAGCTGCGCGACTTCGGATTCGATCGCCGCAGAGATGACGA
This sequence comes from Agrobacterium sp. ST15.13.013, assembly GCF_027956525.1. Lineage (NCBI taxonomy): Bacteria > Pseudomonadati > Pseudomonadota > Alphaproteobacteria > Hyphomicrobiales > Rhizobiaceae > Agrobacterium > Agrobacterium sp. ST15.13.013. Next base: position 124,779 of record NZ_JAQKGP010000002.1, read on the forward strand.
CGGATTCGGCGCCCTGGGCCTTGGCCATTTCGGCAACGGCTTTCGTGTGTTCGTTGCCGTCGACGGCGTCGCTTTCGGCGACGTTGCAGACGTAGAGGACCGGATGCGCGGTCAGGAGGTTGAGGCCCTGAAGGATGCGCAGCTCCTCGGCATCCAGCGTGGAGAGCAGGGTGCGGACCGGCTTGCCTTCGTTCAGAAGCTTCAGCGAGGCCTCCATCAGCGGCAGCTGCGCCAGCGATTCCTTATCCTTGCCGGTGGCGCGCTTGCGGGTCTGTTCCGTGCGGCGCTCAAGGCTTTCGAGATCGGAAAGCATCAGCTCGGTCTCGATGGTCTCGGCGTCGGCCACGGGGTTGATGCGGCCTTCGACGTGGGTGATGTCGTCATCTTCGAAGCAGCGCAGAACGTGCACCACGGCGTCCACTTCGCGGATATTGGCGAGGAACTGGTTGCCGAGGCCTTCGCCTTTCGATGCGCCGCGCACCAGGCCGGCAATATCCACAAAGGAGATACGGGTGGGGATGATTTCCTTCGAGCCGGCAATGTCGGCGAGGATTTTCATGCGCGCATCCGGAACCGCCACTTCGCCGGTATTCGGCTCGATGGTGCAGAAGGGATAGTTGGCCGCCTGCGCCGCTGCCGTTTTCGTCAGCGCGTTGAAGAGAGTGGACTTGCCGACATTTGGCAATCCAACGATACCGCATTTGAAGCCCATGGCTTGAAACCTGCCCGTTTGAAAGAATTCGTTGAGGAGCCTTTTGCGGAAACGGCAGGGCAAGGTCAAGCCCGCGGGCGGATTTGTGCGGGCAAAGCCCCGTTAATGGTGCGGAATTTCTGGCAGGGTTGCCGATGCCGCGGTTGCGGCGCAATATAAGCGGGTCAAGCGACCGATCTTTCGTCATCAACGGGGTTTTCCCATGAACAACCGCGATGAGCGACAGGCACGAGCGACCATGATGGGTGACAGTCCTGTCGATCTCAAACCGAAACCGAAAGTCAAACCGAAGCTGGAGCGGCCGAAGCTCTACAAGGTCATTCTACTGAATGACGACTATACGCCGCGTGAGTTCGTTACCGTGGTGTTGAAAGCTGTCTTCCGCATGAGCGAGGAAACCGGCCACCGGGTGATGATGACGGCGCACCGCTTCGGAAGTGCGGTCGTCGTTGTCTGCGAGCGCGATATCGCCGAGACCAAGGCCAAGGAAGCGACCGATCTCGGCAAGGAAGCGGGATTTCCGCTGATGTTCACCACTGAGCCGGAAGAGTGAGCGTTAATCCTGCCTTTTCTGGAAACCCGTCTTGTTCTGCACAAAGCCACAGCTTTCGTAAAATGCATGGACCTCCGGGCGTTGTCGCCCGGTCAGCAGCATCACCTTATAGCAGTTCGCTGCAAAAGCGGCCTCGACGGCATGGCACACCACCGCGCGACCATATCCATGGCCGCGACGGTTTTCGAGCGTCACCACGTTTTCAATAAGGGCATAGGAGCGGGCGGCGCGCGTCAGGTTCGGCACGATCTGGAGCGTGGCGGTGGCGACCGCTTCTTCGCCTTCGGTCGCAAGAAACACGGTCAGGCCGGGCTGGGCGAGCATGGCCGCGAAAGCCGCGCTCGCTTCTTTTGCCGTCATTTCAGGGTCGGACGGATTGAGCGCCCGGTAGAGTTCAAGCAAACCGGCTAGATCGCCGGCTCCGGCTGCGCGCAGGACGATGGGCTTCGAAGACATTCGCGATCTAGTCCTTCTTGCTGAACATACGCTTTAGCATTTCGGCCATAGGGCCGGTTTCCGGCAGCTTTTTCGGCTGGGCGCTGTTGCGTGCCTGATGGATATGGGACTGTGCGGCGGGTTTGGCTGCCTTGGCCGGTTTTTCGGACTCCGGCTTGCTGCCTGTAGCTAGCGCCAGCTTGTTCATCAACTGCGAATCCTCGGCTTTCACCAGCATGGCGGCATTGTCGGCAATGGCGTCCAGAAGCGGATCGAGCCAGACCCGGTCTGCCTTGGCGAAATCGCCGAGCACGTGGCTGTGCACCCGCTCCTTGTCACCGGGATGGCCGATGCCGAGGCGCAGGCGGCGATAGTCCTTGCCGCAATGGGCGTCGAGCGATTTCAGGCCGTTATGGCCGCCATGGCCGCCGCCCGTCTTGATACGGGCGCGGCCGGCCGGCAAATCCAGTTCATCATGGATGGCGATGATGTCCGCCGGCGCAAGCTTGAAGAAGCGCATGGCCTCGCCGACGGACTCACCCGAAAGGTTCATATAGGTCAGCGGCTTCATGAGCAGAACCTTTTCACCGCCGATCTCGCCTTCGGAAATCTCCGCCTTGAATTTTTTCGACCAGGGCGCAAAGGACGGCAGGCGCTGCAGCGCATCGACGGCCATGAAGCCGATATTGTGACGGTTTCCCGCATATTGCGCACCGGGATTACCAAGTCCTGCGATGATCTTCATGGGGCATGTCCGCGTTTTGCCTGATGATGCTGTTGTCACCACCCCGAAAACCGCCGGCTGTCAATCTTTTTATGGAGTTTCGGATGGTTCAGGGACTGACGAGATTGTAGCGGTCGAATATTCGCTGCTGTGTTCCATCGGCGATCAACCTGTCCAGCCGGGCCTGCAATTTTGCGATCACCTCGTCTGGTACGCTTTTGTTACATGCAAGGCCAAGCTGCTGCCGTGAGAGGGTTATCACTTCCCTGAACGTGTCGGCCGGCAGGCTTTTGAAGGTGCTCTCCGACATGGGCATCAGGTCAATGCGGCCGGCATTCAGCTTGTGAAGGGTGATCTCGAAATCCGCGCCGACATCCACCTGCGGGAAACCGAGCTTTTCGAGAAGCGCCTCGGTGTAATCTCCACGCTGGGTTCCCACCCGATATTTCCTCGCGTCCTCGAGGCTGGAGGCTTCGATATTCGCGTCGCGGCGCGCCACGAGAATGTTGCGGTCGATATGGATCGGCGTGACCCATTTGAACTGCTTCTCCCGCTCCAGCGTTCTGGCAGCGGCGAAGACGCAGTGCATGGCCTGCGTTCTGGCCAGTGCGATGGCCCTTGCCCAGGGCATGACGGCGACTTCGTAGCTGGTACCGGTGTCCTCGAGCACGGTTCTGAGCTGGTCGAAATAGACACCCCGCACGCTGCCGTCGCTGGCCTGCAGATTATAGGGCGGATAAATCTCGGTGGTCAGGAACAGCTTGGCGGCGCTGGCCGGAGTGGCGAGCGCAAGGAAGATGAGGCAAAAGCGGATCAGTCCCATGGCTGGCCCCCTGCGGTTCATGCTTGTCGCGCCGCGGCGCGGTCTTGCCCGGACGCGGTGTCGAGTGAGGTGATCAGTTTTTCCACGGGTTGCGGGCGTGCGAAGAAATATCCCTGTCCGAAATCAGCGCCTATGTCGGTCAGAAGCGCTTTCTGTTCTTCCGTCTCGACACCCTCGGCAATGACAGCGCAGTTCATCTTGTGCGAAATGGCCGCGATGCCTTCGACCAGCATTCGATTGCGTTGCCTGATGTCCATCCTGTCGTCGCAGATCGAGCGGGTGAAGGACTGGTCGATCTTGACGATATCGACCGGAAAACGGCTGAGATAGCTGAGCGAGGAATAACCCGTGCCGAAATCATCCAGCGCGATGCGGCAGCCGAGCTGGTGGATTGCGTTGAGGATCGCCCGGATTTGCGGATCGTCCTTCATGATAACGGCTTCGGTGATCTCGATGACCAGCCGTTTCGGAAGAATGCCGTGGCGGTGCAGAACGCCGGCGATGCGGGTCGGCAATCCCGGTTCGAATTGCAGCGGCGAGAAATTCACCGCCACATAGGTCTGTTCCATACCCGGCAGGCGCGACAGCCTGGCGAGATTGGCGATCGACTGATCGAGAATGACATTGCCGATGCGGTGGATAGTGCCGTTTTCTTCCGCAAGGCTGACGATCGCGGCCGGGGAAAGCAAGCCCTTGTCCGGGTGGTTGAGACGCAGCAGCGCCTCGAAACCCGCCGTCTGGCCGGTGGCGAGGTTTTCTATCGGCTGGAAATAGGCCTCGAACCAGTCTTCGGAAAGCGCCTGCGCGATATCCCGTTCCAGCTCCGCATGTTCGCGCGCCCGGTCCATGATCGAGCTGTCGAAGACCTGCGAGCCGTTCTTGCCCGTGCGCTTGCGGGTATACATCGCCATGTCGGCATTCTGCAGAAGCTCGGAGGCGCTGGCGGCGTGCAGGGGATAGACCGCCATGCCGATGCTGGCGCTGAGGCGGATGCTGTTGCTTTCAATCTCGAAAGGCGTGTCCAGCATGGCGCAGATGCGCTCGCAGAATTGCAGGGCGCGCTCTTCCACCTTGTCACCGGCCAGAAGAATGGCGAATTCGTCGCCGCCGAGCCGCGATGCGCTGTCCAGCGGCGTCAGCAGCGGTTCGAGCTTCAGCGTGAATTGTTTGAGCACGGCGTCGCCCGCAGCGTGGCCGAGATTGTCGTTGATCGCCTTGAACCGGTCGAGGTCGATGAACAGGCAGGCCAACTCGCTACCATTGCGATCCGCATCGCGGATCTGCACGTCGAGAATCGCCTCGAAGCCCTGCCGGTTGAAGAGGCCGGTCAGGTGGTCTGAAATGGCTTGCTGTCGGTTGCGCTTTTCCGACTGGCGCAGTTCGGTTACGTCGGTCATGACGCAGAGGCAGATGCTCTGATGGGCCGCATCGCCGGAATCAAGAGACTTTTCCAGGATGAGAGCGTCCATGACGCCGCCATCCATGCAATGGAAACGCACGGTAATGCCGCTATGCGAGGCATCGGGCAAGGGATGCGCGGTCTTGCGCTGCTGGAACAGAAGCCTGTCATCGGGATGGATGAGATCGGCGAAATTCAGGCCGAGTATCCGGGAACGATCGTAGCCCGTCGCCTGCACCCAATAGTCGCTGACGGCGGCAATGCGGTCGTGCCTGTCGAGCGAAAACAGCATGGCGGGCGTCCGGTTGTAGATCTCCGTCTTGCGCTCGTGTGCGTTCTTGATCTCCAGTTCTTCCTTTTCAAGCTGGGACTGCATTTCGTTGAAGCTTTTCGCCAGCCTGCCGATTTCGTCTTTCGAACGCCAGTCGACGTGGTGGCGCGAGCCGAGACGCCGCGTCGCTTCTATTGCCGCCGCAAGCCGCATCAGCGGACGGATGACCATGAAGCGGTTGCCGGCGATGGCGGCGAGAACGATAGTGAGGACGGCGAGGATGAAAATCGTAATGAAAGCCAGTTCGGTGCGGCTCAAAGAGGTCATAAGGCTGACATTGTCGTAATAGATCGTCAGTTGCCCGACGGTGACGGAGCCCTTCGTGGTCTTGTAGGTTACTTCGCGCGTCGTCGAGGCTGCATCCTGAATGATGTCGCTGCCGGCTGTCTGGACGACATCGAGTTGGCCGGACGTATCCCTGACCTCGACCATCCTGATCACGGGGTCGGAAATGAGCGTTCCGGTAATCTGGTTTATGGTGTCGTCATCAAGATCCCACAGTGGTCGTCCAAGCGCCTGCGCATTGGTCGACAGCAGAATCTCAAGGTGGTTACGCTGGCTGCGAATGGCTTCGTGATAGGACAGCGTCAGCAAAAGCGTGAAGAGCGGGGCGACCACTGTAAGAAGTGCGCCGGAAACTATCGCGATAAAGCGGCTTTCGACGGAATGAGCCATGTTAAATTGCAGCTACCCTTTGCCCCAAACTTGCTGCGCCGCGTTTCGTCTGCCCGGAGGGTTTTGCAGGGTTTCCGGCGAAAGCCCGTTTCACCACGCATTTCCTCAGCCCGGCCGGTGTTCCACGACAGCGCGAGGGTATCGTTTCATGGAAGTGTTAATCGACACTGAAACGGTTTCCGTATCAGGTCAGGATGGCGAGCTTTCTGGTTTTAAAGTTCATGAAAACTAAAAGGCCCGTTCCGAATACGGAACGGGCCTCATTTTTCAAAGCTGTCTTCAAGGTCGTCCAGCCTTGCGGCCGCCGATTATTCCTCGGAAGCTTCTTCGGTCGTTTCTTCAGCGACGCCAGCAGCCGGAGCAACGATCGTTGCGATCGTAAAGTCACGGTCGGCGATGACCGGCGTGATGTTCTTCGGCAGCTTCACATTCGAAATGTGGACGCTGTCGCCGATCTTCAGACCAGCGAGATCGACCGTGATGAATTCCGGAATGTCGTTGGCCGGGCAGTGGAACTCCACGGTGTGGCGAACGATGTTCAGAACGCCGCCGATCTTGATGTCCGACTTTTCTTCGTTTTCGAAGTGAACCGGAACTTCAACGTTGACGAGCGTGTTGCCCGAAACGCGCAGGAAGTCGACGTGCATGGTGAAGTCGCGGACCGGATCAAGCTGGTAATCCTTCGGGAGAACCTTGATCTTCTTGCCGTCGACGTCGATGGTCGCAACCGTCGTCATGAAACCGCCAGCGTGGATACGCTTGGTGACTTCGTTGGTCGACAGAGCGATGGAAATGGGGGCCTGCTTGTCACCATAGATGACAGCGGGAATCAAACCGTTGCGGCGAAGTTCACGAGAGGACCCCTTACCAACTCGTTCGCGCGCCTCGGCCTTGAGCTCATACGATTCTTTGCTCATGGCAATTCCTTTCGAGGTTATATGGAGAGTTCATGCCCGCGGGCGCTGAACTGGGGAGGTGCAAGCACCATCCCACCCGCGTTGCCTCCAAGGGTGTCTACACGGGTGCGGGCGCTATAATACAAACGGCAGACAAAGACAAGAGTGGCCAGGTTTTGGCTGCTGACGCTTTGTAATTTTATTAGAGTTCACTAATTCACCTGTTTGTTGCAACCTTTAATATATGCTTATCCATGCACATAAACCCGGTGAAAACTTGGCGAATGATAAGGCTATGCAAAATTCCAATTGCGTAGATGACAATGCTCAAAGTTCTCGAGTGCCTCACCATAGATCACGACTATCGATACACTGCCGCAGCAGTCTTCGTCTGCATGCTGGGCAGTTTCGTTTCGATGCGCCTTTTTTCGAAAGCGCGTCTGGCGACGGGTGTGCAGAAGGTCAACTGGTTGTTCCTGGCGGGCGTCAATGGCGGGGCGGCGATATGGACCACCCATTTCGTGGCGATGCTGGGATACGTCGCGGCCGGTGAGGTGGGGTATGATCCTTATCTGACCGGGCTGTCCCTTTTGATCGCCATTACCACAACGACTGCCGGCTTCGGCATTTCCGCCTATGGAGGGCGCAGCGTGCTGGTGGAAGCCGGCGGCATGATCCTCGGGCTCGGCATTGCGGCAATGCATTATACAGGCATGGCGGCCTACAATGTTCAAGGCATGATCTTCTGGGATCAGGCTTATGTCATCGCTTCGCTGTTGCTCGGGGCAGTGCTTGGCGCCCTTGCAGTCAATCGCATTGCCCGGCCCCTCAACCGCTTCTGCCAATATGGCGCGGTGACATTTCTCATCCTCGCCATTGCGTCGATGCACTATACCGGCATGGCTTCCATGTCCTTCGCTTTCGATCCGCGCATCGTCATTCCGGAAAATCTGCTGCCGCCGGCCATCATGGGCGGGGGCGCAATCGCCGTGACGCTGCTGCTTCTGGCGCTCGGACTTTCCACCTATGTCATCGATGCCCAGTCCACCCAGCAGGCGGTCGCGCGCTATCGTCATCTTTCGTTGCACGATCCGCTAACGGGCATTCCCAACCGGGCGGCCTTTATCGAACATCTCAATCGCCGCACACTCCATATTTCGTTAGGCGCGCATACCGCGCTTCTGTCGATCGATCTCGATCGTTTCAAGGAAATCAACGACGTGCATGGCCATGCGGCGGGTGACGCTGTGCTGCGCGCCATCGCAGACCGCGCGAGTTCCGTGCTGAAGGCCGGGGAGTTCCTGGCGCGCATGGGCGGCGATGAATTCGTGGCGATGACCCATTCCTATTACACCCGGGCCGATGGGGCAGAATTCGCGCAACGACTGATCGAGCAAATCAGCAGGCCGGTCGAGTGGAACGGCCAGACATTTTCTGTCGGCGCCAGCGTCGGCATCTCTGTGCGTAACACCGGTGCTATCGATGCCGATACCTTGATGGCGCAGGCGGATGTTGCGATGTACAGGGCAAAAAGCGGTACTTCGGACACGATCTGCTTCTATGACAAATCCATGGACGAGGCCGCGCGCGAGCGCAATGCACTTGCCATCGCCATGCGCAGCGGCCTCGCCAACAATGAGTTCGAGCTTTATTACCAGCAGCAAAACGACACCAAAAGCGGCAGCATCGTCGGTTTCGAGGCGCTTTTGCGCTGGAACCATCCCGAACGCGGCATGGTCTCTCCCGTCGAATTCATTCCGATCGCCGAACAGACCGGCTTCATCGTCGAACTGGGCGAGTGGGTTCTGAGAGAGGCATGCGCGCAGGCGGCGAGGTGGAAAAAGTCACTCGCCATTGCCGTAAACGTCGCGCCGCAGCAGCTTGCGGACAACGATTTCCCCGACAAGGTTGAGAGAATTCTTGCCGAAACCGGGCTTGCTCCGGAGAGGCTGGAGCTTGAAATCACCGAAGGCAGCATCATAGCCGATCATCGCCACGCGCTCGTCACCATCCGCAAACTCAAGGCGCTCGGCGTCAAGATCGCCATGGACGATTACGGCACGGGCTATTCCTCGCTTTCGACCCTGCAGAGCTTCCCCTTCGACAAGATCAAGATCGACCGTGCCTTCATTGACGGCCTCTCGACCAACGTGCAGTCGGAGGCGATCGTTCGCTCGACGCTCATCCTGGCGCACAGCCTCAATATTCCGGTGCTTGCGGAAGGGGTCGAAACCAAGGCCCATATCGAGTTCCTGCGGCGTGAAGGCTGCCTGCAGGTTCAGGGCTTCTTTTTCGGCAAGCCCGGTCCGCTGACCTCGATTGCCAATCTCGTGGACGACACCTTCCTCTCGGCCGAGGACGAAACGGAAGTGACCGCCGGCCGGCGTTATTTCAAGGCCGTCTGACAGTCTGGCGCAGCCACGCTTGCGCCCGGCAAGGCCAGCCTCGAAATTTTTTGTTGAAACATGGCCGCTTCCAGCGCACCATCGCACAAAAGCTTTGGGAGGAGCGTATGCCGACAGACATCGCCCATGCGGAACGCGTGTATGAAACCGCGCGACACCGTTCTGCCGCCGCAAGTTCTCCGATTGTGGCCTCCTGGCGTCGCTGCATGGTCAAACATCACCTTGCACCCGAGGAAAACCGCAAGCCGATCTTTCTTAGCGAGGTTGAATTCCGCCGCGCCCGTGAGAGTGCGGCTGGCCTGATTGCCGAAAGCACGGATGAACTCGACCGCATTTTCCAAAGCGTCGGCAAATCCGGCTGCTGCCTGCTTTTGACCGACGCGCAGGGCGTTGCGCTGGAGCGGCGTGGTGCCTCGGGCGATGATCGTGATTTCCGAGCGCTTGGTCTCTGGTCCGGGGCGGTCTGGAGCGAAGCGAGCGTGGGCACCAATGGCATCGGTACGGCGCTCGTTGATGAGCGCTCGGTGGTGGTCTACCGCGATCAGCATTTCTTCACGTCGAATACCGAACTCTGCTGCACGACAGCGCCCATCCGTGACCATACCGGCCGGGTGACCGGCGCCCTCGATATTTCCACCTGCCGTGACGATATCAACGAGATGACCTTCTCCTTCGTCACCCAGGCGGTGAAGGATGCGGCGCAGCGAATCGAGGGCAATCTTTTCCGCCGGGCCTTTCCGGGTGCGCGCATCGTTGTCGTGCCGAGCGGTTTCGGGGCGGCGCTTTCGCTGCTTGCCGTGGATCAGGACGATCTCGTGCTGGGGGCGACCCGCGCCGCACGCCTTGCGCTGAAGCTGGACGATGCCCGGATCGCGCAGGGACTGCCCGCCGCGGATGTTCTTCAGGAACAGCGCCACGACAGCGGTTCAGACCTTGCGGAAGCGGAACGTTCGGCGCTTCGCCGCGTCTTGTCGCGCACCAACGGCAATGTCACGCAGGCGGCCTCGCTGCTCGGCATCAGCCGCGCCACGCTTCACCGCAAGATGAAGAAATTCGGCGTGCACTAAGGTCCTCGCGGTTGCGATCCGGCCGATCATGCCGGATCGCGGCGTCTTTGTCGCAGATGTGAGACAATGTGCGCTGCGGAACGGCGCCGCCCCTCTACCGAACCGCATCATCTAGGCCCACCTTCCTCCCATGCGGTCCGCTCAGGATCGTTTTCATCAGGGAGGATGAAATCATGAACATTCAGGTTCAGCAGAAAGCGGGCGAAGCGCCCTTCAAGCTGAAATACGGCAATTACATTGGCGGCAAGTGGGTGGAGCCGAAGTCCGGCCGCTACATGGATAATCTTTCGCCGGTCACCGGCCATAAGATCTGCGAAGTTCCGCGCTCGGATGCGTCCGACATCGAGTTCGCGCTCGACGCAGCACACAAGGCCCGCGACAAATGGGGTAAGACCAGCATAACCGAGCGCTCCAACATCCTGCTCAAGATCGCCCAGCGGATCGAAGACAATCTCGATCTCATCGCCCGGGCCGAGACCTGGGACAATGGCAAGCCGCTGCGTGAAACCACCAATGCGGACATTCCGCTCGCCATCGACCACTTCCGCTATTTCGCGGGCTGCATCCGCGCTCAGGAAGGCACGATCGGCGAAATCGACAACGATACGGTCGCCTATCACTTCCATGAGCCGCTCGGTGTCGTCGGCCAGATCATTCCGTGGAACTTCCCGATCCTGATGGCTGCCTGGAAGCTGGCGCCTGCGCTTGCTGCCGGCAATTGCGTGGTGCTGAAGCCTGCGGAACAGACACCGGCCTCGATTCTCATCGTGATGGAACTGATTGAAGATCTGCTGCCGCCCGGCGTTCTCAACATCGTCAACGGCACGGGCCTTGAAGCCGGCAAGCCGCTGGCGCAGAGCAACCGCATCGCCAAGATCGCGTTTACCGGTTCGACATCGGTCGGCAAGGAAATCATGCGGTATGCGGCTGACAACGTCACCAACATCACCCTGGAGCTGGGCGGCAAGTCGCCGAACATCTTCTTCGCCGACGTGATGAACGAGGACGATGCCTTCCTCGACAAGGCGCTCGAAGGTTTTGCCTTCTTCGCGCTGAACCAGGGCGAAGTCTGCACCTGCCCCTCGCGTGCGCTGGTGCATGAATCGATCTATGACCGCTTCATGGAAAAGGCGATCAAGCGCGTTCAGGCGATTAGCCAGGACGATCCGCTCAACCCGTCGACCATGCTGGGCGCGCAGGCCTCGCAGGAACAGTTCGACAAGATCATGAGCTATCTGGAGATCGGCAAGAAGGAAGGTGCCAAGGTTCTGACCGGCGGCGACCGCAAGACGCTGACGGGCGACCTGAAGGACGGTTATTACATCCAGCCGACCGTATTTGAAGGCAATAACAAGATGCGGATTTTCCAAGAGGAAATCTTCGGTCCTGTCGTTTCCGTCACCACCTTCAAGACGGTGGAAGAAGCACTCGAAATTGCCAATGACACGGTTTACGGTCTGGGCGCGGGCGTCTGGAGCCGCGACACGAACATCGCTTATCGGGCCGGGCGTGGCATCGAAGCGGGCCGTGTGTGGACGAACTGCTATCACGTCTATCCGGCGGGTGCTGCCTTTGGCGGTTACAAGCAGTCGGGCATCGGTCGAGAGACCCACAAGATGATGCTCGATCACTACCAGCAGACCAAGAACCTGCTCGTGTCCTACAGCCCGAACAAGGTCGGTTTCTTCTGAGGTCCTCCCCGGAAGCCGGCGAGGGGCTGTGGCGCCAGATCGCCGGCGTGTTCCCAGGGGTTTCGGCCCCTGGGAACCCGGCTTCAAACAGAAAGGCCGGAGGTTCTGCCTCCGGCCTTTTTTCGTTGCGGTTTATGCCGCGTAACGCTGGTCTTGTTGGCGGAGGCTGCCGACCGAGAACTGCCCCACCTGTTCGGTCAGGCCGTCGGCCTCGCTGGACAGCGAGAAGGCGGCGGCCGTCGTTTCCTCCACCATGGCCGCATTCTGCTGCGTCACATGGTCGAGTTCGTTGACGGAGGCGTTGATTTCGCTGAGACGGCCGGACTGATCGCGCGATGCGGTGGCGATCTCGCCGATCTGGTCGTTGACCGACTGGATGCGTTTCTGGATCTGCTCGAGGCTTTCACCGGTCTTCAGCACCAGCGCCACGCCGCTTTCCACATCGCCTGCAGAGGTTGCGATCAGCGTCGTGATGTCACGCGCGGCGGCTGCCGATTTCTGGGCCAATTCACGAACCTCCTGCGCCACGACCGCGAAGCCCTTTCCGGCCTCCCCGGCGCGCGCGGCTTCCACACCGGCATTCAGCGCCAAAAGATTGGTCTGGAAGGCGATCTGGTCGATGACGTCGATGATCTGGCGGATCTTGGCCGACGAGGTCTCGATACGTTCCATCGCGACAATCGCTTCTTTCACGACAGCGGTGGATTTATGGGCGTCCTGCATCGTGCCGGCCGTTGCTTCGACGGCGACATTGCAGCGCGACAGCGAGAGATTGACGGCCTGCGTCATGTCTCCGAGCGCTGCTGCCGCTTCCTCAAGGGCTGCGGCCTGGCGTTCGGTGCGACGCGACAGGTCTTCCGATGCGCTTTTCAATTCGCCGGAGCCGGAGCGGATGGCATTGGCGCTTTCGCCGATGTTGGAGATGGTCGCTTCCAGGCCCGCCATGGAGTTGTTGAAGTCGACGCGCAGGTGATCGAGCGACGGCACGAAGGATTTGTCGATGCGGAGATCGAGCCTGCCGGCCGCAAGATTGGCAAGACCGGTGGCGAGTGCGTCGACAGCCTCTTCCAGTTCCTTGGCGCTTCTTGCCTTTTCCATCTCGCGCTGGGCGCGTTCCTCGTCCAGTTCCTCGCCCTTGCGATGGGCTTCTTCTTCCATGCGCTGCTTGTCCAGAATGCCCTGGCGGAAGGATTCCAGCGCGCGCGCCATGGTGCCGATCTCGTCGCCGCGGGAAACGGCCTTGATCTCGATATTGCTATCACCGCCGTTCAGGCGTTCCATCAATGCGGCAAGGCCGGTCAATGGCTTGGTGAGGCTGGCGGACACAAAAATACCGATCAGCGTCATGATCGCGAGTACCGCCAGTGTTGCGATGGTTGCCCAGAAGGCGAGATCGTTGGCGGCGGCCAGCACCTTGCTCTCCTGCTGGCCGATGGCCAGAAGATGTTTCTGTCCGAAAACGGAGAACGGGCGATAGGCATAGAAGATGTTACCGGCAGGCGTCTGCGCCATCACCATTCCGGCATCGCTTGCGCCCGACAGGGCCGCGAGATTCTCGGAAACGGTGGCATCCGCACCGCCCGAGAGGACCCCGGCGCGGCGTTTGCCATCCGCGCTCAGAAGAACGGCGTCATCGATTGTCTTGCCGGTTTCTTCGGGTGTGACAATGGCGCCGATACGGTCGGCGGCGATGCGCATGATGACGGCGCCCTTGCGCTGAATCTGGCCCCAGTTGGAAACGGCGAGCGGCATGCCGATCATGGCCGAATCATTTTCCCCACCGCTGAAGCCGGTGGTGCTGACGACACCGTCCTTGCCGGCCTCGATGCGGTCGAACAGCTCCTTGATCGCAGCGTTCTGCGGTTCCGTCACGCTGGTGAGGAAGTTCTTCCCCTTGGTCACGGTGTAAATAATGAGGCCGGTCTTGTCGATCACGTAGATGTCGCTGACACGGGTGTTGCGCCAGACGCTGGCGATGGCGGCGTTGATGGTGGCGTGGCGAATGGCGTAAAGCAGTCGCAGGCCTTCGCCGTTGAAGGAGGCGCGCTCCTCCTCGGAAACGCCCTCGCGGCGGAAAGCCTGGATGATGGCGTCCTTTTCCGTCGGCACAACGGTGGTCATCGTTTCCAGCGCCTGTGCGATTGCAGCATTCTGCGACAGTTCGGAGATGCTCTGTTCGACACGCAGAGTATAGGCATCAAGCTGCTTGGACTGGTTGCTTGCAACCGTTTCGAGCCTGATTTCGCTGGCGTCTATAAGACCCGACTTGCCCATCTCGTAGGATAACAGCCCCACGGACAGGCAGGAGACCAGCGTCGCGCCCGTGACGAGCGCTGCGAATTTGGCCTTGATCGACAATGATTTAGCTTTGACAGCAGTCGGATTTGCACCCGGCATCCTGTTCCCTCCCCCAAAAAAAACGTAGCCGCACGGTGGCAAAAATTGCTTACGGTCGCGTTAAAGGGTTGCGAATTGTAGGATTATTTCCCGCATGCCGTGAGAAAAACTTCGACAGCAATCGAGGTTCCACCGAAACGTGCCGTTATAAAACTGCAATAGAACAGGCGCATATCGAGCGAAGATCAACGGCTGTTCATGTTCATGCAAGCTTTTCGCGCTCCTTCTCTCGCCACTATCGATGATGTCTGCGGACTGAATGCAGACGGATATGACGGAGCCAGCGTGAAACCGAGGCCGGATTTCGCCGTTGTCGTGCCCATGCACAATGAGTAAGCGAGTGTGGAAACGCTCGTGGCGGAGATTTTCGTCGCCTGTCAGCCGGTCGGCGCCTTCGAGATCGTGGTTGTGGACGATGCGTCTTCCGACGGCACGGTCGACGCGGTACTTGCGCTCGGGGACCGTTATCCGATGCTGCGGCTCGTCCGGCACGATCGCCAGGGCGGCCAGTCTGCGGCGATCCACAGCGGCGTGCAGGCGGCGCGTGCGCCGGTCATTTGCATGCTGGATGGAGACGGGCAGAACCCGCCGGACAATCTGCCGGCACTTCTTGGGCCGCTTCTCTCCGCCGGCGCCTCCAGCCGGCTCGGTCTCGTGGCCGGCCAGCGCGTCGGCCGGCGCGATACGCTCGGAAAACGCCTTTCCTCCCGCTTTGCCAACGGGCTTCGGGCGCGGATATTGAAGGACGGCACGCGTGACACCGGCTGCGGTCTAAAGGCTTTCCGCCGCGACGCCTATCTCGCCTTGCCCTATTTCGATCATCACCATCGCTATTTCCCGGCGCTGTTCAATCGCGACGGCTGGCAGGTCGCCCATGTCGACGTCACGCACCGGGCACGGCTGCACGGGAATTCCCATTACACCAATATTGGCCGCGCGCTTGTCGGCATCCACGATCTGATCGGCGTCGCCTGGCTGCTGCGCCGGCGAAAGCGGTCAAGCTGGGCTGAAACTTTCAAAACGGAGACATCGCCGTGAACGCACCGGCTTTATGGTCCATGCTGCATGTGAACAGCTGGAAGGAATTTCTGTGGGTCTGCACCGGCTTCATGGGCCAGATGCTGTTCACCATGCGCTTTCTGGTTCAATGGATTTCTTCGGAACGGGCAAACCGCTCGGTCATTCCGGTGGCGTTCTGGTATTTTTCCGTTCTCGGCGGTCTGGTGCTGCTTTCCTACGCCATCTGGCGGCGCGATCCGGTCTTCATTCTGGGCCAGGCGTCCGGCCTTTTTATCTATGCCCGAAATCTCTGGTTGATTCATGCAGAACGCCGCCAGCATGCATGAGGCGACGACCCTGCCTTATGCGCAGGCAGGCGATGAGCGTCGGTGGCTGACATTTGCATTCGCGGCGATCGTCCTCGTGACGGCGCTGCGCGTCCTTGCGCTGGCCTTCAACCGGACCGACCTTTTCGTCGATGAGGCGCAATATTGGCTATGGGGCAGGGAGATGGCGTTCGGCGCCTATTCCAAGCCGCCCTTGATCGGCTGGCTTATCCGCGCGGCAACCGTTCTGGGCGGCGGCGAGGGCACTTTTCAGGTGCGGCTGGCCGCACCCGTGGTGCATGGCGTGGCGGCGGCGGCCATCCTTGCCCTCGGCCGCATGATCTATGATGTCAGGCTGGCATCCCTGGCCGCCCTTATCTATCTGACCTTGCCGGCGGTAACGCTCGGTAGCCTGCTGATCTCCACCGATACACCGATGATGCTGTTCATCGTGCTGTCGATGATCTCCGTGCGCAAGCTTGCGCTCGCCCGCTACGAGGGCAGGGCGTCGTCGGGCTGGAGCATCGCCCTCGGTCTGTGCTTCGGCCTCGGGCTGATGTCGAAATATGCGATGATCTATTTTCTGCCCTGCTTCATCGCCGCCGGCTGGCTCTGCGAGGCGTGGCGCATCCGGCTGCGTGACGCGGCATTTGCCGCGCTCGTCTGCGTTGTCGTCATCGCGCCCAATCTGTGGTGGAACGCGGCGCATGATTTCATGACCGCACGCCATACGGCGGATAATGCGAACTGGCATGGCGTCCGGCTGAAGGTCGGTTCCGCGCTGGAATTCTTCTTCTCCCAGGCGGGCGTGGTCGGCCCATTCGTTTTTGTCGGCATGATCGTCGCAACAATTCGTGCGAAGAATGCTGAAACCCGGGCGCTGGTCGCTCTTTCGGTGCCGATTGTTCTGCTGATCACCGCGCAGGGTTTGATGTCGCGGGCGCTCGCCAACTGGGCGGTCGGGGCCTATGCGGCCGGCGTGCTTCTGGCGGTGCCGGTCCTGGCGTCGCGGCGCTGGCTCATCGTGTCCACTCTCGTGCTCGGCGGCATCGTGGCCGTGGCGCTGCCGCTGATGACCATTGCCGGAACGCAATTGCGCCTGCCGAGTGGTGAACTGGCGATGAAGCGGTATCTGGGGCGCGCCGACCTGGTGTCGACCGGTCTGTTACGGGCGCGCGAGGCGGGGGCGGACGCCATTGTCGCTACGGACCGTTCGATACTCGCCGAGCTCTTTTATCAATTGCGGGACGAAAAACAGGTGAAGACGCGCGCACTGCCCGAAACCGGCGTGCCTTCCAGTCATTATGCCCTTCTTTACCCGCTGAAACCCGGCGAGGCGAAATATCCCTTGTTCCTGGCAAGTGCGGATGGCCTGCCGGCGTGCCTTGCCGGTGAGGCGCCGGTCGCCCGCTGGACCGCCGGGCCGGGCTTCCTCGGGGGCAGGGAAATCGGCCTCTGGCGCCTGCCGCCGCGATGCATGCCGGAGGGCAGCAATGGACAATGATCTTTCGCATATGCGGATCACGATCTGGGTGACATTCGCGACATTGGCGCTCGTCATCCTGTTCGCGACCTTTCCCTCCATCGATCTCAGCTTCTCCGCCCTGTTTTTCTCGCCCGTCGAGCAGCCATGGTCCGGCCGTGAACCGTTTCCCGAATGGTTGCGGGATACGCTGCGCGAAGGTACGGAGCTTGCCACTCTTCTGGCTTTCATGATCCTTGTCGGCAATCTTCGGCTGGGTACGCTGCAAAGAACCGGCTGGCGAGTGTGGGCCTTCCTGTGCGGGCCGGTGATCCTTTGTGCCGGGCTTCTCGTCAATGGTGTGCTGAAGGCGACTATCGGTCGCGCCCGCCCATTCAGCGTCACCGAATTCGGCGGTCAGCAGCTTTTCACGCCGCCTTTCCAGTACAGTGCGCAATGTTATTCGAACTGCTCGTTTTCTTCCGGCGAAACCGCGCTGATCGCCAGTTTCTTCCTGCCGCTCTGCGTGCTCGTCTGGCCCCGGCTGCAACGGCGCGGACGCTTGGCGATGGGAAGCATCGCCGCCGGCATGATCGTCCTTATGTCCGGCTTGCGCATTGCGGCCGGCGGACATTTCCTCAGCGATGTGGTGATGTCGATCCTGTTTTCCGCCTTGACGACCCTGTTCCTCTATCGGCTGCTGGCGGTAAACCGTCACCGTCACCTGTTCACCGTCAATGCGGTCAGAGCCGATACGGTCAGCATCTGGCGTAATGGTCGCCATGCTGTCTACACGCGGCTTCGGCGCTGGTGGCCGAAAATCAAGGCTGCAGCCTCACGTCTGCAGCGGCCGCCGGACGCGGGTGCGGCATCGTCTTAAGAGGAACTTCAAAGTTCGCTTCAATGAGGTGAATGGCGAGCGCGCCAGATACTCCTGCGCCACCCTCGTACTTGTCCCGGGGATCCGCGGCCTATTGATTTTATTCACCGCGATAAGATCCTCGGCACAGGGCCGAGGATGACGTCGAGGCAACCAGCGATTTCGAGATGGACCGCAGCCTGCCCGGAAATCTGAACCGGGCGGCAATTCGCCAGGCCGCAGAATGATTGCCGAGGTTTGCCGCAGCTTCTCAGTCGAACAGGCCGGATACCGACTGTTCCTGCGCGGTGCGGTTGATCGCCTCGCCGAGCAGGCCGGCAGTGCTGACCACGCGGATATTGTGCGCGGACTGGACACCGGTGGTCGGCTGGATGCTGTCGGTGATGACGAGTTCGCGCAGCTTCGAGGAGGCCACGCGGGCAACCGCGCCGCCGGAAAGTACACCGTGGGTGATATAGGCGGTAACGCTGGTCGCGCCCTTTTTCAACAGGGCTTCTGCGGCATTGCAGAGCGTGCCGCCGGAATCGATGATGTCGTCGATGAGGATACAATCCTTGCCGGAGACGTCGCCGATGACGTTCATGACCTCGGATTCGCCGGGACGGTCACGGCGCTTGTCGACGATGGCCAGAAGACAGTCGAGACGCTTCGAAAGGGCACGGGCGCGCACCACGCCGCCGACGTCAGGTGAAACCACCATGACATTGTTGGTGTCGTAATGGTCCTTCACGTCGCGGGCGAGAATGGGCGCTGCGAAGAGATTGTCGGTGGGGATATCGAAAAAGCCCTGGATCTGGCCGGCATGGAGATCGAGGGTGAGAACGCGGTCGGCGCCGGCTTCGGTGATCAGATTGGCGACGAGCTTGGCGGAAATCGGGGTGCGGGGGCCTGCCTTGCGATCCTGGCGGGCATAACCGAAATAGGGCAGCACCGCGGTGATACGTTTTGCCGAGGAGCGGCGCATGGCATCGATCATGATGAGCAGTTCCATCAGATGATCATTTGCCGGGAAGGAGGTGGACTGGACGATGAAAACGTCCTCGCCGCGCACGTTCTCGCTGATTTCTACGAATATTTCCTGGTCAGCAAACCGCTTTACAGTGGCATTTCCGAGAGGAACGTTCAGATACTTGCAGATCGCTTCGGCAAGGTGCCGGTTCGAATTGCCTGCGAAAACCTTCATTGCGGCCGCCTGTTTCCATGCCATCGCCTTGCATTACGGGGCTCAATCCACCGTAACCAAGCGTCGTTCAAGGGGAGGAACATCCGGCTGAAAAGCCTTTGCCGGATACGCCTTGTTGCCATGCGCGCCTTAATAGCGCTGTTGCTTCCGATTGCAAGAGGACTCCGCGCTTTCGCAATGATTTTCGTGAAATCTCTGTGACTTCTCCCGCCGTTTCACCTCATCCGCGTTGAGACTGCTTCCATGACGTATACTCACCCAGCGTTTTTGCAGCGATATCCTGCATGACCCTGTCGGTCACGGCGGCCCATGGATCGCTGCCTTTTGCTACGACGCTTTCCTGTCCCTGCAGGCGGTGCAGCCGCACACCATTGGCGTCCAGAATGTCCCAGACGTAAACGATGTTGACCTTGCCGCCATCTGCAAAGGCGGAGAAATATCCCTTCAGGATGTTTTCAGCCGAATTGTCGTTGGAGGCCCGGATGGTCAGCCCCTTCGCCCGCGCTTCGGCCCCGAGCTGGCGCGACAGCGGCGTGACCGCCTGAACCGGTGCACCGATGATCGGCAGGAAGCGGATGGAATTACCGGAGGTCGCAGGCGCAAGTGACGCCGTCTGCTGTGCGGGTGCGGGTTGAGCGGCGGCGGTCTGGCTCTGGCGAAGCGGTTCGCCATATTGGCTGCCATTGGACAGGGCTTGCGCCTGCGCCTGCAACGAGTTCTGCGGTGCGTAGGCAGGAACGGATGTCGCGGTTGCCGGAGCGCCAGCGGGGGCGCGGTCGGCGGCGGCGGCCATCTGGTCGAGGTCGCCCTGCGTTACGGGTGTCGATTGCGAGGTGTTATGGCCGACATCCACCTGTGGTGTCAGCGCTTCCGTCGTGTTGCAGCCTGACAGGGCCAGCATCATCGCTGGAACAATGATGGCTGGAAAAAGGGGGGTAAACCCCATCCGGCTCATGCGATTTTCCCTCTCATGTTCCGCTCCTTCTTGCCCAAGGTGGCGCAATGTAAGGGCGGTCTTCCCGCTCTGTCAAACCCGGCGGCGATTTAAGCTGTGAGAAGATCGAGGTTGTGGCGCGAGAGCGGCTCCGGCGCGCCGTCGGTGGTGAGATAGGTCTGGCCGAGCGTCATGGCCGTACCGGAATCCGAATCCATCACGATCATATGCACGAAGAGCGTCATGTCGGCGGTGATCTCCTGCGGATTGCCGGTATGGAACATCTGATGCTCCATCCAGGATGGCGAGAAGCGCGCGCCCAGCGAATAACCGCAGGAGTTCAGCCGATGGCGCGTCAATCCACGTTCATCCATCACGCGGGCATGCACGTCGAAGACATCGCCGAAGGTCTTGCCCGGTCGCAGCACCTCTTCGATGGCGGTGAGGTTTTGCAGGCAGGCGCTGTAAAGCTCCTTCTGGCGGAAATCCTGTTCGCCGATCACCACCGTGCGCATCATGGCGGCATGGTAATGGGCGCTGACGCCGGCCCATTCCAGCGTCAGCTGGTCTTTGGCGTCGAGCCTGCGGCGGCCGGCCTTGTAGCGGCACAGCAGCGCATCCGCGCCGGAACCGACGATGAATTCATTGGCGGGGTAATCGCCGCCGCCGGCCAGCACCGCTCCCTGCATCGCTGCCAGGATCGCGGCCTCGTCCGCGCCGGGCCTGATGAGCGGAAGCGCCGCGTCGAGCGCGGCATCGGCCAGTTGGCCCGCCTTGCGCGCATGGGCGATCTCGGCGGGGCTTTTGACCAGCCGCAGGGTGCTGACCAAATAGGAAGCGTCGCTCATCTGGCAAAAGCTGGCGAGCTGGTTGTCCAGCAGGCGGGCGACGCGGCCGGTCATGCCGTGTGTGTCGTATTCGACGCCGATCTTTGCACCCAAAAGGTCAAGATCGCTCAGCAGGTTCTTGAGGTCGAGCGTCGGGTCGGCATTGGGCCGGTCGGCCCAGATCTGGATATTCTCGATGATGGAGGTATTGCGCGCCTGGCGCAGATCCGCCGAGCGGGTCAGAAGCGTCATGGAGCCGTCCGATTTCACCACCAGCGTCTGGAAGAAGCAGTAGCCGAACGTGTCATAGCCGGTCAGCCAATACATGCTTTCCTGTGCAAAAAGCAGCAGGGCGTCCAGCTTCTCCTCGGCCATTTTTGCGAGCAGCCGCTCGCGGCGGGCATCGAATTCCGAAAGCTCGAAATGCAGGGCCATGTCAGTCCTCCAGAATTGCGATTGCGGAAATCTGCCGGCCGTAATCGGGTTCGGCGCGGTGGGTGGTGCGGCGGTAGGAATAGAAGCGATGTTCGTCGGGATAGGTGCAGAGGCCGAGGTTTTCCGTCTTCACGCCGGCTTTCGTCAGCCGGTCGACGGTGAATTGCTTGAGGTCGAACAATGCGTGGCCTTGCCTTTCCGTCCCGGCGAAATAATCCGCGTAGGCCGGATCGATATCGGTGAAGCGCGCCACATATTCCGGTCCGACCTCATAATTATCCTGGCTGATAGACGGGCCAAGCGAGGCGGCGATGCGCTCCCGGCTGGCGCCGAGCTTCGTCATGGCCTCAATGGTGTTTTCGAGCACGCCGAAGAGCGCGCCCTTCCAGCCGGCATGGGCTGCACCCACGACGCCTGCTTCCGCATCCGCAAACAGGATCGGTCCGCAATCGGCGCTCAGCACGCCCAGCACGAAACCGGGGGTTGCCGTGACCATCGCGTCGGCCTGCGGACGGCTGCCGTCGTAATTGTCATCGACAACGACGACGTCGGGGGAGTGGACCTGATGCACGGTGGCGAGGCGCCCCGGCGGCAGGCCGAACCATTGCGTTACGCGCCGGCGGTTTTCCTGCACTTTTTCGGGTTCGTCATGGGAGCCGAGGCCGACATTGAGGCCCTGATAAAGCCCTTCCGAGACGCCGCCCTGCCGGGTGAAGAAACCGTGGCGGACACGGTTTTCGCCTGACGCGGCGAGCAAGGGGGACTGGAGCGGGAGCGGCAGCGTTGCGTTCTGCATGGTGTGGGAATTCCTTGGAGAATGTCGCTGTTGGCCAGTGGAATAGGGTTAAGCGAGATGTTTCCTGTTGCCGCGGCATTGCGCGGCGATGTGATGCAGTGTGCCTGCTTCGTGTGTCGCGGCGATGTTGGCCCAGAGGCCATTGCGCTGTCAATCCACCGCTCGAAACGGCAAAAGGTGAAGCGCGGGACTTGAAACGGCGATGACCTTGAAAAGTTCCCCCATCTTGCCGGCGCCTTCGCCGGCGAGGCGATTGACCGCTTCGGCAATTTCAAGCGTCTGGTCGGGCGTCGCCTTGGCGGCAAGCGCGCCTGCCCGTTCCTTGAGGCCGAGGCCATATAGGAAATCGCCCTGTCGCAGCGCGCCGTTGACGTGAACGCCGGTCGCTTCCGCTGTTTTCACGAGGCTTTCGAAATCGACATGGCTGGTCAGATCGGCTTCGCCGGGATGCGCAAGCGCCGGGTCGAAGGCATGGTTGCGCATGGCCTGCAGCGTATCGCCATAACCGGCAACCAGATGGCCGTAATCAATGGCGAGCGCCGTGCCGCCATGGGCGGAGAGGCGCTGGCAGATCGCGGTCATCACTGCCTCGCGGGCCGGCGAAATCTCGAATATGGTGCCGAGCGGCTGCCGTTCGGGCTGCGGCGGCAGCAGGGACGGGTCTATGCTGGCAAGGCCCGTTGAGAAGACGAGTTCGTCATTGGCATCGAGGTTGACCACGCGCTCGCGAAAACCCTGCGGTGTCCTGACGAATTGACGGATGGGAATGGCGTCAAAGAGTTCGTTGGCGACAAGCAGCAAGAAGCCATCCGGCACATTGTCGAAACTGTCATGCCATGTCAGCCGACTTGAATGTTCGGCCAGCGTTTCCTTCTGGATGGCGGAAAGGCGGGGACTGGTTTCGACCAGATGCACTCGCATCGTCGCATAGAGCGGCGGTGCGATGCGGCGGATGACGCGCAGCATATCCGACATCATGGTGCCGCGGCCGGGGCCGATTTCCACCAGCTGCGTTTGTGCGGGAGCGCCATGCCGTTGCCAGGCATGCACCACGAAGACCCCGAGCATTTCGCCGAAAAGCTGGTTGACTTCTGGCGCGGTGATGAAATCACCCGAACGACCGAAGGGTTCGCGACTCTTGTAATAACCGTGTTCAGGATCGGCGAGGCAGAGCGAAAAATAGTCGGTAACGCTGAGCGGACCGTTGAGCCGGATAAGTGATTTAATACGTTGCGCAAGCGGTGTCGTCATGGGCAATCATACCGTTTAGGCGCTTTTTGTCGCACGGCGAGCCCGCAGGACCGCCCAGAGGCCGAGGGCGAACATCGGGGTGGAGAGCACCATGCCCATGGTCAGCCAGTTGCCGGCGAGATAACCGATCTGGGCGTCCGGTTCGCGGAAAAATTCCACGAAGATGCGTGACAGCGCGTAACCGCAGACGAAAATACCGGTGACGGTGCCGGGCGTCTTCAGCGCCCTGAAGGCATAGATGGCGATTGCAAGAACGATGACGAGCACGAGCCCTTCGAGGCCCGCTTCATAAAGCTGGCTCGGGTGCCGCGCAAAGGGGCCGCCGGTCGGGAAGACGACCGCCCATGGCACATCGGCAATGCGGCCCCACAGTTCGCCATTGATGAAATTGGCGATGCGGCCGAACAGCAGACCGATGGGGGCTACGGCCGCGACGACGTCGAACATGCTCCAGACCGGAATGCCGTTCTTGCGGGCGAAAAGGATCATGGCGATGGTGGTGCCGATCAGGCCGCCATGGAAAGACATGCCGCCGTTCCAGATCTCGAACGCCCTGACGGGATTGGCAGCGACAGCGGCGAGATCGTAAAACAGAATGTAACCGATGCGGCCGCCGAGCACGATACCGCCGGCTGCCCAGAGGATGAAATCGTCAAGATGCTGCGCCGAGATCGGCGACGTTTCGTTCGGCCACAGCCGATCCGTACGGGCGAGGCGGCGGGCGTAGAACCAGCCGAGCATGATGCCGGCGACATAGGCGATGCCGTACCAGTGGATCGAGAGCGGGCCGAGGGACAGTGCCACCGGATCGATATTGGGGAAGGGCATGATGGCGAGTTGGGTGGGAGCGGCTATCAATCCGTATATATTCCGTCATCGTTGTTGGGAGGACAACGGAACGAGCCATTGTCTCAAGGGGCCGGGCGATGATGCTCACCGGTCTCCCTGACGCCAAGGAAAATGGCGATTGCGATGGCGGCGGTCAAGGTGATTCTTTAAGCTCCGGCTCAAGATACCGTGGGTCACGCAAGCTCTTGTGATTTTTCGATTTCGCTTGCAAGGCGGCGATGGAGTGCCTACCTGAAGGCTAGCAACAGCGGGCAAGACGATGCCCCTGAACCGACGAAGGATGAGCGCCATGAGCACGACAGGCACCAACCGTTTTCTGGATGAATTCGCCAAGCTGATGACCGATGCGGCAGGTGCCGCGCAGGGTGTGCGCAAGGAAGCCGAAGCGGCGTTTCACGCGCAGGCGGATCGCTGGCTGAACAGCCTGGATGTCGTCCGCCGTGAGGAATTCGACGCGGTCCGCGAGATGGCCATCCAGGCGCGGGATGAAAACGACGCGCTGCGCGCCCGCATCGAGGCTCTCGAAACAAAGCTTTCGGCCGCCAAGGACTGATTTTTCATCACTTTTCTCAGAAGCCCCGGATCGCAGGCGATTCCGGGGCTTTTTGTTTTTCGGCTCCCTTGGCCGACTTGACCTCCGGTTGCCGAAAGTCGTGCTCGGACGCGAATTTTTTGGGCCTGTGGACACTTCCAAAAAACACAATCGGCAGAGTCGCTTAAGACTCTCGCCTGAGGTGATGGGGGAGGAGATATCCACTGTTCAAAAGGCAAAAATGGCGGGGAAGGGGTGGCAGCAGGACTCGGCCATTATACACTGATTTTAAATGATGATTCGAAAAGACCGGTAAGCTCCAGACAGGGTCAATGCGTAATTCTGGTGGTGTCGGGCAATCGTCTCAAATGTTTATCCCGGTTTGTATGTGCGTTTTGTGCCCGGCGTTCAAAACAGGACATCCCTACCGGCTGAGAAGGTGCCGCATGAGTCTGATAGAATTTGAAATTGAGCGTCAGTCCAATCCAGTCGACATGATCGAGATTGTCGCTGCCTCGAATGACTGGTCTTTCGAGCGGTCGGGCGAAGACGAGATTGCCATGACTGTGGCAGGCCACTGGGCCGACTACCACGTTTCCTTTGCGTGGATGGAGGATTTCGAAGCGCTGCATCTTGCCTGCGCCTTCGACATCAAGGTGCCGGACCAGCGGGTCAACGAAGTCATTCGTCTGCTTTCTCAGGTCAACGGTCAGGTGCTGATGGGGCATTTCGATCTGTGGCGCCAGGAAGATGTGGTGATCTTCCGCCAATCCCTGCTTCTGGCGGGCGGCGCCGAGCCGAACAACCAGCAGGTGGAAGTGCTGCTTTCCAGCGCGCTGGAGGCCTGCGAACAATATTATCAGGCATTCCAGTTCGTCGTCTGGTCTGGGCTGGATGCGAAAAGTGCAATCGAAGCGGTCATGTTCGAGACCGTCGGAGAAGCGTAAGATGGCGTATAAGGCTTCCGGGCCGCTCGTCCTGGTGGGCGCCGGCAATATGGGCGGCGCTCTGCTTTCAGGCTGGCTGAAAAAAGGTGTGCCGGGATCGCAGGTCATGGTCATCGATCCGCGCCCTTCCGATGCCATGCGGACGACGATTGCGGAAGCCGGAGCTGCCCACAGCGAAAGCGTGCCCGAGGGCGTGAAAGCCGGTATTCTTTTCGTGGCAGTGAAGCCGCAGATGATGGAAGCCGTGCTGCCCTCGCTGAAACCCCTGCTCGGCGCGGATACTGTCGTTGTTTCGATCGCGGCGGGCACGACCATCGGGACGTTCGTTTCGCATTTCGGCAAGGTTGCCGCCGTGCGGGCCATGCCCAACACACCGGCCATGGTCGGCCGTGGCGTCACGGGTGCCTATGCCAACGAACTGGTGACGCCGGAGCTTAAAACGGTGGTGGACGGGCTGCTGAAAGTCAGCGGCCCGGTCGAATGGGTGGATGCCGAAAGCGATATCGACGCGGTGACTGCGGTTTCGGGTAGCGGCCCTGCCTATGTCTTTTATCTAGTGGAATGCATGGCCGAAGCCGGCCGCAAGGCCGGTCTGCCTGCGGATGTGGCCATGCGTCTGGCGCGCGAGACCGTGGCCGGCGCCGGCGAGCTGCTGCATCAGTCCTCCGACGAGGCGGCGCGCCTGCGCCAGAATGTGACCTCGCCGGGCGGCACCACGGCTGCGGCGCTCTCCGTGTTGATGGCCGATGACGGCATGCAGCCCCTTTTCGACCGGGCGGTTGCTGCCGCAAGAGCCCGCGCCGAAGAGCTGGCGGGCTGAAGGGGCAAGGTCATGAGCGGTGAAATTTCCTATGCCGATTTCGAGAAGGTCGATATCCGCGTCGGCACCATCATCGAGGCAGAGCCTTTTCCCGAAGCGCGCAAGCCTGCTTTCAAGGTGAAGATCGATTTCGGGCCGGAGATCGGCGTCAAGAAGTCGTCGGCGCAGATCACGGTGCATTATACGCTGGAAAGCCTTGTCGGCCGGCAGGTTCTGGGCGTGGTGAATTTTCCACCGCGCCAGATCGGTCCTTTCCGGTCCGAGGTCCTGACGCTCGGTTTTGCCGATGCGAATGGCGATATCGTGCTTGCCGCCGTTGAGCGACCGGTGCCGAACGGCGAGAAAATGTGCTGACCGGTGCGTTTGCCGCTAAGCCGGAATTTTGACGATTACCCGCAAGCCGCCCATCGGACTTTCATCCAGCGACACGTCGCCGCCATGGCTGCGAGCGATGTCGCGAACGATGGAGAGGCCAAGGCCGGTGCCCGAAGCATTGAGGTTGCGCGCTTCGTCCAGCCGGAAGAACGGCTTGAACACATCCTCGCGTGAATTCTCCGGTATGCCCGGCCCGTCATCGTCAAATGTCATGATGATGGAACGCGGCGCCTTGCGGATATCGATGTGGAGATTACTGGCGTAGCGCCTTGCATTTTCCGCCAGATTGGCGACAAGCCGGGACAGCGCATTGGGCCGCGCGATGATCCTCTCGATATTATAGAGTTCGTAGCTGAATTTCTTGCCGTGCAGCTCGAAATCATGACCGATTTTTTCAAGAAGGGCTGGAAGCTCCAGCGTGCCGACATCCTCTTCGACATCGGTACGGGCGAAGGTCAGATAGGCCTCCAGCATCGACTGCATGTCCTCGACATCCTTGTCGAGTCCCTCGAGATCGGGATTTTCGCCTGCGAGCGCCAGTTGCAGCTTGAAACGGGTGAGAATGGTGCGCAGATCGTGGCTGACGCCGTTCAGCATGGCGGTGCGCTGCTCCATCTGCCGCTCGATACGCTCGCGCATCAGGATGAAGGCGAGGCCGGCGCGCCGCACTTCGTCCGCGCCGCGCGGGGAATAACCGCTGATCTTCTGGCCCCTGCCAAAGTTTTCGGCCGCCTTGGCAAGGGCTTCGATCGGCTTGATCTGGCCACGCAGGAACAGGATCGAAATGGCGATCAGCACCAGCGATGCGCCGACCATCCAGACAAGGAAGATATGTGTGTTCGAGGCATAGGCCGCGCTGCGGCTGGTAAAGACGCGCAGTGTCTTGTCTTCCAGCTGTACGCGGATTTCCACAAGCGAACCGTTGCCATAAGTGTCGATCCAGAAAGGCCTGCCGATCTGCTGGGTGAGTTGATCTGCCAGGATTCTGTCGAGAATGGAAAACAGCGGTTCCGGTCTTGGAGCAGGCAGATCCGCCTTCGGTTCGATATAGACGCTCAGCCCCAGCTTGTCGCGGGCAATGCGGATGACGCGCTGATAGTCGTCTTCCTCCGGGTCCGTCTGCAAAAGCTCAATGATCGCGGCGATATCGCGCGTCACGGCGGAGGAGAGGCGTTCCGTTACCAGTTGCCAATGCCGCTCCATGAAGACCGCAGCGACCACGCCCTGAAGCAAGATCATCGGCAGGATGATGATGAGCAGAGAGCGTGTGTAAAGGCCGGTGGGCAGCCAATGGCGCAACCACCTGCCGGAAAGGCGCCAGGCCCTGGCCACGCCGCTTTTTTTGACCGTGCTCAGAAAATCGAGGCTCGCCATGACCGTGCGTTCGCCCTTCGTTGGTTGCTCGTCAGTCCACGCTCAGGCGGTAACCGATGCCGCGCACCGTTTGCAGATAGACAGGATTGGCAGGGTCGTCCTCGATCTTGCGGCGAAGACGGTTGATCTGCACGTCGATGGTTCTTTCGCCCACTTCCGATTCCGCTTCCACCAGCTCATGACGGGGAATGGTATCGCCGGCGCGCAGCGCAAAAAGCAGCATGATCTCCTGCTCGCGATCCGTCAGGCGGATTGTTTCGGGGCCGCGCCGCAATTCCTTCTTGGGGATGGAGAAGCTGTAGGGGCCAAACATGATCTGTTCGATCTTGGGGGTATCGGGCGAGGTATTGCGCCGCAGGATATTGTTGATGCGCAGGACGAGTTCGCGCGGGTCGAAGGGTTTGGCGAGATAATCGTCCGCTCCCGCCTCCAGCCCGGCGATGCGCGAATCCGCCTCCGAACGGGCGGTCAGAAGGATGACCGGCACGGATTTGTTCTCGTTCAGCGAGCGGGTGAGCGAAAGCCCGTTCTCGCCGGGCATCATCACGTCGAGGATGAGCAGGTCGAAACGGATGCCCATCATTTTGCGCCGGGCTTCGGCCGCATCGGCCGCCACGGAAATGCGATAGCCCTTGTCGCCCAGAAAACGCTGCAGGAGATCGCGAATGCGGGCGTCGTCGTCAACGATCAGGAGATGGGCCGCATCGTCATCCGCCGGTGGACGTTTTGTCGGTGCTTGCGCCATCGTCACTCGTCCTCCACGGTCGTCGTCGGGCTGCGCATCTGCGCCAGGAATTTGCGCACGCAGGCGCGGGCGTCCGGCCCGAGACCTTCCAGCGCGCGGTCGATGCGGCGCGATTGCGGCTCGCTCAGCGCCAGCGCCAGTTCGCGGCCCGTCAGCGTGGGGTAAAGCCTGCGCTGACGGCGATCTTCCGGACCTGCCATCTGGCGAATGTAACCGTCGTCGATCAATTGCTTCAGCACACGGGCAAGGCTCTGCTTGGTGATCTGCAGCGTATCGAGCAAATCCGCCACCGTCATGCCCGGCTGCCGGCTGACGAAATAGACCACCCGGTGATGGGCCCGCCCATATTCCAGTTTCGATAAAATGACATCGGGATCGGAGACGAAATCGCGATAGGCGAAAAACAGCGCCTCGATCGTGTCGAAGTCGATCTTGCCGTCGTCAACCTTCGGGAGTGCCGGTGTTTGCCTGGAGGCGGCGGTTTTGAGCGATTGCGGTGGCACTGCGGTTCCTTCATATCCTGCGGCTGTCTGATCATAGGCTGACAGGCGTCGATGCGCCAATATTCTGTAAACATAGCCGAAAATGCGTCCGCTCGGGAGAATGCCGCCGATCATTTTCTGTTGCGGTGGATAATATGGCGCGGGTGCGGGTGCAACTGGAATCCTGAGTGACACTTACCTGAAATAGAAAAGAGCGCGGAAACTCCGCGCTCTCCTTCATTTTTTGTCGTAATGACGATGTTACTGGTAAACGTAGACAATACGACGGGTCGAAGGTTCTACGAGAACAGGCACGTCATTCACCCGGACATAGCGGTACTGATAGTCAGGTACCTCCACAAGGCGGGTATCGGCCGGCAGGACGCTACCTATGGCAATATCGCCGTCATAGGTGACGGTATCGGCAGGGTGTTCATCAATATAGGTAATGACCGACTGCGGCGGATCGACTTCACCGACACGGCCAAGGTTCGGGTCACCGGGGTTAGGCTCCGCCTGAACGCTTGAGGTCTTTTCATAGGTTACGACCGGCACGCTCAGTTCCGCGCGGCGTTCCTTCAGAATGACGGGCGAACCTTCATACATCACGTTCAGGTAATCCGCATGAGCCCAGCCGCGCAGGCCGTTCACCTCGATGCGGCACCAACTGCTGCCATCCATGCAGCCATCAAGCACGGCGTTGCTGCCACGCGTGGCAAGGCCGATTTCGGGATAATCCTCACCGGGGCCGGAACGAACAGAAATATCCGAGGCGGTTGTTGCGACCATGGCGGCATTTGCATAGCCTGCCATCAAGGCAAAGGCGCCACCAGCGATCAGCATTTTAAGCGTCTTGTCCATGTGTCTCACTCCTTTCAAGACTGGTGCTACAACGTCGCAACCATCCGGGCGTTCCACATTTTTCGACGAGATGATGCCTACAGACAGGGCGTGTTCGTGCTATCTGCCTGTATGGCATAGGGATTTTCTTAACGAATTGGTGGGCTGAAAATGGGCGTCACCTGTCGCCATTCTGCCGCAACCGGTCGCGGGCTATAGGAGGCGGGAGCTTTCAGACAGGAGACGCAGGATATGGGAAAGTTGCAGGCGGGCATTGTTCCGGTCACGCCATTCGAGCAGAATTGCACCATCCTGTTCGATCAGGACACCAAGGAGGGCGTCGTTGTCGATCCCGGTGGGGATGTGGACGTCATTCTTCAGGTCGTTTCTGAAAACGGCATCACGCTGAAGGAAATCTGGCTGACGCATGGGCATCTTGACCATGCCGGCGGTGCTGACGAACTGCGTGAGAAGCTGTCGCTACCGGTCATCGGGCCGCATGAGGACGACCGTCCATTGCTCGAAAGGATTGAGGCGCAGGCCGAAAAATACGGCGTTAGCGGCCTTCGGAATGTCGCGCCCGACAAATGGCTCAAGGACGGCGATAGGGTATCTTTCGGGGACCACGTCTTCGAAGTCTATCATTGTCCGGGCCACGCGCCCGGCCACGTCATCTATTACAACCGCGACCAGAACTTTGCCCATGTCGGCGATGTGCTGTTTTCGGGATCGGTGGGGCG
This sequence comes from Agrobacterium sp. ST15.13.013, assembly GCF_027956525.1. Lineage (NCBI taxonomy): Bacteria > Pseudomonadati > Pseudomonadota > Alphaproteobacteria > Hyphomicrobiales > Rhizobiaceae > Agrobacterium > Agrobacterium sp. ST15.13.013. Next base: position 155,684 of record NZ_JAQKGP010000002.1, read on the forward strand.
CACGGACCTGCCGGGCGGAAACCACGAGCAATTGATGGCGTCCATTCGCGACAAGCTCCTGCCGCTGGGCGACGATGTCGGTTTCATCTGCGGCCACGGCCCGGGAGGACGGCTGGGTGAGGAACGGCTCACCAACCCCTATCTCAAAGGGCTCTGAGCGCCGGCCTATTAGAACTCTTTGTTTTGGCGCCTTTCCGGACGGAAAACCGAATTCCACTTTTCCTGGAAATGCTCAAAGGCCTGCGGGACCGCACAAAAAAACCCGGCATTCCTGCCGGGCTTCAACTAGAAAAGAAAGCCGTTTTAGGGTCAGCCAGCAATCTGCAGATTGACTGCCTTCGGCCCCTTGCCGCGACGATCCGGTTCCGTGTCGAAGCTCACTTTCTGATTTTCTGAAAGTCCGGACAGGCCGGAAGCCTGCACGGCAGAGATGTGAACAAAGATATCAGCGCCACCATTATCTGGCTTGATGAAGCCAAAGCCTTTGTCTGTATTGAAGAATTTTACGGTGCCAGTTTCGGCCATGCATCAGGTCCTTTTCGCTCTGCCCGCGTTCAGCTACAGGCAGCATTACAGTTTTGCCCCGCGTGGGCGTTGGCAGGCAGTTTTTGACTATTGAGAAAAAGGACCTTCGCAGCGGGAAGTAATGGCGTTCTCATCCAACGTTTTTCGTCCCACCGCCCGAGGTTTATAGCGTCCCCAGTGCGCAAATTTATAGGCCTTCCCATGCTCGCAAATTGCCCGAACCGCGGTAGAGTGATGCGTTTATCGAAAATTGGCAAGCAAAAGTTTTCACGGGCTTTTTGTCAGATAAAAAACCTGCGGTAGAATAACTGCGCGTAATCGCATAATTTTTCCGCAGAAGTGATAATCGATGAAATAAAAGCCGTTCTCCGCAGGATTTTGCGACAAAATTTGAGTGCAACGCCCGGATTTAGGGGCGGGATGAGAAAAATGAGTTCTTTTTACGTCAGGCCGCTCCGGCCATGGATTTTTGCCGTTTTCGCGTCAGTTCCGGCACCAGTTCGACGATCAGGATCGCGACGAATATGATCAGACAGCCGACATAGCCGGCGCCGGAAATGGTTTCATTCAGGAAAATCGAGGCCAGCAAAGCGCCGAAAAGCGCCTCCGATGACAGGAATATCGCGGCCTGCGGGGCAGTAGTGTAACGTTGGCCGATGACCTGCAGCACGAAGGCGAGGCCGGAGGAGACGAGGCCGACATAGAGGATTTCCGCCAGCGATGCTTCGATGGAGGCCATGCTGATCGGTTCGAACACGACACCGATCATGCAACTAAGAAGGGAGCAAACGGCGAACTGGGTGCAGGAAAGCACGAGCGGCCTTCCGCTTTCGGAGACGAAGCGCCCGGCCAGCGTGATCTGGATCGCCCAGAAGAAGGCGCAGATGATGCTGAGAATATCGCCCGTGGTCAGCGCCTCGAAAGCGCCGCCGGAGAGGAGGAATATGCCGCCCAACATCATCAGTGCGCCCGGCCAGACGATCCAGTGGGGATGGCGGCGGTAAAGCACGACCGCGATCACGGGTACGAAGATCACGTAAAGCCCGGTCAGGAAGCTGGAATTGGTGACGGTCGTGGTCAGAAGCCCGACCTGCTGGGTAGTGGCCCCGCCGAACAGGGCAAGTCCCACGAGGATGAAACTGCCGATTTCGCGCCGGCGCGGCGGCGATTTCAGCGATCGTGTTTCCGTGAGCGCGAAGGGCAGCACGGCGATGGCGGCGATGGCGAAACGCAGGCCGACGAACCAGAAAGGGCCGATCGAGGCCATGGCGGAGGATTGCGCGACAAAGCCGCCGCCCCAGATTGCTGCGGCGAGCAGAAGCAGCATATTGGCCTGAATACGCGTCATTATTTGGCACCAGCACAGCAAGGCCGGAAGATCATTCAGTCGCGGCCGTGGCAAACAGGGGGATTTTGAAATATCGATCCGCGAAGCGGACGATTGTTTCCGGCTGCTTTAGCAGCAACATGCCGAGGCCGCAAGTCGAGGGGAGGGCCGCTTATTTATAGCGGCGGGCCTCATCCTTCAGGCTGCGCCGGGTGAGCATCAGGCCGCCGACGCCAAGGCCGATGAAGGCTGCGGCCGAAAGGACAATGAGCAGGATATGAGGCCCGGCCTGCGTGATCGCGGCTACCTGCGGGATGGCGGACGTATGCAGGGTATCGACCGCCTGCGTGGCGGCGTTCGCCGAGGTTGCTATGCCGGCGGCCATGGTGACGATGACGAGAAAAGCCGCAACGGCCATCCAGAGGGAAAACAGTGTTCTCTGCGCCCTTAACCTTTCAACGGAAGTCCGATCGTTGGTAAACATGGCTATCGCCTCTTGTCCCTGTTCTTAAAGGATAAGAGAGGCTTCGAAATGGACGGCTTGGAGACGGAATTCTGGCGTTCTGCGGTATTTATTGCGGCAATATTGTGGCTAGGCCTGATATGGAAGCCGTTTGGTCGCCCATGGCGTCAGAGGCGACGTTTTCCGAAGGTTCGGGTCTGGCGCAGCGGATGCGGCTCGGCCGGGCGTTCTTCCCCGAAAAATGCCGGTGGCGCAGGACCCCTCTCCGCCCGGGGCGGGGTGAGATATTCACTGCCGAGTTCCGGGAAACGCGCGTCGAAACTGGTGGGGGCAAGTTCGGGCTTTGCCAGCACGTAGCCCTGCATCAGCAGGACGCCGAGTTCCTCGCACAGATCGACCTGCCATGCTGCTTCCAATCCCTCGAAGACCGGCTCTATGCCATCGGCGCGAAACTGGCTGACGATGACGCGCAGAAGGGCGGCGCCCGCTGAATTCTGCATGAAATCGCGCACCCAGCCTGCTTCGAATTTCACATAGTCCGGCTTGATGAGCTTTACCCGGTCAATGTCGGAATCGCCGGCGCCATAATCATCGAGCGCGACGCGAAAGCCGATATCGTGCATGTGATAGGCGAAGTCAGCGACCATCTGCGTGTCGGAGGCTTTTTTCTCGGAGATTTCGCAGACGATGCGGTCCGCCGTCATGCCCGCCTCGTGAGCGGCAAGACGCATGCGCTCCACTTCCTGGCGCATCTTGGCCGGCGTCTGGAACAGGCCCGGATGGAAATTGACGAAGATGCGGGCGCGGGACCGGTTGAGCCTGCCGGTGTTGAGAATGTGGATCGTGCGCAGGATGCTATCGATATTTTCGATGTCTTCAGACGCCACAAGCGAGAAGAATTCACCTGGCGTCACCGGCTCGCCGTTGCGGTGCGGCCGCACCAGACCTTCGAAGGAATCGATGTCGAGCCTGCCGCTTGCCGTGCGGCGGAAAATCGGCTGCAGGGCCGATTTCAGGTTGAAGGTGCGATAGGCCGTGGACCATGTGCCATCGACCTCGCGGACAAGACTGGAAAAGATGCTTTTGGGCGCCATTTTTCAACCAGCTATAGAGACACGACCCCTAGGCTCGCCAATGTAGCGTATCAAGCGTTACTTCCGGGTTAAGGAAGGTTTAAATTCTCCGCTGCGGCACATAAGCCGGCTTTTGACCTTGAAAGAAGGCCTGTCTTTCGACATAGAAAATGCCGCAGATGACAAGTTTTCCAACCTCTGCTGATGTCAACCCCAATAGGACCGATTAAAAATGGCCTTCCTTGCCGACATTCTCTCCCGCGTAAAGCCATCCGCCACCATCGCCGTTACCCAGAAAGCCCGTGAGCTGAAAGCGAAGGGCCGCGATGTGATCAGCCTTGGCGCCGGCGAGCCGGATTTCGATACGCCCGAAAACATCAAGGAAGCGGCCATCGACGCCATCAAGCGCGGCGAAACGAAATACACGCCGGTTTCGGGTATTCCGGAACTGCGCAAGGCCATTGCCGACAAGTTCAAGCGTGAAAACGGCCTGGACTACAAGCCGGAGCAGACGATTGTCGGCACCGGCGGCAAGCAGATCCTGTTCAACGCCTTCATGGCCACGCTGAACCCGGGCGATGAAGTCGTCATTCCCGCGCCCTACTGGGTCAGCTATCCGGAAATGGTGGCGATCTGCGGCGGTACGCCGGTTTTCGTTAACGCCACGCTGGAAGACAATTTCAAGCTGAAGCCGGAAGCGCTGGAAAAGGCGATCACGCCGAAGACCAAGTGGTTCGTGTTCAACTCGCCTTCCAACCCGTCGGGTGCGGCCTATTCGCATGACGAGCTGAAGGCGCTGACGGACGTGCTGGTCAAGCATCCGCATGTCTGGGTGCTGACGGACGACATGTACGAGCATCTGACCTATGGCGATTTCAAATTCGTCACCCCTGTGGAAGTCGAGCCTTCGCTCTATGACCGCACGCTGACGATGAACGGCGTTTCCAAGGCCTATGCCATGACCGGCTGGCGTATCGGTTACGCCGCTGGCCCGCTGCCGCTGATCAAGGCCATGGACATGATCCAGGGCCAGCAGACCTCGGGCGCAAGCTCGATTGCCCAATGGGCCGCTGTCGAAGCGCTGAACGGTACGCAGGATTTCATTCCGGAAAACAAGAAGATCTTCGAAGGCCGCCGCGACCTCGTTGTCTCCATGCTCAACCAGGCCAAGGGCATCAGCTGCCCGGCGCCTGAAGGCGCATTCTACGTTTACCCGTCCTGTGCCGGCCTGATCGGCAAGACCGCGCCGTCCGGCAAGGTCATCGAGACCGATACGGATTTCGTGTCCGAGCTTCTGGAAGCCGAAGGCGTCGCCGTCGTGCAGGGATCGGCTTTCGGCCTCGGCCCGAACTTCCGCATCTCCTACGCCACGTCCGAAGCGCTGCTGGAAGAGGCCTGCAAGCGCATTCAGCGCTTCTGTGCCGATTGCCGCTGATCGGTTATGATCTCAAATGAAGAAGCCCGGCAGCGACGCCGGGCTTTTTTCGTTTTGGTCAAAGCCCCAGAAACAGCAGCATGATGAAGGTGGCGAAGAGGATGAAATGTGTCATTCCCTCGATCGCGTTGGTTTCGCCGTCATTGAGATTGATGGCGGCGGCGATGAGGGTGATGAAGACCATGACGGTCTGAACCGGTGTCATTGCCATGATGAAGGGCTGACCGGTATAGAGCGCGATGCCCTCCATGACGGGCACGGTGAGGATGACCGTCGACAGGGATGCGCCCATGGCGATATTGACCACGGCCTGCATGCGGTTGCGCAAGGCGGAGCGGAGCGCGGTGAGGATTTCCGGCGATGCCGAGATCGTGGCCACCACCACCGCCATCAGCGCCGGCGGCGCGCTTGTGCCCTCAAGGCTTTCGCTCAGGAAGGTCGACATGAATTCCGCCAACACGCCGATCAACACCACGCCAGCGACGATGAGACCGATGGAAAGGGGCACGCTGCCTTCGTCCTCCTCTTCCGCGTGGGCGTCGGATGTCTGGCCGGCCGGATGTGCCTTCCGGGGATAGGCATAGCTGAAGAAATAGCTGTGCGGGCCAACCTGCATTTTGAGGAAGAGCGCATAAAGCGCGATCATCGCGACGATGGTGAAGGCGGAGTAGACATGCCAGCTTTCCTTGGGAATGAATTCCGGCACGATCATCGAAATACCCATGGCGGTGAGGATCATTACGCCATAGGTCTTGCCGGAATCGTCATTATAGGGCTGCTCGCCGTGGCGAAGACCGCCGAGAAGTGCTGCAAGACCCAGAATGCCGTTGATGTCGATCATCACGGCGGAGTAAATCGTATCCCGCACCAGAGTGGGCGAATCGGACTCGCTCATGATGATGGCGAGGATCAGCACTTCTACCGCGACGGCCGACAACGTCAGTATCATGGTACCGTAAGGATCGCCAACCTTGGTGGCAAGGATTTCGGCGTGATGGGCAACCCGCATCGAGACGAGGACGATGAACCCGATCAGCGCTATCGCGGCAATCAGCGCCGCCGTCTTTCCAGCTTCGAATATTGCATGTTCGGCCAGATAGGCGAGGATTGCCGCCGGTATAGCCAGCAAGAGCATCCGCTCCTGTTTCAGAATAGAACCCGCCATTGATTTCCTTTCCCCCTGATCGGCTCAGGCTGTGACGTATCGTCCTTCAGATCAAGCAGGATTTGCGCTTGAATGCTTTTGGTAGGATAGTGGTGTCGCAGGACATGCTGCTCATGCCGCGCTGTCCCATCGGGTGCAATGCTTGAAACGCGGTTGTGGTTGCCATGTCGCCTACCGATACAGGAGGACCATGCATGACCAAAGTGGTGTACGAGATCGTCGAACATGACGGAGGCTTCGCCTACCGCATGAACGGCGCTTATTCCGAGACGTTTCCCACCTATGCCGATGCCCGTGAGGCTGCGCGTATTGTCGCTGCCGAACAGCAGGTGGGCGGCGATGACGAGGAAATCAGCTATCAGGATGAGAGCGGCCATTGGCATGAAGAATACAGCCAGGGCGGCGACCGGCCGGAAGCCGAGGTGGTCGACAAGACGACGCAGCAGGCCAGACCGTTTTGATGCGCGATCCGTGGATTTCCAGCAAAGCCGGGATCACTTCGCCGAGAGTTGTTCGGCATTAGCGCCGTTTGGGCGGAGCACTTGGGTCGGTTTCCTTAAGATGCCCCTTGAGGCCTTCGACGAGGGCGCTGAAGACGGCACGGCATCGCGGCGAGGTCTTGAGGTTTTCGTGCATCGCGACCCAGGTGTGGAGCGGGATATCGATGTTTGGGAGAACCTGAACCAGCCGTGGGTCCTTGCGTGCAAGGCCGATCTGGCAGACGCCAATGCCCGCGCTGGCGCGGATCATGGCAAGCTGGGCGAGATTGCTGTCGGCGCGGATTTCGAAGGAAATTTCTTCAATATCGGGTATTTCGGGGTCAAGCGAGCGCATTCGCTGGATGGCCGCTCGGATAAAGGGCGTCTTGCGGTCGAAACCGACCATCCGGTGGCGGTTCAGATCTTCCATGCTTGCCGGGGCGCCGGCTCTTGCCAGATAGTCGCGCGTCGCGTGAAATCCCAGGCGGAAATTGCCGATGTAACGCATAACGATTGCATCCTGCAGCGGTTCGGTCATGCGAATGGCGATATCCGCCTCGCGCCTTAAAAGGTCTTCCAGCGTATCGGATAGCGAAAGCTCGATTTCAAGCCGCGGGTGAACCTCCTGCATGGCGGTAATGATCGGCGGCAGCATTTCCACACCGATGATATCGGATGCGCTGATGCGCACCGTGCCTTCGATCTTGCCGACTTCGCCGGAGGCGGCGCGCATAAGGGCGGCGGTCGTCGCTGCCAGATTTTCCGCATAGGGACGGAGCGCAAGTGCTGCTTCCGTCGGCATCAACCCGTGGGGCGAGCGGATGAACAGCGGAAAACCAACGGCCTCCTCCAGCGCGCCGATATGGCGTCCCGCCGTCGGTTGGGTGATGCCAAGCTCGCGGGCGGCGGCAGACAATGAACCGTCGCTCAGCACGCTGAGGAAGGTGCGGTAGAAATCCCAGCTGATATCGCGGTTCTTCGTCATAATATTTTGTATAGCCGCTCCACTGATTTCGACAATTTCGTATATCGCACATCGGGTCGATACTCCAGACACACAAGGGAGTATGACAATGTCAATCGAGAACGATGCAAGTGCAGTGCAGGATCGGCGGTCTCTGGCTCTCGTCTTGGGAGTGAACGGCGGCGTCGGTGGCCAGGTTTCGCGAATGCTGCTGCAAAGGGGCTGGCGGTTAAGGGCGATGACTCGCCGAAAGCCAGCGTCTGAAGTCGCTGGCGACATCGAATTCGTGACAGGCGATGCGATGGACCGGCAGGATGTTCTCAAGGCGGCGCAGGGCGCTCAGCTCATCGTCCATGCGGTTAATCCTCCCGGCTATAGCGATTGGGAGAAGCAGGTCGTGCCGATGCTGGACAACACGATCGCCGCCGCCGAAAGCTGCGGCGCCAGGATAGTCTTTCCCGGTACGGTCTATAATTTCGGTTCGGACGCCTTTCCGCTACTGACCGAAGAGAGCCCGCAAACGCCGTTTACGCGCAAGGGCGCGTTGCGTGCGGAGATGGAACGGCGGCTGAAAATGGCGTCGATGCGTGGCGTGCCGGTGCTGATTGTTCGGGCAGGGGATTTTTTTGGGCCGGATGCCAGAAACAACTGGTTTTCGCAGATGCTGGTGAAGCCCGGAAAGCCGGTTCGCAGCGTCCAGAATCCGGCCGGCCCTCATGCAGGACACCAATGGGCCTATCTGCCTGACGTGGCGGAGACGATCGGTCGGTTGCTGGACCGGGCAGATGAGCTACCGGCTTTTGCCGTCTATCACATGGAGGGTTTCTGGGATTTCGACGGGCTGCAACTGGTTGAAGCCATCGAGCGGGTTGTCGGTCATCCGGTCAAGAGGCGGCGGCTGTCTTGGGCGGGCATCAAATTGGCCGCGCCCTTCGTTCCCCTGTTCCGTGAAGTACTGGAAATGCAATATCTCTGGCATATGCCGATCCGGATGAGCAATCGCAAGCTTACGGATTTCCTCGGAACGGAGCCCAGAACACCGATCGATGTCGCGATATCGACGACATTGGCGAGCCTCGGCTGCCTCGAGCAAAGGCAGGGTGCGGCGAGCCTTGCTCAACCGGTCGATGCCGGGGGCAGGGTGTGATGGCGACGGTCGGGATTGGGGTGTCGGTTTGGCGTCGCCTGTTTGTCGTGATCTCGGCAAGTGTGCCGTTACTCATTTTCGCGCAGGTGCTGCTGGCCGGGCTATCTATCTATTATGACGGATCGCTGATTTCGCTGCACAAGGGGCTCGGTCTCCTGATTTCGGTTCCGATCCTGTCACTGGTAATCCTCGCTCTGCGATACGACGAGTTGCGGCCCAATCTTGGCCGCGCGCTGGTCCTGCTCGGTCTCTATTGTTTTCAGGTGGCGCTGATGAGCATTGGCAGGGAAACGGGCAATGGTTTTCTGCAGGCGCTGCATGTGCCCAACGCTTTTGTCATGGGCGCGTTTTCCGACTTCGCCGCGCGGCAGGCGCGAAGTCCGTGCTGAGAGAAAAACGCCGCATCGCTTTCAGGCAATGCGGCGTCTTTGTTTTATCCTTTATCAGGCGAGCGCCGGGTAGTCAGTGTAACCCTCGGCCCCGCCGCCATAGAAGGTCGGCTGGTTCGGTTCATTCAAGGGCGCGTTGTCCTTGAAGCGGCGGACCAGATCCGGATTGGCGATGAAGGCCTTGCCGAAGGCGACGGCATCGACCTTGCCGCTTTCCACGGCTTGGATGGCGCTCTCGCGGTCATAACCATTATTGGCAATCCACAAGCCCCTGCCGCCGGCATTGCGATAAGCCGCCTTGAAGGCTGCGTAATCGAAAGGCTTGTCGCCCTGCTTGAAATCGCGCGGGCCGCCGGTTGCGCCTTCAACGACATGGATGAAGGCGAGATTGCGCTTGCCGAGCTGTTCCACCACGTAATTGTAGAGCGGCTGCGGGTCGGCCTCGAAAATATCGTTGGCCGGGGTAACGGGGGAAAGACGGATGCCAGTGCGGCCGGCGCCGATCTCCTCCGCAACCGCATCAACGACTTCCAGCAGGAAGCGGGCGCGGTTTTCAATAGAGCCGCCATAATCATCCGTGCGCTGGTTGGTGCTGGATTTCAGGAACTGCTCGATCAGGTAACCGTTGGCGGCATGGATTTCGACACCATCGAAACCGGCTTCCAGTGCTGCGCGTGCGCCGCTGCGGTAATCCTCGAGGATGAGACCGATATCGTCGATGGTGAGCGCGCGCGGCTCGGAGGTTTCGGCAAAGGCGCCGGTGCCGTCATCATTGATGATATAGGTCTTCGACTTCGCCGGAATGGCGGAAGGAGCAACCGGCTGGCCGCCATGCGGCTGTAGTGAGACGTGGGAAATGCGGCCCACATGCCAGATCTGCGCAACGATCTTGCCGCCGGCAGAATGCACGCCGTCGGTGATCTTCTTCCAGCCGTCGATCGCTTCCCGCTTGTAAAGGCCGGGAACGTCTGCGTAGCCCTGGCCCTGCTGGGAAATCGGCGTGCCTTCGGTGACGATCAGCCCGGCCGTGGCGCGCTGCTCGTAATAGGTAGCGTTGAGGTTGTTGGGAATGGCGCCCGGCGAACGGTTGCGGGTGAGGGGAGCCATGACGATACGGTTGGCGAGCACGATATCGCCGGCCTGTGCCGGTTCGAAAAGACTGGTCATGCGACTTCACTTTCTGGTCGGTTGGCGAAATTGCGCGGTGGACGCGCTTTGTTTTTCGGGTGCCGGCGTGAAACCCGCTGCGGTCTCCAGTCCGGCACCCCGGGGCTCAAAGCTTGGGAGGCTCAGAGATTGGCTTGCAGATAATGGCGGAAGGCATCGATGGTTTCTTCGTTGCGTTCGAAAAACACCCATTGCCCAACTTTTTTCGACCGGATGAGGCCGGCTGCCTGCAACACCGCCAGATGCGACGAGACGGTGGATTGCGACAGGCCGCTGATCTGAAACTGGTTGGCGCACACCCCCATGCTGAGCGGATGCTCCTGGCAGAAATGATTTTCAGGGTTTTTCAGCCATTCCAGGAATTTCAGCCGTGCCGGGTGTGAAAGGGCCTTGAGGACTTCCTCCGGGTTCATCGGTGCTTCTTTAATATCTGACATGACCGATATGTATATCGATCATTATCGATATACAAGTCACGTCTCTGTGAACGTTGCGGGGACGAAAAGGCTGTTCCAAAAAAGAAGGCCGCTGGATCTCTCCGCGGCCTGACAAGTTTGAAGGTCAAAAACCTCCAGAGGGGAACAGCTGTCGCGTGCCTTGGGCGAACGTGACAGCCAACTAAGATATGGGTGTGGGAACAATGCAAAACAAGGTTGCATCGTGCGATATTTCGCCAATTCGGAGAAAATTCTTGCGGGTAAAAAAAGAGGGCCGCCGGATGGATCCAGGGCCCTTTAAGTGTGAAGGTCAAAAACCTCCAGAGGGGAACAGCTGATGCGGTGGAACTGGGAGGAAAAGCCACCGTGTGCATCAGCTGAGAGCGATATGGTGCTTTTTTGTGCACGAAACAACTCTTTTTTGTGCAGGTCAGACATGCGCGCCGCGCAGCCCTCGGTATTTCCGGTATATTTTATGTGCAAAGCTGAAAAGGGGCGCTGTACGCCCCTCTTGCTTCTGCCTTTGTAAGGCTTTGAATTTGAGAGATTATTCTTTGACGTCGATTATTTTAACGTCAGAAGTTCCAGTTCCGCGCCTTGGCGACGATGAAGTCGCGGAAAGCCTTCAGCTTTGCAGCGTTTTTCATCTCGTCGGGATAGCAGAAATAGGTATCGAATGACGGAATATCTGCCGCGAGCGACAGCTGGATGAGGCCAGGATCGCGACCGACGATATAATCCGGCAAACAGGCGATACCTATACCCAGCAGGCATGCCCGCTTGATCGAGGTCTGGCTGTTGATCTGCAGATGTGGAATGCGCGTGTTGTCAGAGGAGCGCCCGGCATTCTCTAGCCAGTTGACGTCTAGCAGGTAGTTTGGCGCCGGTTCACCGAAGGAAATGATGCGGTGATTGTCGAGATCCTCGATCGACTGTGGCTCTCCGTGACGGTTGATATACGACGGTGCGGCATAGACGTGCATATGCACCGTGAACAGCTTGCGCTGAATGAGGTCCGACTGCTGCGGCTGGCGCAGGCGGATGGCACAATCGGCGTGGCGCATGTTCACATCCAGCTCCTCGTTGTCGAGGATGAGCTGGATCGACATTTCCGGGTAGAGCTGCAGGAACTCCTGTACCTTGTCCGTTAGCCAGCCCTGGCCGAGACCGACGGTTGTCGTCACGCGCAGCTTGCCGCTCGGCTTTTCCGTCGTTTCGGTGAGTTGCATCTTCACCGTTTCGAGCTTCAGCAGCACGTCATGAGCGGTGCGATACAGCAGCTCGCCCTGTTCGGTGAGGATGAGGCCGCGAGCGTGGCGATGGAACAGCTTGACGCCGACATCCTGCTCCAGCGCGCTGACCTGACGGCTGATGGCCGACTGGGACAAATGCAGCTTGTCGGCAGCGTGGGTGAAAGACCCAGCTTCGGCTGCGGCATGGAAAATGCGCAGTTTATCCCAGTCCAATGGCATTGCCATGCCTATCCTGCCTTTCGGTTATTCCGCTGCGACCGCGAGCGGTTGTTGCGCGGTGAGATAACGTTCCGCTTCCAGCGCCGCCATGCAGCCCATGCCGGCGGCGGTGATCGCCTGGCGGTAAATGTCGTCAGTGACGTCACCGGCTGCAAAAATGCCTTCCACGTCGGTAGCGGTGGAATCGGGGGCGGTCCACATGTAGCCGTTGTCTTTCAGCTTCACCTTGCCCTTGAATAGCTCGACTGCCGGCGCATGGCCGATGGCGACGAAGACACCGTCGATGGGGAATTCGCTGATCGCGCCGGTCTTGGTATCACGCAGCTTCACGCCGGAGACAGAAGGCGGCATGGGCGGCTTGGCCGGTGCGCCGGTGATTTCGGCGATTTCCGTGTTCCAGAGGATCTTGACGTTTTCCTTGGCGAACAGGCGCTCCTGCAGAATTTTTTCCGAGCGGAAGCTGTCGCGGCGGTGCACCACTGTCACGGATTTGGCGATATGGGCGAGATAGAGCGCTTCTTCCACGGCGGAATTACCGCCGCCGACCACGATCACGTCCTTGTTGCGATAGAAGAAACCGTCGCAGGTAGCGCAGGCGGAAACACCGAAGCCCTGAAATTGCTGTTCGCTTTCGATGCCGAGCCACTTGGCCTTGGCGCCGGTGGCGATGATCAGCGTATCGGCCGTCCAGACCTGACCGGAATCGGTCTTGACCACGAAAGGCCGTACGGTGGTGTCAACTTCGGTGACGAGGTCGCTGACGATTTCCGCCCCCACATGCGTCGCCTGCTTCAGCATCTGGTCCATCAGCCATGGGCCTTGGATCGGATCGGCGAAACCCGGATAGTTTTCCACGTCCGTGGTGATCATCAATTGCCCGCCCTGTTCCATGCCGGCAATCAGCACGGGTTTCAGCATGGCGCGGGCCGCGTAGATCGCTGCCGTATAGCCGGCGGGACCAGAGCCTATGATCAATACCTTCGTATGGCGGGCAGACATGGAAATATTCCTTCTCAATAACGGGGTCTTCGCTCGAGGGCCTTCCAGCCGCAGGACGGCGGACGGGCCGCAACCCCTTCGTTGCCCGGTATTTAAGGTTGTCTAGTGTCTTTATTCAAGGGCAGCCTTGCGTTACCAACAAGGCAGTTGTGGATGCGCGCGCAATTTTGTGACCGGGCGGTGGCATAATGTTGCGAATCCCGCGCCGAATAGTACAAGGAAGTTCTACAGCTTAACGAGGTACTCCTCCGTGACCAGCGTCGAACTCGATGCCATCGATCTGAAAATCCTGCGCGAATTGCAGCGCGACGGGCGCATGACCAATGTGGAGCTGGCCGAAAGGGTCGGTATATCCGCGCCGCCATGCCTCAGGCGCGTCCGCAAGCTGGAAGAGGCGGGTGTGATCGAGGGCTATCACGCCATGTTGAACGCGCCGAAGCTCGGTTTCGATCTCGTCGCCTTCTGCATGATCGGTCTCAAACGCCAGTCGGACAGCAATCTGAAGGCCTTTGCGGCGGCAACCGCTGGCTGGTCGCTGGTGCGGCAGGCGTGGATGGTGTCGGGCGAAAGCGACTTTCTGCTGCATTGCGTGGCCAAAAACCTGACGGAATTTCAGGATTTCGTCATCGAGGTTCTGACGGCGGACGAAAATGTCGATACGGTGCGCACCATGCTCACCATCCGTCAGGTGAAGCGCGTCGGTCTGGTGGAAATCTGATCGGCCGGCTTTTCGTCGACTTCGGAGGGGGCATTACCCCCGCCGCAACGCCTCGTAGACTTCGCCGAGACTTGTCGCTTCTTTTTCCAGCGGAAAAGTGCTGCGCACGTGCGCAAGTCCGGCACTTGCGTGGGCTTTGGCCAGAGCAGGATCGGCGAGATAGGTCTTTATCGCATCTCTGAGCGAGGCGTAGTCACCCGCATCGACAACCGCCCCGGTCTCGCCCCTGACGATCATTTCCTCATAAGCGCCGGCGTTGCTGGCGACAACGGCCGTGTCGGAAGCCATGGCTTCGAGCGGCGTCAAGCCGAAGCCTTCGTTGCGGGATGGGGCGACATAGAGCGTCAGCCGCCGGTACCAGGGCTTGATGTCGCCAACTTCGCCCTGAAATACGATACGGTCGGCGAGGCCGGCCGCGGTCACATCGGCCTTGAGCGCATCACCAAAGGCCTTGTGTTCTGTTGTGATGCGGCCGGAAACTACAGCGGTCCATTGCGGGTAATGGGGCAGAAGCTCGATCATGGCGCGCACGAAGAGATCAGTGCCCTTCTGGTGGCGCACCCGTCCAAAGCAGCCGATCAGATATTCCCCCGGCAGGCCGGTTGCCGCGATCGTGTCTTCCGGGCCGGTGGCGGGGTGGAACAGCTCGGTATCGACGCCATGCATGACGACGCGGTGGGGCACTTCCAGGAACGAGCCGGAGCGCGCGTTGGTCGCAACCACGGCGTCCATCTTCGAAATCAGAAAGCGTGTATAGGCGGAATGCCGTCTCTGCGCTGCCGAGGTGAACAGAAGCTTCACCTTCATGCGCAGCACGTCACGAATGAGAAGACCCGGCAACATTTCAAGATTTCGCCGGGCATGCCAGATGCGCGGGCCGCCCTGCGGACCGTCCTGCCAGAGCCGCCACAGATCACGAAAGCGCACATGCGGCAGATGCGGCGGCAGGCCGGGGCCGAGGACGGCGACCTGCTGTCCCAGCCGATTCTGCACCGGTATCAGCTGAACGATGGTTGAGGTGACGCCGGAGAGCCTGCGTTTGAAGTTCGGCGCAAGCACCTGCACATCTTTCAGACTGACGTGGGACAAGATGGGCTTCCGTCTTTGCGGCTAATTTTGGGGATTGAAGACTTCAAGAAAAGCAATGCGCCCGCATGGGGCGCATTGCACGTGGGGGCGTCAGCCCCACTGAACCGCGAGAATCTCGTAGCCCTTGGCGCCGCCCGGAGCGTTAACTTCAATGCTGTCGCCGACTTCCTTGCCGATGAGCGCGCGGGCGATGGGCGAGGAGATGGAGATGCGGCCGGCCTTCACATCGGCTTCCTGGTCGCCGACGATCTGATAGGTCTTTTCCTCATCGCTATCCTCGTCGACCAGCTTGACGGTGGCGCCGAACTTGATCTTCGAACCCGACATCTTGGAGAGATCGATGACTTCCGCGCGCGCGGTCAGGTCTTCGAGTTCGGTGATGCGGCCTTCATTGTGGCTCTGTGCTTCCTTGGCAGCATGGTACTCGGCGTTTTCCGAAAGGTCGCCATGGGCGCGCGCTTCCGCAATCGCCTCGATGATACGGGGGCGTTCCTCCTGCTGGCGCCAGCGCAGCTCCTCCTGAAGCTTGACGAATCCACCCTGAGTCATCGGTACTTTTTCTACCATTTTTTTATCCTTCGCATTCCGGTCGCTATACTTGCAGACACAAAAAGAAACAGGTTCCGGAGAGGAACTCCGGAACCATGCCAAAATCAAAACTGAGCCGACTATATCAGAAGACGGCAGCGAAATGCCAGCAAATTTGAGGTGCGCATATTTCCTTTCATAATCAATGACTTAACCTGTTTCATTGACATTCGTCGCCAGAACATATAGTGAACATATCTATGAAGAAGTCGATCAAGCAACGGCTGGCCATTCTCTCCGACGCGGCAAAATACGATGCATCCTGCGCATCGAGCGGCACGACCAAGCGAAACTCTGCAGCATCAGGCGGTCTGGGCTCCACGGAGGGGTCGGGCATTTGCCACGCTTATGCTCCCGATGGACGCTGCATTTCGCTCTTGAAGATTCTGCTCACCAACTTCTGCATCTATGATTGTGCCTATTGCATCAACCGGTCGTCAAGCAATGTGGAGCGGGCGCGTTTCACGCCGGAAGAGGTGGTGTGGCTGACGCTCGAGTTTTATCGGCGCAACTATATTGAAGGGCTCTTCCTATCGTCGGGCATCATCCGGTCGTCTGATCATACGATGGAAGAGATGGTGCGGGTTGCACGCGAGCTGCGCGTTACGCATGGTTTTCGAGGCTATATCCATCTGAAGTCGATTCCGGAGGCGTCGCCCAGGCTCATCGAGGAGGCGGGGCTTTACGCGGATCGTCTCTCGATCAATATCGAATTGCCGACCGATAGCGGCATTGGTCGTTTCGCGCCGGAAAAGCAGCCCGCCAATATTCGCCGCTCCATGGCCGATATCCGCCTGAAGATTGAGGAGGCGGGGGAGCCGACCGTCAGGACGAAAAAGACCAAGCGCTTTGCGCCGGCCGGGCAGAGCACGCAGATGATCGTGGGGGCGGATGGCGCTGACGATAACACCATTCTCTCCACCAGTGCCCGGCTTTATGGCAGCTACGGTTTACGGCGCGTCTATTATTCGGCCTTCAGCCCCATTCCGGATTCATCGAAAAACCTGCCGCTCATCAAACCGCCGCTGATGCGGGAGCACCGGCTTTATCAGGCGGATTGGCTTTACCGCTTTTACGGCTTCGACATTGGCGAGATAACGGCGACCGGGGGTGACGGCATGCTCGATCTCGATATCGACCCGAAACTGGCCTGGGCGCTGAAACATCGCGACCGTTTCCCGGTGGACGTCAATGCGGCGGATCGGGAAATGCTGCTGCGGGTGCCCGGTTTCGGCACCAAGACGGTGGCCTCCGTTCTCTCGTCACGGCGGTTCCGGCGGCTGCGGCTGGAGGATATTGCGCGTTTCGGCGTTTCCCTGAAAAAGGTGAAGGCTTTTATCGTCGCAGAGGGCTGGACGCCGGGCAAGCTGACCGAGCGGCCGGATTTGCGGGCGATGTTTGCACCGCAGCCCGAACAATTGTCGCTGTTGTGATGTACTGTCCGGTGCTGGAAGGGCGGGGCGATTTCGGCGAGTGGCGCGATGCCGCGCGTGCGGCCCTTGCCGCCGATATTCGACCGGAGACGATTGACTGGCGGTTGCAGGATTACGGGGCAGGGCTGCTGGATTTCGCCGGTGAGCCATTACCGACGGTCGATGCCGGCAATGGGCAGGTTTCCGTTCCGGCCTCGTTTTTGGCGCTGGCGCAGGCCGTCATCTGCCATGGCGATCCCGGCCGGTTTGCGCTGCTTTACCGGTTGTTGTGGCGGCTGAAGCGGGATCGCGCCCTGTTGCAGTTCAAGTCCGATCCGGATGTTGCAGAGGCCCGTTTGCTCGAGAAATCGGTGCGTCGGGATTGTCACAAGATGACGGCCTTCGTCCGTTTCAAGGAGTTGTGCTTGCCGCAGGGGCAGGGCGGGCGACGGCGGTTCGTGGCCTGGTTCGAGCCGGATCATTTCATCGTCGAGCGAACGGCAGCGTTTTTCCAGCGACGGTTTACCGATATGGACTGGCTGATCGCCACGCCGAAAGGGTCCGCCCGATGGGATGGAAGCGAGCTGCAAACCTCTCGGGAGGCGGCGGCGAAGCCTGATCTGACGGACGAGACGGATGAACTCTGGCGAACCTATTATGCCAATATATTCAATCCGGCCCGCTTGAAGATTAAGGCCATGACGGCGGAGATGCCAAAGAAATACTGGAAGAACCTGCCGGAAGCCGATCTCATTCCCGACCTCATTCTCGGTGCGGAGGCGCGGGTGCTGGAAATGGCCGCCAGAACGGCGAGCCAGCCGCAGCCCTTTCATCATCGCCTGCAGGCCGCGGCCGCTGCACGGGAGATGCCGCAACTGGCGCCAGACGGAACGCTTGCGTCGCTGGCGCGGCAGGCTGGCCACTGTACCCGCTGTCCCCTGCATTGCAGCGCCACGCAAACGGTTTTCGGTTCCGGGCCGGAGGATGCGGAAATCATGATCGTTGGCGAACAGCCGGGCGATCATGAAGATCTCGCCGGAAAGCCTTTTGTCGGCCCGGCTGGCCAGCTTTTCGACCGGACTCTTGCCGATGTCGGTATTGAGCGCAAAAAGCTCTACGTCACCAATGCCGTCAAACACTTCAAATATGAAACGCGCGGCAAACGACGCATCCATCAACGGCCGAATGCAGGCGAGGTGGAGCAATGCCGCTGGTGGCTCAATCAGGAAATCGCGCTCGTCCGGCCGAAACTGATCGTTGCCATGGGCGCAACTGCGCTTTATGCGCTGACCGGCGGCAAAGAAAGGCTCTCGGAGATCAGGGGTCGTCCTATACCGATGGAGGAGGGCCGAACGCTTTTTGTCACCGTGCACCCCTCCTATCTCCTGCGCCTTGCTGGTGGGCGGGCGAAAGAGGCGGAAATGACGCGGTTCGTTGAGGATATAAAGTTTATTAGAATATTCGAATAGATTTCGATGTGTATATCGGAGATTTATCGAAAACTTGAGCCATAACTTCCGGTATTATCGTTTAACGATTGGTTTTCCGTTATTTTTATTGAAATTTTATAATTGATATTGTATTTGGTTGTTTTAAATTTATTCATTGTATGGACAATTAATTTTGGGTGAGCTCGACCTCGCGACAGTAATACTGATGCAAAAATGTTCTTACATCGTTGGTCTGTTAAGCTTTATCTATCTCAAAATGAGTAGCCGCGGTCTACCGGGGCCCATTCCTCTTGCTGCGGGTTTTGCGGCGATGACGGTTGGTTCGACGCTTGCCGGCTATGGCGAATGGAAAATATTGTCGCCGATCGTTTGGGAGCTTGGCAGCGTTTTGTTCGGTATTGCCGGATATGCGCTGATCTGGCTGGGTCTGAAGACATTGAGCGATGGACGTTTCGTCAATCGCAAAACCATCCTGTTCACCTGTCTTATTGCAGTGCTGGCGATTGGCGTTGCGTTGCAGGTGGCCGGCAACAACGCGTTTCGCGCGGCGCTTTTTAATGGCTGCGCGGCTCTGGCCTATCTTGGCGGGGCGGGCGTGCTTTTTGCCCGGTGGCGGAAAGAGCCGCTTCTTTCGCGGCTGGCGCTTGGTGCGATTACCGGCGTCTCCGGCCTGATATCGCTTGCGGTGATGAAAAGCGTGCTTTTCCCCGCTTATGCCAGCATCAACCTAGTCAATGCGTTCTTCTTCATTATCATGCTGAACTTCGCCATCTCGCTCTTCGTGATGATGCTGGTGGCGGAGCGATCCGAGCGGAAATTGCTGGTTCTGGCGAATACCGATCCGCTGACGGGCGTCAAGAACCGGCGTTTCTTCTTTCAGACGATGCCTGCCGTCCCCGATCCCAACGACGCGGCCATGCTGCTTGATATTGATCACTTCAAGTCGATCAACGACCGCTTCGGCCATGCCGTCGGCGACAGTGTGCTACAGGAAGTGGCAAGGCGCATCGGCGGCAGCATCCGTGGCGGAGACGTGCTGGCGCGTTATGGCGGCGAGGAATTCATCATCTTCCTGCCGGGCGCCGGTGTGGACAAGGCCTGCATGATCGGCGAACGCATTCGTAACGCGGTTGCGATAAATGAGGTCGATTGCGGCGGTCTGCGTGTCGGGGTGACCATCAGCATCGGCGTTGCCGCCACCGGCGACATGCGCTGCGATCTCCAGACGCTCGCAGAAAAGGCAGATCGTGCGCTTTACCGGGCAAAGACCGAAGGGCGCAATTGCGTTCGCGAGGCGCTGGCGGCGTAGACCGTCCCGGTGTCAGAAAACACCTGTTTTCGGAATGGTAAGTGGAGTTCAGTAGTATTAAGAGGGCGTTTCGTCGGATTTATCGGATAATACACCGCGCCGAGCCAGCGCTTCGCGTAGCAATATCTCAATCTGGGCGTTTACGCTCCGCAAGTCCGAGCTTGCGGAGCGTTTGACGGCGTTGAGGATTTTTGGTTCGATGCGGAGTGGAAACGCTGTCCGCTCGGGACCAGGCGGGCGCCCTGCCATTTATTCTATCCGTATAATGTTCCGGTGTTGATAACCGGGGTTACGTCTTTATCACCAACGAGCACGACGAGCATGTTCGACACCATTGCGGCTTGCCTTTCGTGGTCGATTTCGATGTTTTTATCTTTCAATCCCATTAGCGCTTCCTTGACAAGCTCGACAGCGCCTTTGACGATAGTACGGCGGGCGGATACGACGGCTGCTGCCTGCTGGCGTCTCAGCATGGCGCTTGCGATTTCCGGCGCATAAGCCAGATGGGTGATTCGCGCGTCTGTGACCTGAATACCAGCAGTCGTGCATCTGTTTCGCAGTTCGGAGATTAAATTCATCGCCACATCCTCTCCGCCGTCGCGGAGCGAAGTTATGCTTTCTGCTTCGGGAGCCTCCTCTCCGCCAAGCCAGTTGTCGTAGGGGTGGTGGCTTGCAATTTTACGTAGAGCGGTTTCGGCCTGCATAGCGACAAAGATTTTAAAATCATCGACTTCCAAAAGGGCCTTTGCGCTATCATCCACATGCCACACCACGGCAGCACCAATCTCTATCGGGTTACCGGCGGCATCATTGACTTTGATTGATTCAATATTATGGGTCTGGAGCCGACGGGAAACGCGCTTAATGGAGAAAAATGGGTTCGTCCAACGTAGCCCTGTCGTCTTGTCCGTACCCTTGTATTTGCCGAACAGGATGAGGACAGCGCTCTCATTTGGCTGGATCAAGAATATGCCGAAGCCAATGAAAACGCCAAACGCTATGAGCAGAATCGTAATCAGGAATGGAATGAAAGAAAATTCGTCGAGCGATTTCCATTCGGAGAGTTGATACAGGAAGGCGGCGATGGCGGTCGCGACCGCAAAGGCAATCGCTGCGATGGCCATATAGCCATTGTGGGTAAAAGCGGGCTTATCGGTAATAGATGACGACATTAAAAAACCTCACAAAAGTAATCTATTTTTGATATCATAAATTGAGGAAGATTCAAGGCAGATATTGCGAGTGCGACATTGCTCGCGGCTGCCTTCAAGCCTGTCCGGGCCATTGAGAATTGTGATCAGGGTTGGCTTCTGCGCACTCACCGCTGGCAGAGCCGGTATTGCGGCGGCATTGCGCAAAAGAAAACGCCGCGGGTTTGGTGACCCGCGGCGTTTTTGTTTTCAACCCTGCGGGCTTTCCCGCGGAAGGCTTAGTTGAAGTAGCTCTGCAGCGGCTTCACTTCCAGATTGCCGGCCTTCAGCGCCTGGATGGCAAGCGCTGCTGCTTCCGCACCCGCCATCGTCGTGTAGTAAGGCACCTTCTGCATCAGCGTCGCGCGGCGCAAGGACTTCGAGTCCGAAATCGCCTTGTTGCTGTCGGTGGTGTTGATGACGAGCTGGACCTGACGGTTGCGGATGGCGTCTTCTATATGCGGACGGCCTTCCTGCACCTTGTTGATCTTTTCGGCGTTGATGCCCTTTTCGGCGAGGAAACGCTGGGTGCCGCCGGTGGCCAGCACCTTGAAGCCGCTTTCCACGAGAATGCGGATGGCCGGCAGAACGCCTTCCTTGTCCTCGTCACGCACCGAGACGAAGACCGCGCCGGAGCGGGGCAGGTCGACGCCGGCGCCGAGCTGGCTCTTGGCGAAGGCGAGCGCGAAATCCGTGTCGAGGCCGATGACTTCACCGGTCGAGCGCATTTCCGGTCCGAGCAGAATGTCAACGCCGGGGAAGCGCGCGAAGGGGAAGACGGCTTCCTTGACGGCGATGTGTTTCAGGTTGCGCGGATCGGGCTTTTCGCCGTAAGCGGCAATCGCCGGATCGAGCTTCTCGCCGGCCATGACGCGGGCGGCGATCTTGGCGATCGGCGCGCCGATGGTCTTGGCAACGAAAGGCACGGTGCGCGAGGCGCGCGGATTGACTTCGAGAACGTAGATCGTGCCGTCCTTGATGGCATATTGCACGTTCATCAGGCCGCCGACATTGAGAGCCTTGGCGAGCGCCGTCGTCTGACGCTCCAGCTCGTCGACGATTTCCTTCGACAGCGAACGGACCGGCAGCGAGCAGGCCGAGTCGCCCGAATGGATGCCGGCTTCTTCGATGTGCTCCATGATGCCGGAGACGAAGACGCTTTCGCCGTCGCACAGCGCATCGACGTCCACTTCCACGGCGTTGGTCAGGTAGCTGTCGAACAGCAGCGGGTTCTTGCCGAGCAGGGTGTTGATCTGGCCGGTCTTGTCGTTCGGGTAACGCTGCTTGATGTCCTCGGGTACGAGGCCCGGAACCGTGTCGAGCAGATAGGTCTGGAGCTGGCCTTCCGAATGGATGATCTGCATGGCGCGGCCACCCAGAACGTAGGACGGGCGAACGACCAGCGGGAAGCCGATTTCCGAGGCAACGAGGCGGGCCTGCTCGACCGAATAGGCGATGCCGTTGTTCGGCTGGGCAAGATCGAGCTTCATCAAGAGCTTCTGGAAGCGGTCGCGGTCTTCGGCAAGGTCGATCATATCGGGCGCGGTGCCGAGGATCGGAATACCGTTCTTTTCCAGCGCTTCGGCGAGCTTCAGCGGGGTCTGGCCGCCGAACTGCACAATGACGCCGACGAGTTCGCCCTTTTCCTGTTCAGCGCGCATGATTTCGATCACGTCTTCGGCCGTCAGCGGCTCGAAATAGAGACGGTCGGAGGTGTCGTAGTCGGTGGAAACGGTTTCCGGGTTGCAGTTGATCATGATCGCTTCAAAGCCGGCATCCTTCAGCGCGAAGGCGGCATGGCAGCAGCAGTAGTCGAACTCGATGCCCTGGCCGATACGGTTCGGCCCACCGCCGAGGATGACGACCTTCTTACGGTCGGAGACCTGCGCTTCCGAGCGGGCTGCGCCGACGAAGGGAATTTCATAGGTCGAATACATGTAAGCGGTCGGCGACGCGAATTCGGCCGCACAGGTGTCGATACGCTTGAAGACCGGGCGGACGTTCAGGCTGTTGCGCAGCTCGGCCACTTCCTTCGGGCGCTTGGAGGTCAGGCTGGCGAGGCGGGCATCGGAGAAGCCCATGGCTTTCAACATGCGCAGGTTTTCGGCATCCTGCGGCAGGCCGTGCTCGCGGATGCGGGCTTCCGTATCCACGATGGCCTTGAACTGGGCGATAAACCACGGGTCGATCTTGGAGTTTTCGTGGACTTCCTCTTCGGTCATGCCCATGCGCAGCGCCTGGGCGACCATGCGCAGCCGATCCGGCGTCGGTGTGCCGATGGCGGCGCGGATCGCGTTCTTGGAGCCTTCGCCCTCTTCGTAACCGGGGATTTCGATTTCATCGAGACCGGTGAGGCCGGTTTCGAGGCCACGCAGCGCTTTCTGCAGCGATTCCGCAAAGGTGCGGCCGATGGCCATGACTTCACCGACCGACTTCATGGCGGTGGTGAGGATCGGCGATGCGCCCGGGAACTTTTCGAAGGCGAAACGCGGGATCTTGGTGACGACGTAATCGATCGACGGTTCGAACGATGCCGGGGTCGCGCCGCCGGTAATGTCGTTTTCGAGTTCGTCCAGCGTATAGCCGATAGCGAGTTTGGCGGCGATCTTGGCAATCGGGAAGCCGGTTGCCTTCGATGCGAGAGCAGACGAGCGCGAGACGCGCGGGTTCATTTCGATGACGACGAGGCGGCCATCCTTGGGATTGACGGCGAACTGCACGTTCGAGCCGCCGGTTTCGACGCCGATCTCGCGCAGCACCGCAATCGAGGCGTTGCGCATGATCTGGTATTCCTTGTCGGTCAAGGTCAGCGCCGGTGCAACGGTGATCGAGTCACCCGTGTGGACACCCATCGGATCGATGTTTTCGATGGAGCAGATGATGATGCAATTGTCCGCCTTGTCGCGGACGACTTCCATCTCATATTCCTTCCAGCCGAGCACCGATTCTTCGACCAGAACTTCCGTCGTCGGCGAGGCGTCGAGACCGCCCGAGACGATATCGAAGAATTCCGAGCGGTTATAAGCAATGCCGCCGCCGGTGCCGCCGAGCGTGAAGGACGGGCGGATGATGGCGGGCAGGCCGACATGATCGATGGCCTGAGCGGCAATCGCCATGGCGTGGGCCATATAACGCTGCTTGCGGTCGGTTTCGCCGAGGTTCCACTGGTTTTCGAGATCGTCCAGCGCCTTGTCGAGATCGGGGCCTGAAAGCTTGCTCTTCAGCTCGGTGCGGGCGGCCTCGTGCTTTTTGCGGTCGGCATCCTTGATTTCGGTGGCGTTGGCCAGCATCGAGCGCGGGGTTTCAAGGCCGATGCGGGCCATGGCCTCGCGGAAGAGCGCGCGATCTTCCGCCATGTCGATGGCTTCGGGCTTCGCGCCGATCATTTCGACGTTGTAGCGATCGAGAACGCCCATGCGCTTGAGAGAAAGCGCGGTGTTAAGCGCCGTCTGGCCGCCCATCGTCGGCAGAAGCGCGTCCGGACGCTCCTTGGCGATGATCTTGGCGACGACTTCAGGGGTGATCGGCTCGACATAGGTTGCGTCGGCAAGGCCCGGATCGGTCATGATCGTGGCCGGGTTGGAGTTGACCAGAATGACCCGGTAACCTTCTTCCTTAAGCGCCTTGCAGGCCTGCGTGCCGGAATAGTCGAATTCACATGCCTGACCGATGACGATCGGGCCTGCGCCAATGATGAGGATGGACTTGATATCTTGGCGCTTCGGCATGGCTCTCTCGTTCCGCTTTTTGGTTGCGCAAAACACCGGCCAGGGTGGAAGATCACCGGCCGGGGAGCGCAATTCAAATGTTTTCAGGCTAGAAGCGGCTTATAGGCAAATGTTTTTGAGAACGGAACCCCATAAATTCCGGAATCGACAGAAACTCTTAACGGGCAGGCGCATGTGCGGTGAAACGGGCCTGGACCGCTGCACTATAGGAGCGGCTGACGGGGATTTCCGTACCGTCTTTCGTGATCACGTGCAGGCGACCGGCTCGTTTGCGCAGCAAGGTAACGTCGGCATCGGCAATCCAGTGCGACCGGTGCACCTGCAAGCCTTCCGTATGGCCTATTTCCTTCAGCGCGTCGGAGAAACGCAGCAGAACGAGATGACGCCCGCGCGTGGTGACGATTTCAGTATAGTGGTCCTGCACTGACAGTCGCAGCAATTCTCCGCGCTTTTGCGGCGGCAGTCGCTCCAGCAGCGGCGCGGTGCTTTTCACCTCGCATCCGGTGTTTTTGCCTGTGCCCATTATGGCGATTGGCGCTGTTGCAAGCGACTGGCTGGCGGTGAGATAGCTTAGCAGGCAGAAGATGGCGCAAAGAGGCAGGGATGACAGGCTGCTTTGTAGAAATGGGCCGAAACCCATTTCCGTGCCCGAAAAGATCCGGTTGGTGATGGTAAGCAGGAGCCCTATCGGCAGGGCGGCCGTCAGCGAGCCGATCATCATGCGCGCCAGCATATTCCTGATATTATCGGCGAAGACGCGGTTGGCGACGATGGAAAAGGATATGGCAAGTATCCAGGCGCCGGCCTGTACGATTGTCCAGTAAAGCAGCCGCTCTGCGAAGCTCATGGTTTCGCTCGTGCCGAAAGGCCCGGTCACGATGAAGATCGCCAGCACCGCGAGAAATGTCAGCCATAGCCTGGACGATTGCAGGATGGCGTGCATTTCACGAAGCGTGGACTGCAGATACGGGTGATCCACGAAGTTTTCCTGCGGTTGGCGTCAATCCGTTTTTCCTGAGCGCATGTTTTGCCGAAATTGCCGGTGATTTCAACCGAGCCGAAACAGCGCCCATGTCACTTCAGCCATTGTTAGACGCACCGCTTGCCGTGCAATTCCATGTCGCCACTGTCGTTCCTGCGGCCATTCTCGGCGCCTTCATTTTCCTGCGTCCCAAGGGCGACGCCATTCACCGGCTACTCGGCAAGATCTGGGTGATGCTGATGGTGACGACTTCCATTTCAACCTTCTTCATCCATGAGCTGAAGATGTTTTATGGTTTCAGCCCCATCCACCTGCTCTCCGTCTTCACCATTTATGGATGTCTGCAATCGGTCCATTTTGCGCGCCGCGGCGATATCGCCCGTCACATGCGGATCATGCAGAGCGTTTATCTCGGCGGCATCGTGATTGCCGGAGGCTTCACCTTCGTTCCGGGACGCATCATGCACGAGGTTGCTTTTGGTGATGGCAGAGCCGGATTTGTGGCGCTTTTGGCTGGCGCTGTCCTGTTTACCTTCCTGTTTGTGATCGTGCTGAAACAAAGACGCAGGACTGCGTGAGAGACTCCGTTTGCCGCCTCTGCTTTCTTCCGGAACAAGATGTATTATAGTGCCGTTATATGGCAGCTTGTTGAGGCGGAACCGCCGGGAGAAGAGCATGGAATGGAGAGGGCGCCGCCAGTCGGACAATATCGAGGACCGGCGCGGCATGTCGGCGGGATCAGGCGATCCTTTTTCCCGTGGCGGGATGCGCGTGCCAATCGGGCGTCGCGGCGGCGGTATAGGGATCGGCGGCCTTCTGGTCATCCTTCTGATCAGCTGGGTGCTTGGCATCAATCCGTTGACGCTGCTGACCGGCGGCGATTTGTCGATGGACGGCGGCGGCACGACGCAACAGCAGTCCGGCACGCGTCCGCAGGGCCAGTCGTCCGATGAGACGACCGCCTTTGTACGCACCGTGCTGGCGGAGACCGAGGATACGTGGAGCGGTATCTTCCAGTCTGCCGGTGAAACCTATCAAAAACCGACACTGGTGCTGTTCTCCGGCCAGGTGTCTTCCGCCTGCGGCAATGCTTCCGCTGCCAGCGGCCCGTTTTATTGCCCTGGTGACCGCAAGGTCTATCTCGATACCAACTTCTTTAAGGAACTGGATCAGCGTTTCGGAGCCGCTGGCGATTTCGCGCAGGCTTACGTCATTGCGCATGAGGTCGGCCACCACGTACAGAATCTCACCGGTGTCCTGCCGGAGTTCAACCGTCGCCGCCAGTCGATGAGCCAGGTGGATGCCAACAGGATGTCGGTGCGTGTCGAGCTTCAGGCGGATTGTTATGCCGGCATCTGGGGCAAGTTTACCGAGCAGAAGGGCATTCTCGAGGCCGGCGATCTTGAGGAAGCGTTGAACGCCGCCCACCAGATCGGTGACGATACGCTGCAAAAGCAGACACAGGGTTATGTCGTGCCTGACAGCTTCAACCACGGTACCTCCGCGCAGCGCATGGAGTGGTTCAAGCGCGGTTTCCAGAGCGGCCGTGTCGAGGACTGCGATACGTTCTCGGCGAATATCTGAGAATCAACAGGAGAGGGGGCTTTTCAGCCCCCTTTTCATTTAGCGCATCAAAAGCGCCACGGCATACATGCCGAGGGCGAAAACCGTATGGGCCACAAGGTTGAGGAAGCGGACCTTGTTCGGGTTGGGGGTCTTCGATGCCGCCCAGCCAATACCGAGTCCCGGCTGCAACAGGAACCAGCCCGCGCCGACCGTTATGATGCCGACGACCCACGGCGCAATGAAGGAAGGATTGGCAAACCACGCGGCCGGGACCACCAGAGCAAGAACGATGCCATAAAGAATGCCGACGGCGTAATGCGAAATCCAACCGAGTGCCAGTTCGTGCTCATAGGGTTCAGCCGTGGCGATGCTGTCGTGAAATATCCGGCCCTTCGGCACGTGCCAGAACCAGCGGCCGACCGGCGCCCAGTTCGGCGCGGACTGGCCGAAGAACCGGTGCAGCACGATTGCCCATATATCCATAAACACGGTGCCGCCAATGCCCATGGCAATGCCGCGCCAAATCAGTTCCAGCATGAATCCCTCCGCATGATCATGATCGATCAAGCTCTAGCGGATCGCGCCGGTGGCGGAAACCGGCTATTGCCGGGGCGGACAAGAAAATGGCCGGATCGCTCCGGCCATTTTCTTTTTTGCCATCACGCAGCCCGCCCATATTCCGCTTGGCGCTGGCTTGCCGTAGCAAGCTGGAATTGTGCGAGCAGCTCGTTGAGCGCTGCCGCTTCAGAGGCGAGCCCATGGCTTGCGGCCGTCTGTTCCTCGACCATGGCGGCATTCTGCTGCGTACCCTGATCGATGGTGTTGATGGCTGTGTTGATTTCCTGAAGGCCGGTCGACTGTTCGCGCGA
The DNA here is from genome assembly GCF_027956525.1 of Agrobacterium sp. ST15.13.013. NCBI lineage: Bacteria > Pseudomonadati > Pseudomonadota > Alphaproteobacteria > Hyphomicrobiales > Rhizobiaceae > Agrobacterium > Agrobacterium sp. ST15.13.013. The sequence continues at coordinate 183,628 of NZ_JAQKGP010000002.1, forward strand.
TGAGGTCACGATAGCGTCGATGTGGCGATTGATCTCCTGCACTTCGCGGACGATGGTTTCCAGCGCCTTGCCGGCATTGCCGACGAGATCGACGCCGGACTGCACCTGCGATGTCGAGGCGTTGATCAGCGTCTTGATCTCCTTTGCCGCATTGGCCGAGCGCTGGGCAAGCTCGCGCACTTCCTGGGCGACGACGGCAAAACCCTTGCCGGCCTCACCGGCACGGGCGGCCTCTACACCGGCGTTGAGCGCGAGCAGGTTCGTCTGGAAGGCAATTTCGTCGATCACGCCGATGATGTTGCTGATCTCGGACGATGATTTTTCGATGCCCTCCATGGCGCGAACCGCATCTTCGACAATGACGCCGGACTGTTCGGCATTGCTGCGGGCGCGGTCGACCAGACGGCCGACTTCTTCGGCACGGCGGGCGGAATCCTTGACGGTGGTGGTGATTTCCTCAAGCGCCGCCGCAGTCTCTTCCACGGACGCCGCCTGCTGTTCGGTGCGCCGTGCGAGATCGTCGGCGGACTGGCGGATTTCGCCGGCGCCGGCGTCGATGGCGCGGGCGTTCTGGCCGACGGTGCTGAGCGCTGCATTCAGCTTGGCAACGGAATTGTTGAAGTCGTTGCGCAGGCGATCGATGCGGGACACGAAAGGCGTGTCGATGCGATAGTTCAGATCACCGTCGGAAAGATGCGCCAGACCTTTGGCAAGCGAGTCGACCGCGAACTGGATGTCCGCCGCGTCTTTTGCTGCCGCTCTTTCCCGCTCGTTGCGCTCCTGTTCGGAGAGCGTGCGGTTCTGCTCGGCGTCGCCTTCGAGGCGCAGGCGCTCCATGGCGTTCGAGCGGAACACGGCAACGGCTGCGGCCATCGAGCCGATCTGGTCGGTGCGTTCCTGACCGGGAATGGCGACATCGAGATTGCCGGCGGCAAGCCCCTCCATGGCCGACGTCATCTGCGTGACGGGGCGGACGATGAAGCGGGAAAGGACGGTTGCGAGAAGTCCGATCATGATCGTGGCTGCGAGGATCGTGGCGATGGTTGCCGCCAGCCGGAACTGGCCGATTGCGCTGTAGGCGACGTCGGAATCGACCACGAAACCGAGATACCAGTCGACCGAAGGCAGGCCGGCTACGGGAATGAAGCTGGTGATCTTGCCCTTGCCGTCGATCTCGGTCTTTGAAATCGCGGAGGAAATCGCCGGCGTGTCGACCTTGAAGAGATCGGCCAGCGGCTTGTCGACAAATTTTGGGTCGGGATGGATGAGAATCTTGCCGTCCTTGCTAACGAGGAAGGCGTACCCATCCGTGCCGGCATCCACCGACTTGATCATCTTCACCAGCGAATCCAGCGAGAAGTCACTGCCTGTCACACCAGCAAGCTTGCCGTCGATGGAAACGGGAATGGCGGCGGTGATGATGAGGCCGCCGGTGGAGGCGTCGTTGTAGGGTTCGGTCAGAACCGTCTTGCCGGCTTTCACGGCATCCAGATACCACGGACGCTTTCGCGGATCGTAGCCTTCCGGCAGCGGTGTCTTCGGGAAGGTTGTGAAGGTGCCTGTCTCGGCGTTGCCGAAATAGGTCGACATGAACTGTGCCGTCAGCACGTCGTTTTCCAGAAACCGCAGCTTCGCGTCGTCCTCCGGGAGCTTGGCGAGCGTTTTCGCAACGGTTTCCGTCAGCATGATGCGGCCATTCAGCCAGTTGGCGATGCTTTGCGCAGCCTGCTTGCCGGAGGAATCGATGTTTTCCGCGACTGCTTCGGTCGTAACCCGATGCTGTAGGCTGTCGATGTAATAGGAAAAGCCTGCAAAGGCTGCGACGACGAGAGATGACGCGGCAACAAGAATGCGCGTCATGAGATTTGTTTTCTTCGGCAAGCTACAGATCCTTGAAGCCGGATGTACCGCGAGGTCATCTTCAACATTGATGGGGGAAACATGCCTCAAAGGCGGGAATATTCTGCGTCATGCAGCTTATGATTTTAAAGAACTATCCGATGTTCTAATAAATAGAGGCGAATGGTAAAATTGGACTAAATTTGTCTTTCGTCAGGGCGCAATACGGTCGGATTTCGCCTGGCTGCCGATCTGCGTAATTTTTAACCATGCACTGCTGCCGGTTGCATGCAGACAGCGATTATTTTATTCATCCCTGTGCTGCCGTTGCGCAATTCGCGGGCAACGGCCAAAGTTCAGGTGAATTACAATGTCTTCGTCGGTTGTTGCAGGAACCGTTCCTTCCGGATCGGGGTCGTGGTTTTCGCATTTTAAGGCTACGCTTGCGCTCGGAATTCCGCTCATCGGTGCGCAGCTCGCACAGCTTGGCATCCATACAACGGATATGGTCATCGTCGGCCAGCTTGGCGCCGAGAAGCTGGCGGCGATGGTGTTGGCCGGGCAGTTCTTTTTCGTCGTCTTCATTTTCGGCTCCGGCTTTTCCGTCGCCGTCGTGCCGATGGTAGCGCAGGCTTACGGGCAGGGCGATGCAACGTCCGCGCGCCGATCGCTGCGCATGGGCATGTGGGTGGCGATCGCCTATTGGCTGCTGGCTCTCCCGATCTTCATGAATGCCGAGCGCATTTTGCTCGCGCTTGGGCAAAACCCTGACGTGGCCGCATTGACAGGTCATTATCTTGCCATCGCCAAATTCGGCCTGCTACCGGCATTGCTGTTTTATGTGCTGCGCGGGCTTGTCAGCGCTATCGGCCGAGCTGGCGTCATTCTTTATGTAACCATCATCATGCTCGTCATGAATGGTATATTGGCTTACGCGCTCGTGTTCGGCCATTTCGGCCTGCCGGCCATGGGCATGAATGGCGCGGCCGTCGTTGCCGTCATCGTCAACGCTTTCAGCTTCATCTTCATCGTCGCTTATGTGCAGACGCGTGACGAAACGAAGAAATACGAGCTCTTCGTGCGCTTCTGGCGACCGGACTGGCATGCGCTTTTCGAAGTGCTGCGCCTTGGTTTGCCGATCAGCATCACCATTCTTGCCGAAGTGACGCTGTTTGCTGCAGCCTCCATTTTGATGGGGCAGATCGGCACCGTGCAGCTTGCGGCGCATGGTATTGCCCTGCAGCTTGCCTCCATCGCCTTCATGATTCCGCTCGGTCTTTCCCAGGCGGCAACGGTTCGCGTGGGCGTGGCGCGGGGGCAGGGGGATTTCAAGAACCTCATCCGCGCCTCGATCATGATTTATGCCATTGCCTGCGGCATCGCCATTTGCGGCGGCATCCTGTTTGCGGCCGTGCCGGAATTCCTGGCGAAATGGTTCCTGGATGCGAAATTGCCCGAGGCGGCGGAAGTGCTTGCCTATGCCAGCAGTCTGGTGGTGATTGCCGGCATCTTCCAGCTGGTGGATGGTATTCAGGCGGTCACGGCGGGCCTGCTCCGCGGGTTGAAGGATGCACGCATACCGGCGATGCTGGCACTGATTTCCTATTGGCCGATCGGCCTGGCGCTTGCCTGGACCATGGCTTTTCCGCTCGGTTTCGGCGGGCGCGGTGTCTGGTTCGGCTTCGTGATCGGTCTTTCGACGGCTGCCGTTCTTCTCACCATCCGCTTCGTTTTGCTTGTGAAGCGTGAAATGAAAACGGCCCGCTGAGAAGCGGGCCGTATGTAACTTCCGGATTGGAAAAGTATCAGCGCTCGGCGAGCGCTGCCTCACCCTTCTTTTCACGCAGCAGGTTGACGAAGCGGCGGAAGAGATAGTGGCTGTCCTGCGGGCCCGGCGATGCTTCCGGATGGTGCTGGACGGAGAAGACCGGCTTGCCGGTGATGCGCAGGCCGCAATTGGTGCCATCGAACAGCGAGATATGGGTTTCCTCGACGCCCTCGGGCAGCGACTTGGTATCCACCGCAAAGCCGTGGTTCATCGAAACGATTTCAACCTTGCCGGTCGTGAAGTCCTTCACCGGGTGGTTCGCGCCGTGATGGCCCTGATGCATCTTCTCGGTCTTTGCGCCCACGGCAAGACCGAGCATCTGGTGACCGAGGCAAATGCCGAAGATCGGCAGGTCGGTCTTGATGAGGTTCTGGATGACGGGAACGGCATATTCGCCCGTCGCAGCCGGGTCTCCCGGGCCGTTGGACAGGAACACGCCATCCGGCTTCAGCGCCAGAATGTCTTCCGCCGAGGTCTGGGCCGGAACGACCGTAACCTTGCAGTCAAGACCGGCAAAGAGGCGCAGGATGTTGCGCTTGACGCCGAAATCGACGCAGACGACGTGGTACTTCGCATCGGCTTCGCCGAGCGTGCCGTAACCCTTGTTCCATACCCATGGCGTTTCCGTCCAGGTGGAGGACTGGCCGGATGTCGCTTCGATCGCGAGATCGAGGCCGACGAGACCGCTCCATGCCTTGGCTTCCGCCTTCAGCGCCTCGATGTCGAAAACGCCGTTCGGATCATGGGCGATGACCGCGTTCGGCGCACCGTTTTCGCGGATCCAGGCCGTCAGCGCGCGGGTGTCGATGCCGCAGAGGCCGATGACGCCGCGGGCCTTCAGCCAGGCATCCAGATGCGTGACGGCGCGGAAGTTCGAGGGGTCGGTGATGTCGGCCTTGAAGATGACGCCGACGGCGCCGCGGCGGGCGGCGGGTGTGAGGTCTTCAATGTCTTCGTCATTGGCGCCCACATTGCCGATATGCGGGAAGGTGAAGGTGACGATCTGGCCAAGATAGGAAGGGTCGGTGAGGATTTCCTCGTAACCCGTCAGCGCCGTATTGAAGCAGACCTCGGCCTGAACCTTGCCGGTTGCGCCGATGCCCGTTCCTTCAATCACCGTGCCATCGGCAAGAACAAGCATTGCGGTCGGTTTGCGGGTAGTCCAGGGCGCTGTCTCGGTCATCTCGTTCCGTTTCTGCCGCTTCGCACCCCGCCTCTTGAAAGGCAGGGGGTAAGGGGCCATTTTTGTCGCAGGCTTCGTGACATAAAGGGGCGCGCGATAAAGCTCGCGTTCCGACCCTTCGTTAAAATCTCGTGCAGGTGCCGGAAAATAACGAAAGCAGCCCAAGCGGTCAACCGCAGGGCCAAGATTTACGCGGAATTAAACCACCGTATTTTCAAGGTCTTATGCATTTGATTTGCTTGAGCGTGTCTGCTCGTTTATGTCGTTTCGCAAAATGAGGTGGAAAGTTTCCGTATCAAGACGCTGCGGAAAGCGCTTTCCCAAGGAGAAGAAAAATGATGCGCGACACGTTCGCAACCGCTTTGAAGGACGCATTGAAGGGTCGTGATGCACGCCGCACCTCGACCGTGCGTCTCATCCAGACTGCCATCAAGGATCGCGATATCGCCAATCGCGGCGTGGGCAAGGACCCCGTCAGCGACGAAGATATCATGCAGATTCTGACCAAGATGGTGAAGCAGCGGGAAGAATCCGCAAACATCTATGAAGGCGCCGGCCGTCCCGAGCTTGCCGCTCAGGAGCGCGAGGAAATCGTCATCATCAAGGAATTCATGCCGGAGGAAATCCCGGCCGAGAAGGTGCGCGAACTCTGCCAAGCCGTCATCGCCGAGACCGGCGCCGCCGGCCTGCGCGACATGGGCAAGTGCATGAACACGCTGAAGGAGCGTTATCCCGGCCAGATCGACTTCGCGAAGGCTTCCGGCGTGGTCAAGGATTTGCTGAAGTAGTTTTCGCCATTTCTGAGAAAGTAAAGGCAGGGCAGCCATGGCTACCCTGCCTTTTTTCTGCCGACGAAGATGCATTCCGGCGGATCAAAATGCTCTTCCACGCAGGCTTTTTCGGGGGGACGTGCCTGCGGGTGTCGGCAGATGTATGGAAATTTCAAACACTGCCTTTGACTATGTTTTGTTTTTACATCGTCGCAACACGTCGCTCAAATTACAAAAACATAATTTTTGGTGATGTTGCACCGCCATAAATTTGCCGGAAGCTGGCGCAATGGCGGCATCGTTTTCATCTCTGTAGCCTGTGAATATCGGGTATTGTCTTTCTTTAGGTTGGTGCTCAAGCCTTTCTGCGCTTATATGAAAGACTGGCCTCGAACAGGTAACCCATGCGCTTTTCCAATTCTTTCCTCGATGAGATACGCGACCGCGTGAGCATCTCCGATGTGATCGGCCGACGTGTGTCCTGGGATAAGAAGAAGACCAATACGTCGCGCGGGGATTATTGGGCCTGCTGCCCGTTCCATGGCGAGAAAAGCCCGAGCTTCCATTGCGAGGATCGCAAGGGGCGCTACCATTGCTTCGGTTGCGGCGTTTCCGGCGATCACTTCCGCTTTCTGACCGAGCTTGAGGGCTTAAATTTTCCGGAGGCCGTGCAGCAGATCGCCGACATGGCCGGCATTTCCATGCCGCAGCCCGATCCGCAGGCGGAAAAGCGGGAACGCGAGCGGACCTCGCTACAGGACGTCATGGAAATGGCGACGCTGTTCTTTCAGGATCAGCTGCAAACGGCGCTTGGCGCTCGGGCGCGGGCTTACTTGCGCGATCGTGGGCTGACCGGGCGCACCATCGAGACGTTCCGGCTGGGTTATGCGCCCGATAGCCGCAATGCGCTGAAGGAGCATCTGGCGAGCAAGGGTGTGACGAAGGAGCAGATGGAAGCCTGCGGGCTGGTGGTGCATGAGAATGTGCCCGTCTCCTATGACCGGTTCCGCGACCGGATCATGTTCCCGATCCTGTCGTCACGGGAAAAGGTGATTGCTTTCGGCGGCCGCGCCATGGCGGCGGATGCGGTGGCGAAATATCTCAATTCCAACGAGACCGAGCTCTTTCACAAGGGCAATGTTCTCTATAATTTCGCCCGCGCACGGCGCGCCTCGCAGGCGGCAGGCGGTTCGGTCATTGCCGTCGAAGGTTACATGGATGTTATCGCGCTCTATCAGGCGGGTGTGGAAAATGCCGTCGCGCCGCTCGGCACGGCGCTGACCGAAAGCCAGCTCGACCTTCTCTGGAAAATGTCACCGCAGCCGGTCCTCTGCTTCGATGGCGATGGCGCTGGCATTCGCGCCGCAAACCGTGCGGCCGATCTCGCCTTACCGCATATCAAGCCGGATCGTTCCGTCAGCTTCGCGCTTCTGCCCGATGGCAAGGACCCGGACGATCTCGTGCGGCTGGAGGGGCGTGCGCCCTTCGACCGGGTGCTTTCGGAAGCCAAGCCGCTTGCCGCGATGATCTGGAGCCGTGAGACCTCCGGCGTCACTTTCGATACGCCGGAAAAGCGCGCCCAGCTCGAAAGCCGGCTGCGGCAGATCGTGGCCGTGATCGGCGACGAGACGGTGCGCCGCTTTTACCAACAGGATATGCGCGAGAGGCTGAACGGTTTTTTCCAGCCGCGTTTTCAGCAGGGCGGAGCGCAGGGCGGCAATTTCCGTCGCAATGGCGCTCAGCCGGCGGGACGCGGTTTCCAGCGCAATGCGCCGGGGCGGGGCGGGGCGATGGCTGCACCGGCCAGCAGCATTTCAGACCGGCTGGCGCAATCGGGTCTCGTCAGGGGTTACCAGACCAAGCCTTCGCTCCGGGAAAGCGTTCTCGCCATCACCATCGTCAATCATCCCGAATTGCTGCTCGAGGAATATGACGAGATCGCCGCCATCGATTACGAGAACCGCGATCTGCAGCGCCTGTGGTCGACGGTGCTGACATATGCGGCGGAAAGTGCGGCGGATATTTCGCGGGCGGGGTTGATCGAGCGCCTGTCGCAACAGGGTTTCGAGGTGCTTCTTAAGGCGATGGATCAGCAGGTTCGCAATGCCCGCCTGTGGACGGCGACGGAGCAGGCGGCGATGGAGGATGCGCGCGAGGGATACGTGCAGGCTCTTTCCCTGCATAAGAGGACTAAATCCCTGCTCTGGCAAAAAAAGGAACTGGAGCGCGAAATCGCCGAAGCGACAGACGACGAGCGCGGCACACTTCTGGTGCGGGCGCTGGCCGAAGTTCAGCTTGAAATCGGTCGTATGGAAAATCAGGAGGCTATCATCGATGGTTTCGGGGTCATGTCCGGCCGGGTGAAGGGGCCGGCCTTCGGCCATGGCTGAGAGGCCTGGCCAAGAATTGAAAGGCGGGTGGGGTTGCCTTTTGCGGCAGGCGTCCTAAATAGGGGTTAGTCTGGTGATAACCCGCAAAATGCGGCTCTTTTTAAGAATTTCCTTGGCTGTCTCGCCCTTAAAGGCTTGACGGGGCGGGAAATAGCGGGAATCACCATTTCATGAATAGTAAAGTGGAATGAGCCTTGGCGGATAGAAATTGCATGAGCAAGCATTTCCGGGTGCACTGTCTTTGCATTCTGCCTGAGGCTGCCGTGGTTAATCGGCAATTAAAGATCACTCCGTTAGGTGTCTGACAGTGATTCGCGGCAAACGCTGGATGCTCAAGGGGCGGACGGCGATGCTGCGGAACAGGTGTTAGCGTCAGGGAAAGCGACGAGATAGATGGCAACCAAAGTCAAAGAAAACGAAGAAGCAGAAAACGAACGCGACGGTGCGACGGACGGCCCGCTTCTCGACCTTTCGGATGACGCGGTCAAGAAAATGATCAAGGCCGCCAAGAAGCGCGGCTATGTAACGATGGACGAGTTGAATTCCGTCCTGCCGTCCGAAGAGGTGACCTCCGAGCAGATCGAGGACACGATGGCGATGCTGTCCGACATGGGCATCAACGTCATCGAGGACGAGGACGCCGAGGAAGCTGCCGGCAGTGACGACGACGGCGATTCCGATGGTGAGGAATCCGAGGGCGGCGAACTCGCTCCTTCCGGCGGCACCGCGCTTGCGACCGCGAAGAAGAAAGAACCGACCGACCGCACTGACGACCCCGTGCGCATGTATCTGCGTGAGATGGGTTCCGTCGAGCTTCTGTCGCGCGAAGGCGAAATCGCCATTGCCAAGCGCATCGAGGCCGGCCGTGAAACTATGATTTCCGGCCTGTGCGAAAGCCCGCTGACGTTTCAGGCGCTGATTATCTGGCGCGACGAACTCAACGAAGGTACGACGCTGCTGCGTGAGATCATCGATCTCGAAACCACCTATTCCGGTCCGGAAGCCAAGGCGGCGCCCCAGTTCCAGAGTCCGGAAAAGATCGAGGCCGACCGCAAGGCCGCCGAAGAGAAGGAAAAGACCCGCAAGCTGCGTGCACCTTCCGGTGACGATGACGTGACGGATGTGGGTGGTGACGGCCTTCCGCCGGAAGAGGAAGAAGAGGACGACGACGAGTCCAATCTTTCGCTTGCCGCGATGGAAGCCGAACTGCGCCCGCAGGTCATGGAAACGCTCGACACCATCGCCGACACCTACAAGAAGCTGCGCAAGCTTCAGGATCAGCAGGTGGAAGCGCGTCTCGCCTGCACCGGCACCCTGTCTTCCGGCCAGGAGCGTCGGTACAAGGAACTGAAGGATCAGCTGATCACGGCCGTCAAGTCGCTGTCGCTGAACCAGAACCGTATCGACAGCCTTGTCGAGCAGCTCTACGATATTTCCAAGCGCCTGATGCAGAATGAAGGCCGGCTGCTGCGCCTTGCCGAATCCTATGGCGTCAAGCGTGACAGCTTCCTTGAGCAGTATCACGGTGCGGAACTCGATCCGAACTGGATGAAATCGATTGCCAATCTGGCCGCCCGCGGCTGGAAGGAATTCGCTCGCGAGGAAAGCAACACGATCCGGGAAATCCGTCAGGAAATCCAGAACCTCTCCACGGAAACCGGCATTTCCATCGCCGAATTCCGCCGCATCGTTTCGATGGTGCAGAAGGGCGAGCGCGAAGCGCGGATCGCCAAGAAGGAGATGGTCGAGGCCAACCTGCGTCTGGTGATCTCGATTGCGAAGAAATACACCAACCGTGGTCTGCAGTTCCTCGATCTCATTCAGGAAGGCAATATCGGCCTGATGAAGGCGGTTGATAAGTTCGAATATCGCCGTGGTTACAAGTTCTCGACCTATGCGACCTGGTGGATCAGGCAGGCGATCACCCGTTCGATTGCCGACCAGGCCCGCACGATCCGTATTCCGGTGCATATGATCGAAACGATCAACAAGATCGTTCGCACGTCGCGCCAGATGCTGCACGAGATCGGCCGTGAACCGACCCCGGAAGAGCTGGCCGAGAAGCTCGCCATGCCGCTTGAAAAGGTGCGCAAGGTTCTGAAGATCGCCAAGGAGCCGATTTCGCTCGAAACCCCCGTGGGTGACGAAGAGGATTCGCATCTCGGTGACTTCATCGAGGATAAGAACGCGCTGCTGCCGATCGACGCCGCCATTCAGGCGAACCTGCGCGAGACGACCACCCGCGTTCTCGCTTCGCTGACGCCGCGTGAAGAGCGTGTTCTGCGCATGCGTTTCGGCATCGGCATGAACACCGACCATACGTTGGAAGAAGTTGGCCAGCAGTTCTCGGTGACGCGCGAACGTATCCGCCAGATCGAGGCGAAGGCGCTGCGCAAGCTGAAGCATCCGAGCCGTTCGCGAAAGCTCCGGAGCTTCCTCGACAGCTAAGCTGTTTATTTCTTTTAAAATTGAACCCGGTCAGTCACCTCTGGCCGGGTTTTTTGTTTCCCGCACTGGCGAACTCTGCGACAAGCCCTATGTGTGAAACATATCGCTTTCCGCTTTGCCGGAAATGCTCGGTTTCGATTTGGTTCGATTGATGCAACAGGTTTCGGCAAGCAGGTGGAAAGGGAAGGGATGGGCAGTGCCCATCTCCGTGCTGCTGCATCTGGCCGTTGTCGCACTGTTCTTTTTTGAATTGCCGGAGCGGATAGCCGAACCGCAGGAGCCGGAGAGCGTCAGCGTCGAACTCGTGCCGCCGCCCGAGGAAAAAAAGGCGGAAGAGGCCCCTCCCCCGGGTGAAGAGAAGGCTAAAGAGGAAAAGCCAGAACCTCCGCCACCTCCGCCGCCAGCTCCTCCGGCAGAAGACGCGAAAACTTTGCCGCCGCCACAGGCGACGCTACCGGCCATCGCCATGCGGCCTGAGGAAACGCGGGCGGATCCCGAGGACAAGCCGGGCAAGACGGAGGAAGCGGAAAAGACCGAGCCTTCCGAAGAGCCTGCAAGCCAGCCTGAAAAAACGGCTGAGGAAAAGCCCGCAGCTCCTGCCGCCAACAGCGATCTTCAGGCTTCCGCCGCACAGGGTGAAATCGCGGTTTCACCCGTGAAGGAAGAAACGCAGCCCGATCAGCCGCCTGTACCGCAGGCCAAGCCAACTGAAGAAAAGCCGGCGGAAGTGACGGAAAAGAAACCCGTAAAACTTCCGGCGGCCAAAAACCTCCTGTCTTCGTCCATGCTGTCACCGGCCCAGAGACGTCAGATGTTTGGCGATCTGCCACCACGTCGCCGCGTCGTTCAGCTTTGCAGCACCGAAGCCCTGGCCCAGATTCAGAGCGCAGGATTTGCCGCCAGGGGCATGATCCCCTATTCGGACACGGGCGGCAGGATTTCCGGTAACTCGATCGATGCTTCCGGCGGCGCGTTCAACACGGGCAATGGCTGGCATGACGTTTCGTTCCAGTGTGAAGTCGATCTGGAAAATTACACGGTGACGGAATTCCGGTTTAAAATTGGGAATGAGGTCAGCCCGGAAGACGCGAAAAAGCGCGGCTTTACAAGATTTCAGTAGGGCTGGTTCGCATCAATCTCCTACACCCGCTCCGCATCCCCCATCAGCAGCCCAATGCCCGCCATCAGCGCATCCTCATCATAAGGCTTCCTGATGACAGGCACGGCGCCGAATTCATCCGGCACCATGCTGCCATCCGCATAACCGGTGGCGAACATGAACGGAATGCCACGGCGGTGCAGTTCGCGGGCGACCGGGATCGAGGTATCGGAGCCGAGATTGATGTCGAGAATGGCGACGTCAGGCACATAGCTTTTCAGCTTTTCAAGCGCCATGGCCGACGAGGTTGCGGTTTCGATCGCCTTGATGCCGTTGTCTTCCAGCATGTTCTCGACATCCATGGCGATGAGCATCTGGTCTTCGACGAGTAAGACTTTCAATGGCTCCTCCCGGTTATAGCGTCTGGGCTGCGGCGCAATTTCAAGTTCGGTTCGCGTGTCGGTACTTGCCGTGGCCGACGAGACGTGACGGGAGGGCAGGAAAATTTCCGCCTCCAGCCCATCCGGCAGATAGCGCATGGTGCTGCGCCCACCGAGGTCATAAGGAATGCTGCGGCTGATGAGCGCCGTGCCGAAACCGGCGCGCGACGGCGTCGGCAGTTTGGTCGGCAGGATTTCACGCCACTCGATCTCGCAATCGCGGTTCTCGTTGATGTCCCAGCGCACATGCAATTGCCCGCCATTTTGCGAAAGCGCGCCGTATTTGGCGGCATTTGTCGCCAGTTCGTGCAGAACCAGCGCCATCACCGAGAAAGCGCGGGAATCGAGTGTGATCTGCGGGCCTTCAAGCTTCACCGTCGTTTCCGGCGAACGATGCGGCGATAATTCGGCCTCCAGCAGATCGCGCAGCGCGCCGCCGCCTTCGCCGCGAATGATCTGGTCATGGGCAAAGGACAATGCCTGAATGCGGCCCTTCAGGGCGGTCACATATTCCTGCAAGGTCTTGCCCTCCTGCGAGGGATTGCCGACCAGCGATTTGATGATGGCCAGAACATTCTTGACGCGGTGGTTGAGCTCCTCGTTCAGCATGCGCTGACGCACTTCCGCGCGTTCCCTCTCGCCCGCCATCAGCTCGCTGTGATGGAATGCGACCTCGACCAGCGCAATTCTCGCCGCTTCCGCGATCTCCCGGTCGGCTTCCGACCAGGGCTGCGCCTGCAAGCGGACCGTCTCTTTCCAGATCGCAAAGCTCTTGCGCGGGGTAAGGCGGTCGCCCATCGGGCCGGTCTCATAGGATTTTTCAGGATTGCCGGCCCAGTTCAGATTTTGCACGATCTCCTTGCGGAAAAACAGCAGATAGTCGTTTTTCACCTGCGACAGCGGAATGGCGAGCATTCCAGCTGCCGTGCCGGCATAGATTTCCGCCTCCGGTATGGCCTGCGATAGCGCATGCGTCGCCCAGACCTTGCCTTCCGAAGCCGAAGCGACAAAACGCGCCAGCCTTGGAATGGCATTATGCGGCGGCGTTGCGCCATGGCCGTGCCAGTTGTTATCGACCCAGAGCCCAACGCCGTCGCAGGGCATCAGATCGGCAAAATCCTGAAAGCTGTCGACCAGCAGTTCTTCAATGTTGGCGTGATGGGCGGCAAGCTGAAGGAAGCGGTCAAGAGCGGCATGGGCATGGTTGACGGTATCGAGCCTGCGCTTCTGCTTTAGAACCTGCAAATGCATGGAGAAAAATTCCCCGAACATTTCCGCAGCGATCCGGACTGGCATCGTCAGCACGCGCGGGGAATAATGGTGGCAGGCGATCAGGCCCCATAGCGCACCGTCGACAATCACCGAAATCGACATGGAAGCCGCAACACCCATGTTGCGAAGATATTCGCAATGGATGGGCGAGACGCTGCGCAGATGCGCGAAGGACATATCGAGCGGCTCGCCGGAGGCATCGACAACCGGCAGGACGGGAACACGGGCGCCGCTGGCATCCGAGATAATGCGCAGCGTATTTTTGAGATAAAGCGCGCGGGCCTGCTGCGGAATGTCGCTGGCGGGGAAATATTGCCCGAGAAAGCTTTCCAGCTCCGGCTGCTTCGCTTCCGACAAGACCTTGCCTGCGCCATCCTCCTCGAAGCGGTAGATCATCACCCGGTCATAGCCGAGCGTCGCCTTTATCAGCCGCGTCGTTCTGGAGATCAGGCTTTCGACGCTGTCCGCTTCGCGGATGCGGTCCACCATCTTGCGCGCGGTGCCGAGCGGCTGCGTCTCGTTGCGGGAGGGTTCGAATTCGATGATCGTGGTGGATTTGTAGCGGTGGAGCGAAATGTCGAAGCCGCGACCGTCGCTCATTTCCACGGCGGGCAGCATGGCGGGACGCGTGGTTCTGCCGGTGACGGTGAGCGCATTGCGGAGATCGTGGACAAGTTTTTTGCCGAGCACCTCCTCGGCGGTTTTGCCGTTGATGTCGCCTTCGACGCCCAGCATTTCGCGGCAGTTTTCAGAATGCCGCAGCACAATGCGCATGGCGTTATCGCAGGCGATGAGGCAGCCGTGCGGTTGAATATAGCCTGGGATGTGGATGGGTTCGCGGTCGCAATTGGTCAGATCGACATGATAATCACTGGGTGCCATGAATCAGTCTTTCGCACCCTGTGTCTGTCTTGGACGAGGACCATTGTGTTCGTAAAGAAAAGGGTAAGCCTGGATAATTCATTCTGACAGTGCCAACCCTTCCCCGTTTTTTGCAACTGTGACACCGGTTTTCCGTTCTGCTTTATGGGCCGTCGTCACGCTATTGTCGTATCCCTTACGTCATCGGATACAAATTGACATGCTGAAACGTTGGCATCGCCAATTTTGTTCCAGCTCAGTGAAGGAAAAAATGTGCCGCAGAGAAAAATCATCGTCGCAACCCGGGGGCAGGGACTTTATGAATTCACATCCGAGACCAAGGCGTTCGTCAGCCACGCCGGCGTGGAAGAAGGCTTGCTGACGATCTTCGTCCGGCACACATCCTGCTCGCTGCTCATTCAGGAAAATGCCGATCCCGATGTGCGGCGCGATCTCACGGCGTTTTTCTCCCGCCTCGTCCCGCCTTCCGACGATCCCTCCATGCGCTGGATCATCCATACGCTTGAAGGTCCCGACGATATGCCCGCCCATATCAAATCAGCGCTCACCACGGTTTCCATTGGCGTACCGATCAGCGACGGCAGGCTCGTGCTCGGCACCTGGCAGGGCCTTTATCTTTTTGAACATCGTGACCAGCCGCATCGCCGCGAAATCGTGCTGCATATCTCGTCCTGAGATACGGATCCAGAGCGCCATGCTTCGCGTTAAGCACCCTGAACGCCTGCTGAACATTCGGTTCTGTTAATATTCAGGCGGGCGGGTCTAGGGTCTCGTCAATCGCCGGGGGATGTTCCCCTGTCGGCAAAGAAACAAACGGAGTGAGTTCATGTTCAGCACCTTCGCAAAAGCCGGCCTGGCTGCCCTCATCGCCCTCGGTGGAATTTCCGTTACTGCGCCAGCGGCTTCCGCAGGCTCGGACGTTCAGTTCAGGGTTCAGGTTCAGGATGGTTATGGCCATCGCCCCGGCTGGGGTCGTCCGGATCGCCCGCGCCGTGGCTGCTCGCCCTGGCTTGCGGAAGAAAAGGCAGGCCGCATGGGTCTTCGCCGCGCCCGCGTGGTTGATGTGTCGCCGCGCCGTGTCGTGGTGGCAGGCTTCGACCGTCGCGGCCGTGATCGCATCGTTTTCGCCAATGAGCGCGGTTGCCCGGTGATCCGGCGCTAACAGCGTATAGCCTTATCGATCTGCTGATACCCCGTCCGGCGGAACGATTAAAAAATGCCCCTCGCTTGTCCAAAAAGGCAGGCGAGGGGCATTTCGTTTTGTATCATGCCAATGGCCAAACTTCGGATGGGGAAGAGCGGCACAGGAGTGCCGCCCGCCGCCGATCTTACTGCTCGAGAGCGAAGGTGACGTTGACCACCACGCTGTAGCTGTTCTCGCCCGAAGCGATCGGCACGCTGTCGGCTTCCTTCATCATCGAAGCACGCATCATGCCCGCCGGTACCGGCATCGGGCGCTGCGAGTTCTCGCTGATCTGAATGACGCGGCCAAGCTTCACGCCCGCCGCTTCCGTCAGCGTCTTCGCCTTGGCGAGAGCATCGGCGACGGCCTGCTTGCGGGCCTCGGTCACCGTCGCTTCCGGCTTGTCATTGGTGAAGGTGATGTCGCCGCCCTGGTTGATGCCGAGCTTGACGGAGGTATCGAGGATCGCGCCGAGCTTTTTCAGGTCGCGCACCCGCACGGTCAGGCCGTTGGACACCTGATAGCCGGTGATCTCGGGCGCGACATAGACGCCGTCCTTGGGTTCATAGTGCTTATAGAGCGGTTGCACCGAAAAGTTGCTGGTCTGCAGGTCGCGGTCCTCGATGGCGGCCTCTTTCAGCGCCTTTAGAACATCGGCAAGCGCCTTGGAGTTTTCGGTCAGCGCCGCAGCCGCGGTCTCCGCCTGCTTGATGACACTGAAGGACAGGATCGCCATGTCGGGGGCAATGGCCGACTGGCCTTCACCGGAAACACTGATGGTGGCTTCGCGCGGGGAAGCTTCCTGCGCAGAAACCTGGGCGGCGAGCGGCATCATGGCTGCTGCGGTCATTGCGGTGAGTGCGAAAAGGCGAGCCGTTTTTGTCTTCATGGTGTTTCCTCGTTGATTGAGTCCCTTTGAAGGGTATTGCCCTAGATTGTGTAGCTAATACGGCGGCGCTGCTTTGCGAAAGCATCATTGGCTTGTCGGGCTCAAAAAATTACGTTAGAGCGTGACCCACCGGATTCGAGCCATTGCGAAACCGGTGCTTCGGACTGATTTTCCGAAAGGGGCCTGTAGCTCAATGGTTAGAGCCGGCGGCTCATAACCGCTTGGTTGGGGGTTCGAGTCCCTCCGGGCCCACCATTTTCTCTCAACATCAATTGCTTGGGATGTTTCGCTGCTCTTCGAGCGCGCGCGTCTGTCACGTCTGAGGCGTGATCTCTGCTATGCTGGTGGCAAATTCCGGAAGTGGAATGAATGCATCTGCGTCGATCCGGCGTGCCGATGGGGCAAGCCGGATCGAGAAAGCTTTAATATCAGTTACAGACCCGCATACTTTCCGTATGCCAGCCGCCATCATAGGAATTCGGCACGCGGCGGTCTTCGAACCAGCAGCGGGGGCGGGGCGGCGGTGGCGGTTCGTAGTAGCGCGGGCCGTTATTGCTGTTGGCGATGGCGCCGCCGATCAGGCCGCCAATGACGCCTGCGGCGAGGCCGCCGGCAATCGCTGCGCCGTCATTGTGGCGGCGGTGTTCGCGGTAGGGCGGTGGGGGTGGGCCGCCGCGGTCGTAGCCACGGTCATAGCGCGGGCGATAGGGATAGTCCTGCGCGGCAGCAGTGCCATAGGATGCAAAAATGCTGCCGGTGGCGATTAGCGCGGCAACAGTGGAAAGAATTATCTTTTTCATCGGGGCTACTCCATAAGCCTGCCTGCGGAGATAGAGGCTCATTATGCCCGGATGATGGCACGGGACGGGTGAACGGCCTGTGAACATTTCATTTCTGCACGGTTCATATTTCCCTGAACCCAGGCGGCGAAGATCGCGGCCGATGCAGGCTTTCAGCAATAAATAAGCCCGGCGGATGGCCGGGCCTTTTAGCGAAATCGACCGGTCGCGATTAGAACTTCACGCCGAGACCGACCTTGACAGTGTGCTGGTCGACATCGGTATTGATGCCGAAGATGTCCTTGTCGCTATAGTCGTTGTAGCGATATTCCAGCCTGCCGAACACATTGTCCGTGAAGGCATAGTCCAGGCCCGCGCCGACGGTGTAGCCGTTGAAGGTGGTGCTGTCCTTGCCGGCTCCGGGCGTTTCGATGAAGCCGCGTGTCGCGGTCCAGCCGGCGGTGGCATAAAGCAGGGCATGGTCGAAGGCATAACCGACACGGCCGCGAACGGAACCCTGCCAGTCGGTGCCGATCTTGACGCCAGCATAGTCATTGTCGTTCCAGTTATAATCGACATCACCTTCGATGCCGAGCACCAGATTATTGTCGAACTGGTAGTTGTAACCAACGAAGGCGCCCAGAATGCCGCCGTTGAAATCATCCGAGGCGACCGGGCCGCCCGCCGAAAAATCACCATTTGCCCAGCCCGCGCCGCCTTGAATACCAAGATAGGGGCCAGACCAGGTGAAGACCGGCAGGGTTTCCTGCGCGACCGGAGGTGCGGGCGTCTCGTAGATGGCATCCGCGGCCATTGCGGTGCTGGCCGACAGGGCCATGAGTGACGTTACGATCAGCGTTTTCATCGTTTTTCTCCCTGAGCTGACAGACATCCATAGCATAGATTAGCTGCTTTTAATATGGGCCGCGGTTCAGTGGTTCCAGGAGGCGCTCATGTCCCCCGGCGTTGCTGCCCGTACGGCCGTGGATCGCGGCTTTTTATCGCCCCACCATGCTGTTCTGATGCGGCGAACGTCTTCAGCCGAGTTTGGTTCCCTTCGCCGTTTGGGCAAAGGTCCGGTACGGTGGACGGTCGATGTCACGCTTGGTTGTCTTGACAGCGGGGGGAGCGACCATAGAGTTGTGGAAGACGACGCTGGCGCTTTGCGTTGGATTGCCGGCGGCATAAGCTGCGGTTGATACTGCATCATTGCGGCCTCCCGGTGAGGGGGATTGATGCGGATGGGAAGGGCATGGGAGGATGAGATCGCATGAGGCTTTATTTTAGCGGAGGAGGGGCGACGTGATTGTCGGAGCCGTTCTCAGCGCCATTCTTCTTCTCACCCTCATTGCGTTTCCGCGGCATCTCAAATCCGTTGTCATCTGCCTGCTGCTGATCTGGACGGCCACAGCCGCTTTTGTGATTTATGACTGGCGGCGCGGCAACCAGCGGCTCGACCATATCGTCGCGAGCGCGGTATTCGATTCGGTCTGCCCGGATGCGGCATTGCCGATCCGCGTCAGCTTCCGCAATGACAATGACGTCGCGGTGCAGCGGCTCACCTATACGCTTGAAGGGTTTGAACCGGCCTTCCGCGCCTCCGTTTCCTTCGATCCCTATCAGGTGAGCGAAAGGCGCATCGAGGCCGGGGAGACTTTTTCGGCCTGCCGGGCGTTCCGTATGCGCAACAATGAAAGCGTAGAACCGCAACGGCTGGAGTGGCGCGTTACCGTCATTTCCGCAGAATTCGAATGAGCGGCTCACGCGGCTGCGGTTATCACGGCATTTTGAAAATTGTCTCGCCGAGGAGCGAAGGCGGAAAGTCCGGGCATCACGGCAGATCCGGGCGGATAGGCGAATTCTCCTCCTCCGCAACGAAACCGGCTGGAACAGCCGCCGACTTGTTTTCGTCCATTTGCGATGCCATCTCCCCTCCATTCGATGAATGTCGCGGGTTGATGTTTTGCGTATTGTTCTGAAGTTTCTGAAAATAACCGCCATTGGCCTTGTCGCCCTGCCGGTTCTGGCGGGCGCACATATGGGCATCGGCCAGCTCACCGGAAATTTTCACGAAGTCATTCCTGGAGAGCTTTACCGTTCGGCCCAGCCGAGCGGCAAGGACATCGCGGCCTATGCCAAGGCTTATGGCATCAAGACGATCATCAACCTGCGCGATGAAAAGCGTGAGGGATGGTACGAGGCCGAAAGCCTTGCGGCGAAAAACAACGGTATCCGGCTTGTCGATTATCCGCTGAGTTCAAGCGAAAAGGTGTCGGTGGAGGATTCAGAAACGCTGGCGGCGGTGCTGCGCAATGCGGAAAAGCCCGTTCTCATCCATTGCGAACACGGTGCGAACCGCACCGGGCTTGCCTCCGCCATCTACGTGGCGGCCGTCGCCGGCAAGAGCGAGGCGGCCGCCGAGTTTCAGCTTTCACCCTATTACGGGCATGTGCCGATCCCCGGTGTCGGTCGCTATGAAATGTACCAGTCCTGGGATGATTTCGAGGAAACCATCGGGTTTTGAGATGCCGCTGTAGATCGAGAAAGACTCTTTTACGGCGCAGAGGCGCCGTGGCTGGATGCCGGCTTAAGGCCGGCACGACGGACGGTTGGGCAACGCCTTAATAATCCCCGCCGCTTTCCCTGATCACCTTCGTCAGGCTTCCCGTCGCCGGGAAAAGCGGGATGAGGCAGGCCTGCAGCGCGTGGTAGATATCGCCCTTGCCGGGGAACAGCGTGTGGGCGGGAACCAGATCTTCCGTCAGTTCCTCATGCCAGCCGCCATTCTCATGGTCGATGAAGTTGTTGGCGATCGTACTCCAGATGCGGCGGTAGCTGTCTTCATAGAAGCCATCTGCCGGCAGGTTCTCGTTGAGGAAGTGGGCAGCGCCCGCCGCCTCGGACATGGGCCACCAGAGCTTTGCCCGCTTGTCGGGATTGTCGTTCCAGTCGAGCGTATAAAAGAAGCCGCCCTTTTCCCGATCCCAGCCGAGCGCCATGGATTGCACGAATAGCGATTTTGCGGCCACCGGCATCCAGTCATGGCGGCGTTCTCCCAGCACCCATAATTGCAGGATGAGACGCGCCCATTCCAGCCAGTGGCCGGGGGTGGAGCCGGAGGGGCGGAACATTTCGTTGCCGCGATACTCCTTGTCGAGCGTCCAGTTCTCATCGAAATGCTCCGGCACGCGGAAATCCAGCTCGCCGGCGCGGCGGCGGATAACGAGATCGGCGATGCGCTCCGCCTTGCTGAGGTAGCTATTGTCGTCGGTCACCTCATAGGCGGCCATCAGCGCTTCGGTCAGGTGCATGTTGGAGTTCTGGCCGCGGTAATTCTCGATGGGCGACCAGTCGCGATGGAATTCCTCGGCGATGGCGCCGTGTTTTTCCTCCCAGAACCGGGTTTCGAGCACCTCGGTAATGTCGGCCAGCATCTTGTCTGCGAGAGGGTGGCCGACGGTTTTCGCGGAAGAGGCGGCCAGAAGCACAAAGGCATGGCCATAACCCTGCTTGGTGGCGTCCACTGGGCCGGCATCGTTCACCTGCCAGAAATAACCGCCATGTTCGCCGTCGCGATGCCTGTTCCAGAGATAGGTCATGCCGTGATCGACGATATCGCCGCAGCCTGGACGCCCGAGCAGATGGCCGATGGAGAAACAATGCACCATGCGGGCGGATGCGTGAATGCCGCGCACGGGGTCGTTTGGCTGCAGCGGCGCACCCTTGGCGTCGAGATCGAAGAAGCCGCCGGCAGGATTGAGGGCACGATACTGGAAGAAATCGAAAAGTCCCTCGGCCTGTTTTACCAGCCATTGGCGATGCCAGGGCAGGGTGTTCCAGTTGCGGCTGTTGTGATCGTCCTCGGGCATTCTCGTCCTCCATGCGGTTTGCTGCTTCGGCTTATATCCTTGCTGTATAAACCTGTCATCTGTCAGCGATATTTCGTAACGTGCTGCAACTGCGCAAAGCCATGTCTGTCCCTTGAAGATATATTGACATAAACATATCTTTATGTGACTTGACGACTTGCGATCTTGCAAATCGAAATGAGGAGTGTGCCCGTGTTTGACGATCTGTTCGGCCCTGAAGGGGCAAAGCGTGACGGCGCGGAAATTTTCAAGGCGTTGCGCGATGCCGCCAGCGAACGCATCCTCATTCTCGATGGTGCCATGGGCACGCAGATCCAGGGGCTGGGTTTTGACGAGGATCATTTTCGTGGCGATCGTTTTATCGGCTGTGCCTGTCACCAGAAGGGCAATAACGACCTTCTGATCCTGACCCAGCCGGATGCCATCGAAGACATCCACTATCGCTACGCCATGGCGGGCGCGGATATTCTCGAAACCAACACGTTTTCGTCAACGCGCATCGCCCAGGCCGATTATGAGATGGAAAACGCCGTCTACGACCTCAACCGCGAGGGCGCAGCGATTGTCCGCCGCGCCGCCCAGCGCGCCGAGCGGGAAGATGGCCGCCGCCGGTTTGTGGCCGGCGCCATCGGCCCCACCAACCGCACGGCATCGATTTCGCCTGACGTCAACAATCCCGGTTACCGCGCCGTCAGTTTCGACGACCTGCGTATCGCCTATGGCGAGCAGATCGACGGTCTGATCGATGGCGGTGCCGACATCATCCTCATCGAGACGATCTTCGATACGCTGAACGCCAAGGCAGCGATCTTTGCCTGCGAGGAGCGTTTCGAGGCCAAGGGCATCCGCCTGCCGGTGATGATCTCAGGCACGATTACCGACCTTTCCGGCCGCACGCTGTCCGGCCAGACGCCGTCTGCGTTCTGGAATTCGGTGCGCCATGCCAATCCCTTCACCATCGGGCTGAACTGCGCGCTGGGTGCGGATGCCATGCGTCCGCATCTGCAGGAATTGTCTGACGTGGCCGATACCTTCGTCTGCGCCTATCCCAATGCCGGCCTTCCGAACGAATTCGGCCAATATGACGAAACGCCTGAGATGATGGCGCGTCAGGTGCAGGGTTTTGCCCGCGACGGCCTCGTCAATATCGTCGGCGGTTGCTGTGGCTCGACGCCAGAGCACATCCGGGCGATTGCTGATGCGGTCAAGGATTACAAGCCGCGCCCGATCCCCGAGCACAAGCCCTTCATGTCGCTTTCGGGCCTTGAGCCTTTCGTGCTGACCAAGGACATTCCCTTCGTCAATGTCGGCGAACGCACCAACGTCACCGGCTCGGCCCGCTTCCGCAAGCTCATCACCGCCGGCGATTATACGGCGGCGCTGGCCGTCGCCCGCGACCAGGTGGAGAACGGCGCGCAGATCATCGACATCAACATGGATGAAGGCCTGATCGATTCCGAAAAGGCGATGGTGGAGTTCCTGAACCTCATCGCCGCCGAGCCGGATATCGCCCGCGTGCCTGTGATGATCGACTCCTCGAAATTCGAGATCATCGAAGCCGGTCTGAAATGCGTGCAGGGCAAGTCGATCGTCAATTCGATTTCGCTGAAGGAAGGCGAGGAGAAGTTTCTCCAGCAGGCACGGCTCGTCCATAATTACGGCGCTGCGGTCGTGGTCATGGCCTTTGACGAGGTCGGGCAGGCGGATACCTATCAGCGCAAGGTGGAAATCTGCGCGCGCGCCTACAAGCTTCTGACCGAAAAGGCCGGTCTGTCTCCGGAAGACATCATCTTCGATCCGAACGTGTTTGCGGTTGCGACCGGTATCGAAGAGCACAATAATTACGGCGTGGACTTCATCGAGGCCACCAAGACCATCCGCGAAACCATGCCGCTCACGCATATTTCCGGCGGTGTTTCCAACCTGTCCTTCTCCTTCCGCGGCAATGAGCCGGTGCGTGAGGCGATGCATGCGGTGTTCCTCTACCACGCCATTCAGGTCGGCATGGATATGGGCATCGTTAATGCCGGCCAGCTTGCGGTTTACGACAATATCGATGCGGAACTGCGCGAGGCCTGCGAAGACGTGGTGCTGAACCGCCGCGACGACGCGACCGAGCGGCTGCTTGAAGTAGCCGAGCGTTTTCGAGGTACTGGTGAAAAACAAGCCAAGGTGCAGGATCTCTCCTGGCGTGAACTCCCCGTCGAGAAGCGGCTGGAACATGCGCTGGTCAACGGCATCACCGACTATATCGAGGCCGATACGGAAGAGGCGCGCCAGAAGGCGGAGCGTCCGCTGCATGTCATCGAGGGGCCGCTGATGGCCGGCATGAATGTGGTCGGTGACCTGTTCGGGTCCGGCAAGATGTTCCTGCCGCAGGTGGTGAAATCCGCGCGCGTGATGAAGCAGGCGGTAGCCGTGCTGCTGCCTTACATGGAAGAGGAAAAGCGCCTGAATGGCGGGGCCGAGCGCAGCGCCGCCGGCAAGGTTTTGATGGCGACCGTGAAGGGTGACGTGCACGATATCGGCAAAAACATTGTCGGCGTCGTGCTGGCCTGCAACAATTACGAGATCATCGATCTCGGCGTCATGGTGCCGACGACGAAAATCCTCGAGACGGCGATTGCCGAAAAGGTGGATGTGATCGGCCTTTCCGGCCTCATAACCCCGTCGCTAGACGAGATGGTGCATGTGGCGGCCGAAATGGAGCGGCAGGGTTTCGACATCCCGCTCCTGATCGGCGGCGCAACAACCAGCCGCGTGCATACCGCGGTAAAAATCCATCCGCGCTACGAGCAGGGGCAGGCGATCTATGTCACCGACGCCTCGCGTGCGGTGGGCGTCGTGTCGGCGCTTCTTTCCGCAGAGCAGAAGCCGGCTTATATCGACGGTATTCGCAGCGAATATGCCAAGGTGGCGGAAGCGCACGCCCGCAATGAGCGCGAAAAGCAGCGTCTGCCGCTTTCCCGCGCCCGCGAGAACGCGCACAAGATTGACTGGTCGGCCTATAGCGCCGTCAAGCCGCAATTTTTCGGCACCAGGGTGTTCGAGACTTACGACCTTGAAGAGCTTTCCCGTTACATCGACTGGACGCCGTTCTTCCAGACCTGGGAGCTGAAGGGCCGCTTCCCGGCCATTCTCGATGACGAAAAACAGGGCGAGGCGGCGCGGCAGCTTTACAGCGATGCGCAGGCGATGCTGAAGAAGATCATTGAGGAGAACTGGTTCCGGCCGCGGGCGGTGATCGGCTTCTGGCCGGCCAACGCCGTGGGCGACGATATCCGCCTGTTCACGGATGAAAGCCGCGGCGAAGAGTTGGCGACCTTCTTCACGCTGCGCCAGCAGCTTTCCAAGCGCGATGGCCGCCCCAATGTGGCGCTGTCCGATTTCGTCGCGCCTGTCGATAGCGGCGTTGCCGATTATGTCGGCGGTTTCGTGGTGACGGCGGGTATCGAGGAAGTGGCGATTGCCGAGCGTTTCGAGCGGGCGAATGACGATTATTCGTCCATCCTCGTCAAGGCGCTCGCCGACCGTTTCGCGGAAGCCTTCGCCGAGCGCATGCATGAGCGAGTACGCAAGGAGTTCTGGGGTTATGCCCCGCAGGAAAACCTCAACGGCGATGAGCTGATTGGCGAGGCCTATGCCGGTATTCGCCCGGCGCCCGGCTATCCGGCCCAGCCTGACCATACCGAAAAGAAGACACTGTTTGCCCTGCTCGACGCCACCAATGCGGCGGGTGTGGAACTGACGGAAAGCTACGCCATGTGGCCCGGCTCCTCCGTCTCGGGTATATATATCGGCCATCCCGAGAGCTATTATTTCGGCGTTGCCAAGGTGGAGCGCGATCAGGTTCTCGATTATGCGCGCCGCAAGGATATGCCGGTGGAAGAGGTGGAGCGCTGGCTCGGTCCTGTCCTCAACTACGTGCCGACGAACGGCGCGGAGGAAATCGACAGCGCGGCCTGATGTTCCGGTGTGCTGCCATTCAATAAAAAAGCGCGGGTCTTGCCCGCGCTTTTTGCATTCAGTCGGTGTTTAAGACCGTAACGCCGCCAGTTCCTCTATACCGACATGGCTCTCGACCTCGCTGCCGCGCAGGTAAAGATAGAGCCCGATCGCGAAGGCGAGGACGGCGATGAAGACCAGATACCAGGCATGGGCCATCGGGTTGATCGCAAGCGCGGTCGTCACGCCAATCGGCGTCAGCCCGCCGAAGACGGCATAGGAGACGTTATAGGCGAAGGAGAGGCCGGAGAAGCGGACCGAGGCCGGGAAGGCGCGGACCATGACATAGGGCACCGCACCCGCCATGCCGACCGACAGGCCCATGACGCCATACAGCACAAACATGGTTTGAAGCGATGTGCCGGCATAGCTGTAGAAGGTGAAGGTGGCGATGCCGAAGAAAATACTGGCGCCCATGAAGAAGAGGCCGGAGCCGATGCGGTCGATCAGCGCGCCGGCGATGATGACGCCGAAGATCAGGAACAGCGTGCCGAAGCTGGTGCCGGCCAGCGCCTGCGTCGGGCTGTAACCGTAAAGCTTCTGCAGGAAGGTGGCGGTCATCAGCGTCGTGACGACGATGGCCGCTGACAGAACCCAGGTGAGCAGGGCGGAGATTATCACGCCGCGCATATGGTGCTTCAGTACCAGCCCGAGCGGCAGCTTGTCCGTCAGCGATTTCGACTTTTTCATTTCCATGAAGATCGGCGTTTCTTCCAGCCAGCGACGCAGATAAACTGCGATCAGGCCGAAAATGCCGCCGAGCAGAAAGGGTATGCGCCAGGCGTAACCGGCCACGTCTTCCGGTGTGAAGAGCGAGTTGATGGCAAAGGCGATCAGCGATCCCAGCATGATGCCGAAGGAGAGGCCGGATGTCAGAAAACCGCAGGCGAGCCCGACGCGGCGGAAGGGCACGTGTTCGGCAACGAAGGTCCATGCGCCCGGCACTTCGCCACCGATGGCAGCACCCTGCAGCATGCGCAGGATGATGAGCAGGATGGGAGCCGCCACGCCGATGGTTGCATAGGTCGGCATCAGCGCCATGCCCAGCGTCGAGAGCGCCATCAGCAGGATGGAGAAGGCAAAGACGCGCTTGCGGCCGTAACGGTCGCCATAATG
Source organism: Agrobacterium sp. ST15.13.013 (assembly GCF_027956525.1). Taxonomy (NCBI): domain Bacteria; kingdom Pseudomonadati; phylum Pseudomonadota; class Alphaproteobacteria; order Hyphomicrobiales; family Rhizobiaceae; genus Agrobacterium; species Agrobacterium sp. ST15.13.013. The sequence continues at coordinate 209,620 of NZ_JAQKGP010000002.1, forward strand.
CGCCAGCACGATGCCGCCCAGCGGACGGACCAGATAACCGGCGGCAAAGATGCCGAAAGTCTGGATCATCACCAGCCAGTCCGGCATTTCCGGCGGGAAGAACAGGTGGCCGATAACGGTGGCGAAAAATACGAAAATGATGAAGTCGTAAAATTCCAGCGCGCCGCCGAGGGCCGAAAGGCCAAGAGTTTTGTAATCCTGACCGTTGAGGGGCCGGGCTGCCGCCGGTGTGGTGGTGGGAGACATGAGGCTGCTTCTTTTCTAAATTACGTATTACTTATGGGCATGCGGCAAGCGCGGCGCGATTTCAAGCCTAATCGACGCTCAATCGCTCAGGTATTTCGAGGGTCGATCAAGAAAGCGGCGCAGGAAACTGATGTTTTCCAGCTCGTCATAAAGGCGCTCTGTGATGCCGTCTGCGTCGAAATAGTAAATCGTGGCCTCTGGAATGGCCAATAGCACGGGTGAATGGGTGGCGATGATTAATTGTCCGCCGCTATCGGCCGCGTTGCGGATGATCGCCGCCAGTTCTAGCTGCTTTTGCGGCGAAAGCGGGCTTTCCGGTTCGTCGAGAAAATAGAGGCCGGCGCCATGCAGCCGCTGTTGCATGATATCGAGAAATCCTTCGCCATGCGAACGCCGGTCGATGACATTGTTCCTGACGATCCTGCGAAACGTATCCGGGGTTTCTTCAGGAAAGTCTTCGCCCTTCTTGAGAGCCTTTTCCCGCTCCCAGCGAAAATCGTCCAGTGCGTCCTCGTTCTGCCGGCGGATATAACCAAGCACGTCTTCCGCGCGCATGAACATGCGGATTTTCGGATATTTCTTGCGGGCGAAATAGAAGGACTTCGCCACGGTCTCGGCATGCTGAAGGTAGAGGTCGCCGGCAACCTGGCCGTGATTGCCGATGGCATAGGCCGTCATTCCCGCTGCCAGCCCTTCCAGCAGCGTCGATTTGCCAGAGCCGTTGTTGCCGGCAAAAAAGGTGATCGGCGTCTTGAATTCGAGGCGTTCCAGATGGCGCAGCGCTGGAACGGAGAAGGGATAGTCGTCTCTTCCGTCCGGGGTCTCTTTCATGGTTACGCTATCGAGAAACAGCATGTCGCGTTCCTTGTATCTAATCCGTCATGTTCGCCGACGTTGCGCTGTGTCGCATCATCGCGGCGTTATGCTCAAAGCAATTGCGTGTGATTGCGGCTTAACGTGGGGCGCTGTTCGCGCCAATGGTTTGCGGCGTCGGCGGAGATACGTCATGCCGCATCGTTAGAAGTTCAGTTTATTATAAATTAGTGCAATTTATTCTTGGTGAAATAATCGATCAATATTAGATATAAACAATATATATCTTAAATTTAAGATGTTATAGTAAGTATAAACTTCAAATTAATTCAGTAATGCCAATTGTTGTCATTCTCGTTGTTATTGGAGAGAATGAATGAAGCATATTGTGCTTTTTTCGGTCGGGTTTCTATTTTCCGCGATATTCGTAAGCGAAACTGAGGCGCGGAAGTCCCGGTTTTTTGCCGTCCCCGGATTCGGAGGCGGCGAGACAATCGATCTCGTTTATGATCTGCCGGATAACGAGCCTTTTCTTCGCGATGGGGAAGCATTCGACATCGGTTATCTCAACAGCGGGGATAGGAGCGGTTATGTGCTGTATCGTGGCGAGCGGTACAGCAGGCTTAGCGATGCGGATATAGCCAGGCTGAAGGCGACGCTTGGTTTTGATCCGACGACAAAAGACCGCATGGAGCGGGCGGCGAGGGGCGGCGAAACGCCTTGGAACCTCGTGATTATCATAGCGGTCGCAATTGTTGGTATCTTTGTGCTTGTCCACAAGAGCATGCAGCTAGTGCGATGGATTTCGCGACTGGCGACGATCTCCGCAGTTGCGGGAAGTACGCGGGAGGAGGAGGAGACCCCCGACCCGCTGGAGGTCCGCAAGAAACAGCTGGTAAACCGCCAATGGAGCGATAGCCAGACGGATCACGCAGCGCGTATCCCGGCAGTATCGCCGGCCCATGCGTCTACCCGAGGAACCACTGCGGTCCGGACATTCGGACGCAGGAGCGCCTGAGCGGTGCAAAACCCCTAAACCTCAGGCGGTCTCAGGAGCCTGCGCTATTCGAACCGGTCGATGATGCTGATGCCGCTTTCCCTGAAACTGTCCATGGCGGGCAGGGCGGTTGCGGCCTCGGAAAGCGTGATGTGGCGGCCGATCAGTTTTTCCGGCGCGAGCCTGCCGTTTTCGATCATCGCCAGCATGTCCTCATAACGCCACGCCTGCATGCCGTGGCTGCCATAGATCTCCAGCTCATGCGCAATCACCCGGGCCATGGGGATCGCGGGCATGGCGTGATCGGCCAGCATCAGCCCCACCTGCACGTGACGGCCGCGCCGACGCAGGTTGCTGATGGAGTTGCAGCAGGTCTGCGGGTGGCCAAGCGCATCGACAGAGACATGTGCACCGCCGCCCGTCACCTCGCGAACCGCCTCGGCAACATCGGCAACCGCGCGGCTGTTGATGGTGGCGGTCGCGCCCAGCTGCCGGGCAAGTTCGAGTTTGTCTTCGGCAATATCGATGGCGACAACCTGTGCGCCGAGGCCAGCACCGATCATGATGGCGGAAAGGCCGACACCGCCGCAGCCGTGCACCGCCAGCCACTCACCACCCTTCAAGCGTCCCTGATCGGTCACGGCGCGGAACGAGGTGGCGAAACGACAGCCAAGGCCCGCGGCAGTGGCGTAACTCATCGATTCCGGGAGGTGGACGAGGTTCTGATCGGCAAAGTCGATGGCGACATATTCGGCGAAGGAACCCCAATGGGTGAAGCCCGGCTGGAACTGCGCTTCGCAGACCTGCTGGTTGCCGGAGCGGCACTCATGGCAATGGCCGCAGCCGGAGACGAAGGGCACGGTGACGCGGTCGCCGGTCTTGAAGCGGGTGACGTGTCTGCCGACGGCGGCGATCACACCTGCGAATTCGTGGCCGGGAACATGCGGCAGGTGGATATCCGGGTCATGCCCCATCCAGCCGTGCCAGTCGCTGCGGCAGAGGCCGGTCGCCTTCACGGCGATGACAACGCCGTTTTCTGTCGGCTCGGGATCGGGAAGCGAGGCAACAACAGGGGTTTCGCCAAAACGTTCATAGAACAGCGCACGCATAGCAGCCTCACATCTTCATTTCCGATCGATATGAGGCCTGCTTAACGTTTTCCCCTGGCGGAGGAAAGCGATTTAATCTTTGATCACCATCAGATCATTGGCCGCAAATTTCAGCGTTACTTGCTCGCCAATCGCCGGGGGCGCCGTGCTGGGATCGTTGAACATGTCGAAAGACAGGGTTGAGCCCCCGAGATCGAGACGGGTACGGATGACGGAGCCGAGGAACTGGCTGGAGGTGACGTTGCCTGATATCGCGACATCACCCTTGGCGTTCGCGCCGAGCGCCCCGGCTTCGGGGCGCAATGCCAGCGTGATCTTTTCGCCATTGGTCGCTTCCACCGGCTGGGGCAGGGTGATCTGCTGATCACCGACGCGGATGACGTTGGCAGAGGCATCCACGACGGTGGCGTCGATGAGGTTCAACGTGCCGACGAAAGAGGCGACGAAGCGGGTCGCGGGCTTGTTGTAGATATCGAAGGGGGAGCCGATCTGGTCGGCGCGGCCGCCATTCATGACGACGATGCGGTCGGAAATCGACAGGGCCTCTTCCTGATCGTGGGTGACGAAAATGGTGGTGATGCCGAGTTTCTGCTGGATCTGGCGGATTTCCTCGCGCAGCGACACGCGAATCTTGGCGTCGAGCGCGGAGAGCGGTTCGTCCAGCAGAAGCACTTCCGGCTTCGGGGCGAGCGCGCGTGCGAGCGCCACGCGCTGCTGCTGGCCGCCCGACATCTGATAGGGATAACGGTCCGCCAGATGCTCCAGATGGATGAGCTGGAGCATTTCCTTCACGCGCGCATCGATCTCGGCTTTCGGTTTGCCAGCGACTTTGAGCCCGAAGGCGACGTTTTCGAAGACATTCATGTTCGGGAACAGCGCATAGGCCTGGAACACCATGCCGATATTACGCTGATTGGGGCGCAACGCCGTCTGGTCCTTGCCGTTGATGACGATCGATCCGCCACTCGGCGTTTCGAAACCGGCGATCATGCGCAAAACGGTTGTCTTGCCGCAGCCCGATGGCCCGAGGAAGGAGACGAACTCGCCCTTTTCGATGGCCATGTTGAAATCATGCACGACCTGTACGGAGCCGAAGGATTTCTTGATGTTGCTAAGTGTCAAAAAGCTCATGAAATAGTGTCCTCAGGCCTTGGGAGGCGCGCCCTTCTGATAGCGTGAAACGAGTTGGATCAGGCCCAGGCAACCCCAGGTGATGCCGAAGGAAATCACGGCAAGTGCGGCCGGTTCATAGGCGCGGTTGGCGCCGAGCAGCTGCATGTAGGGGCCGAAGGCCGGGCGGTTCAAAAGGGCCGCCATGGTGAATTCACCGATGACGATGGCGAAGGTCAGGAAGGCGCCCGACAGCACGGCGACCAGTACATTGGGCAGAATGATGCGCGACAGGATGGTGGTCCATCCCGCGCCGAGGCTCTGCGCCGCTTCGGTCAGTGTCGCCACATCGATGGTCCTGAGACCGGTATCGACGGCGCGGTACATGTAGGGCAGGGCAAGCGTCGCATAACCGAACATCAAAAGCAGGTTGGTGCCGAAACTTGTTCCCGTCAGCGGCAGCCAGCTGGAGGTGTTGTAAAGCCGGATGTAACCAAAGACGATGACGATGGCCGGGATGACCAGCGGCAGAAGCGTGATGAATTCGATATAGGGCCGCAGGCCTGGCAGTTTCAGACGCACCCAATAGGCGGTGGGCACCACCAGCAGAACCCCGAAGACGATGGTGAACAGCGCCATCACCACCGAATAGCTGAAAGTCTCCTGAAAGCGCGGATCGCCCAGCACTTTTGCATAGGCGTCGAAGGAATATTCGGCGCGCCGCATTTTTAGCGAGAAGTTGGTCATGCCGATCAGCGGCAGGGCGAAATAGAGCAGGCCGACGATCAGCGCGCCCCAAGCGAAGAAACGCTTCATTTCAGCCACCTTTCACTGCGGGCGCGCAGCCAGATATAAAGTGCATTGGCGATGCCGGTCACGACGATCATGCCAAAGGCGAGCGCGTAACCAAGATGCGGATTGCCGAGAACGTCGCCGCGGATCTGTGCGAAAAGCAGGATCGGCACGATATTGAGCGAGGAGCCGGTCAGCGCAATAGCGGTTGCGACGGCGCCGAAGGCGTTGGCGAAAAGCAGCGACATGGTCCCAAGCAGCGACGGCAAAAGGATGGGGAAAGCCACCATGCGCCAATATTGCAGGCCTGTTGCGCCGAGGATTTCCGCAGCCTCGCGCCATTCGCGTTTCAGTCCGTCCAACGCAGGTGTGATGATGAGGATCATCAGCGGTATCTGGAAAAACAGATAGGTGACGGTGAGGCCCCAGAAGGACAGGATGTTGAAACCGAGGAGCCTCAGATCGATGCCGATCTGCGTCTTGAGGAAAACGGTAAGGAGACCGACCGGCCCGAGCGTGGCGATGAAGGCGAAGGCGAGCGGCACGCCGGCGAATTGCGAGGCAACGCCGGAAAAGGTCAGAAGCGGTCCGCGAATGCCTTGCGGCAGGCCGCCCAGCACCACGGCGGCGGCGACGGCAAAACCGATCAGGCAACCCAGTGCCGCCGAAGCGAGGCTGATCTTGATCGAAATCCAGTAGGCCGCCAGAATGGAGGAGGTGAAAAGCCCACCGATATTGTCCAGCGTGAAGCTGCCATCTGCATGCTGGAATGCGCCAATGACGATCTTCATCGTCGGGAGGATCAAAAACAGCAGAACAAAAACGGCAAAAGGAAGAACGCCAATCCAGTGCAGCGGCAGCTTTCTGCCCGCGTCGGATGGTCCGCCGGTGTTGGTTGATGGCATGCTTGTCCCCAAACGCCGTTTTCAAACGGTCTGTATATAAAAGTCTACATCATAAAAGAAGCACCCCGGCTTTTGGTCGGCCGGGGTGCATTTTCAACAGTTTACTTCACGTTCGCGCCGACAACGCTGTCCCAGCCGCCGGTCACGGCAGCCTTGTTGGCGTCGACTTCCTCGAGTGTCGGGAAGATGGCCTTTTCATAGGCTGCTGCCGGCGGCAGGCTGTCGATCAGTTCCTGCGGAACCTTGCCGGCCTTGACCATGGCGTTGAAGCGGATCGGGTGGCAATAACCCTTCAGCCAGCCGAGCTGACCGTCGTCGGAATAGAGATGCTCCATCCACAGCTTTGCAGCGTTCGGATGCGGCGCGTAAGCGGAAATGCCCTGAACGTAGACGCCGGCCAGAACACCCTTCTCAGGAACGACAACTTCCGTTGGCGGGTTGTCATTCAGCGTCTTCTTCCAGGAAAGGGCGTTATAATCCCAAGCGACGATGATCGGGGTCGCGCCCTGCGCCAGCGTGCCAGCCTTGCCGATGACCGGAAGGAAGTTGCCTGCCTTGTTGAGGTCGGCGAAATACTTCAGGCCGGCTTCACCGGCTTCCTTGCCAGACTTTGCGCCGGTGGAAAGACCGGCGGCCAGAACGCCGAGGATGGCCTGGTTGGAAGCGCGCGGATCGCCCGCGAGCGCTACCTGCCCGGAATATTCCGGCTTCTGCAGGTCGGCCCAGTCCTTCGGAGCGTTATTGACGAGGTCCTTGTTCACGAAGAAGGACATCACGCCGTAATAGTCGCCGTACCAATAGCCTTCAGGATCCTTGACGTTGTCGGGAATTTCGTCCCAGGTGGAGACCTTGTAGGGCTGCAGCAGGCCTTCGGCCTTCATCTGCGGGCCGAAGGCGAGGCCGACATCGATGACGTCAGGCGCCTGCGGGCCCTTATTGTCCTTGTTGGCCTTCACCGCTTCCACTTCATCGGCGGAGCCGGCGTCGGGGTTCAGTTCGTTGACGGTGATTTCCGGATATTTCGCCTTGAAGGCGGCAATCACGTCGCCGTAACCGCACCAGTCGTGCGGCAGCGCGATCGTTGTCAGCATGCCTTCCTTCTTGGCGGCGGCGATCAATTCGGCGCTCGGCTCAGCGGCGGCGATGGCGGTGGACGCGATGACCAGCGCAGTGGTCGTAGCAAGCAGTCGGCGGCAGTGAGAGATCACTTTTTTCTCCTCTTCGTGTTCTCATATTGCGGACGCTGATACGGATTCTCGATGAAGCTAATGTGACGGCTGGATTGCAATCTATTTATCCGGATTCCGTCACTTTACGCCCCTTTTCCGCCATCGTCAGGCTTTTTTTCCTGCAATTGCGGGAGTATCCTTTCATTATCCGTGGTGGCCAAATGTGTTCCCCAGCGTGGTTTTTATCCTGTTTTATCGTGCTGGCAGCGATGACAGGTATCCAATCAGCGTGCGGCATCCGCGTCAAGCAAGTTGCCGGCTATGTAGTTTCATGTTTTGTCCGGCCTGCGGAACAACCGGGTCTGTTCGAACAGGCCTTCCAGTGCATTCATGCGTTCCCTGGTTTCATCCCAGGCGCGGTTCTGGACCGCTTCGATCAGCGCTTCGACCACAAACAGCGTGACGACCGAGGAATCCCATGCTGAGGGCGCTTCGATCCTGACGCGGAAAATGTGCAACGCGTGGCGCGCCACCGGCGATGTCCATTGATCGGTGAAGAGAATGATCTGCACACCGTTCGCCTTGGCCACTTCGGCCAGCGTCGTCATGTCGTGCTCGTAGCGGCGGATGTCGAAAATAACCAGCACGTCGCCGGCGCTCATGTTCAACATATATTGCGGCCAGGCGCTGGAATTGGACGACATCAGCGTCGTTTTCGGCCGGATCACCTGCATGTGGGTGAAGAAATATTCGGCGATCGCACCGGTAATGCGCCCGCCGACGAAATAGATGCTGCGCTTGCGGTCGGAGAGCAGCGCTGCGGCATTGTCGAAGACGGCGGTGTCGAGATCGCTCAGCGTGTCGCGCAGATTGCCGGTGATGGCATCGGCGAAACGGTTGAGAATGTGCAGGCCCGGCGCATTGGTTGCCCAGCGGTCATGTTTGGCGACGGGGCCGGAGATCGTCGCCTCCAGCTCCTGATGCAGATGCGCCTGAAATTCGGGATAGCCCTTATATCCGAGCTTCTGCACCATGCGCGCCACCGTCGGTGTGGAAACACCGGCATTTTCCGCAATGGTGGTGATGCTGCCGAGGCCGGAAACGGGGTAGTTGCCGAGCAGGCTCTCTGCCAGCCGTTTTTCCGAACGGGTCAGTGCGTCGTAATGGGCATGGATGACATCCGACACGGTCGCCGTCGTGCTGCGCAAATTTTTCCCCTTCCGGTCTTCTGCCGGTACATGGCTAAAATAAACATCCGCGCCCGCTATCGAGTCAATGGGAAAATGAAGAGAAAATTTCAAAATTCCATTTGACACTCGCGATAATGTGAAGAATTCTTTTCGACATTGACGGAGCGACGGGGTTTCCGGGCGGGGTTCGTGCATGACGGTGCGGTCACGGTTTTTCACAGAAGCGGAAGGGCAGGCCGTCGGCATCGAGAATGCGGCGGCGAAGGGCGACGTCCTTCTCGTCTGCGAACATGCGTCCGCTGCCATGCCACAAAAATACGGAACATTGGGCCTTTCGCCGGAGGTGCTTTCGAGCCATGTGGCCTGGGATCCGGGCGCTCTGGCAGTTGCCCGGCTGCTTTCGGAAAAGTTTGACGCCACGCTTGTCTACCAGCGGTTTTCGCGCCTCGTCTATGATTGCAACCGGCCGCCCGAATCGCCTTCCGCCATGCCGGTGAAAAGCGAGATTTACGATATTCCCGGCAATTTCGATCTCAGCGAAGCGGAGCGGTTCGCCCGCACCTCCGCGCTTTATGTGCCGTTTCATGACCGGGTGAGCGAGATCATCGCCGCGCGGCAGGCGGCCGGCCGTAAAGTGGTGGTGGTGACCATCCACAGTTTCACGCCGGTTTATCACGGCCGGTTCCGAAAGGTTGAGATCGGCATCCTGCACGATGCCGACAGCCGTCTTGCGGATGCGATGCTGGCGGGCGCGGAAGGCTGCTCGCTCACGGTCAATCGCAACGATCCCTATGGCCCGGAAGACGGCGTGACGCATACGCTGCGACTGCATGCGCTGCCGGACGGGCTTTTGAACGTCATGATCGAGATCCGCAACGATCTCATCAGCAGTGAAGGAGAACAGGCGGAAATCGCCGGGTTTCTCCATGAGCTTATGGGGAAGGCGCTCTCATCAATCGATGAGTGAGGGAGCTATGGCCGGCCGATGGTGAAAACACCGGGGCCGGCCGATAGATAAGACTGCCGCCATTTTATAAAAACCGGCCATGCAGCCGAAAAAACAAAGCGGCAAGGGAACAGCAAGTGCGTGCGGCCAATCGCGGGAGACACCCGGGTGAAGCCGGAAACTGGGGCACAATCGGCCAATAATGGCTGACTGGCTTGTTTTTTTCTTATTCAGGAGAGAAGGGCATGGACAGTTCATCGTCAGGCGTCAGCTACAAGAAGGCTGATGCATCCTATTTCGAAAAACGCGGACTATCCCGTTATGCGGGCGTATGGTCGCTCTGGGCGCTTGGCGTCGGCGCGGTCATTTCCGGGCATTTTTCCGGATGGAATTTCGGCTTTTCCACCGGCGGCTGGGGCGGCATGCTGGTGGCAGGCATCATCATCGCCATCATGTATCTCGGGCTGACATTTTCGATTGCCGAAATGAGCCCGGCCCTGCCGCATACGGGTGCGGCCTATTCCTTCGCCCGCACGGCCATGGGGCCATGGGGCGGCTTCATCACCGGGCTTTGCGAAAATGTCGAATATGTGCTGACGCCGGCGGTCGTCGTCACCTTCATCACGGCCTATGTGAACTCCATTCTCGGCCTCGATCCGGCCTATTCACCTTTCGTGTGGATCGTTTTTTATGCGATTTTCCTCGGGCTCAACGTCTTCGGACTTGAGCTTTCCTTCAAGGTGACACTGGTCATCACGCTGATTTCGCTTGCCGTTCTGGTGTTCTTCTGGATCAGCGCCATTCCCAACATCGATTTTTCGCGTTTTGCGCTCAACATCGGTGTCGGACCTGACGGCAAGGCGGTGGAACTGCCGGAGGGTGGCGGTTCCTTCTTCCCCTTCGGTTTTTCAGGCGTTCTCGCCACTTTGCCTTTCGCGGTCTGGCTGTTTCTCGCCATCGAGCAGTTGCCGCTGGCGGCTGAGGAATCCGTCGATCCGAAACGCGACATGCCGAAGGGAATCATCCTTGGTATGGTTACGCTGATGGTTTCGGCCTTCATGATCGTGCTGCTCAACCCGTCGCTGCCGGGCGTCGGCGCCTTCCATCTCAGTTCGTCGCTTGAGCCGCTTTTGGACGGTTTCAAGGCGATCTATGGCGATGGCGGCGTGGTGGTGCTCGGTCTCGTGGCTCTGACGGGCCTTATCGCCAGCTTCCATACGATCCTTTATGCGCAGGGCCGCCAGATTTATTCGTTGTCGCGTGCGGGTTATTTCCCGACCGTGCTGTCCATCACCCACTCGAAATACCGCACGCCATACGTGGCCAATATCACCGGCGCCATAGTCGGACTCGCGGTCATGCTGGTCATCTGGTTCTCGCTGGGTGCGGAGCAGGGCGGCAGCATCATCGGCAGCGTGCTTCTGAACATGGCCGTGTTTGGCGCGATGTTCTCCTATATCATGCAGGCGATTTCCTTCATTCTTCTGCGCAAGAACCTGCCGCATATCGAGCGGCCGTTCCGGTCGCCCTTCGGTATTCCGGGTGCGGTGCTGACGATCATCATCGCCATCGTCACGCTGCTTTACCAGATCCAGGATCCGAACTTCACGAAGGGCGTGCTCTGGGTTGCCGTCTGGTTTGCTGTGGCGATTGCCTATTTCGGCCTCGTCGGTCGTCATCGCCTCATCCTGTCGCCGGAGGAGGAATTCGCGCTGGAGCACAAGCAGGCTGCCATGGCAGCGGCGGCTGCAAAGGCCTGATGCTCAAACAAACGGGCGGCCTTATACGGCCGCCCGGTCACGACAATAAAGGGAACGGATAAAATGACGAGCTATACATTCGACGCGCTTAAGATGGATGTCGCTGAGGGGCGCATCGACACGGTTCTGGCCTGCCTTGTGGACATGCAGGGGCGTCTGATGGGCAAGCGGTTTCAGGCCGAGTTCTTCGTCGAAAGCGCCTTTGAGGAAACCCATAGCTGCAACTATGTGCTTGCCACCGATATGGAGATGGAAACCGTTCCCGGCTATAAATCCTCCAGCTGGGAAAAGGGTTACGGCGACTACGTTCTGAAACCCGATCTCTCGACGTTGCGGCGTGTGCCATGGCTGGAAGGCACGGCGCTGGTGCTGTGCGACGTGCTCGATCATCACACCCATGAAGAAGTGCCGCATTCGCCGCGCGCGCTGTTGAAAAAGCAGGTGGCGCGGCTTGAGGCGATGGGGCTGAAGGCCTTTATGGCGACGGAACTGGAATTCTTCCTGTTCGACCAGACTTTCGACGCGGCGCGCGCCAGCGGTTATAAAGACCTGAACCTCGCCAGCGGTTATAATGAGGACTACCATATCTTCCAGACGACCAAGGAAGAAGACGTCATGCGGGCGTTGCGCAAGGGCCTGCAGGGTGCGGGAATTCCGGTCGAGAATTCCAAGGGCGAGGCCTCTGCCGGCCAGGCGGAAATCAATGTGCGTTATGCCGAGGCGCTGACTATGGCCGACCGGCACGCCATCATCAAGAACGCCACCAAGGAGATCGCCTGGTCGAAGGGCAAGGCGGTGACGTTCCTTGCCAAGTGGAACTACAATGCTGCCGGAAGTTCTTCTCACATCCACCAGTCGCTGTGGAGTCTGGATGGCAAACCCGCTTTCCTCGACAAGGACGCCGAGTATGGCATGTCGCAGTTGATGCGGCACTATGTTGCCGGGCTTCTCGCCCATGCCAGCGAGATCACCTATTTCCTGGCGCCCTACATCAATTCCTACAAACGTTTCATGGCCGGTACTTTTGCGCCTACCAAGGCGATCTGGAGCCTCGACAACCGTACCGCCGGATATCGTCTCTGCGGCGAGGGAACGAAGGGCATCCGCATCGAATGCCGCGTCGGCGGTTCCGATCTCAATCCCTATCTCGCCATGGCGGCTTTGCTTGCGGCGGGCATTGACGGCATCGAAAATAAACTCGAACTTGAGCCCGCTTTTGTCGGCGACGCCTATGGCGGCAAGGACGTGCGCGAGATACCCAAGACATTGCGTGACGCCACCGCCTTTTTGGACGGATCGAAAATGCTGCGCAGTGCCTTTGGCGACGATGTGATCGATCATTACGTCCGCGCCGGGGCGTGGGAACAGGAAGAATACGACCGCCGCGTGACCGACTGGGAAGTGGCGCGCGGTTTCGAACGAGCCTAATCATTACGGGAAAACATCATGACCATGATCCAGAATATCTCGCCCATCGACGGCTCGGTTTATGCCGAACGGGAGGCGATGTCGCTGGAGGCGGCGCGGGCCGCCGTTTCGAAAGCGCGCAAGGCGCAGAAAGACTGGGCTCGACGCCCGCTTGAGGACCGCGTTCAGCTGGTTCTGAAGGGTGTCGCGCGACTCAACGAAATGGTTGATGACGTCGTGCCGGAACTGGCGCATATGATGGGCCGTCCGGTTCGTTATGGCGGCGAATTCAAGGGCTTTAACGAGCGCTCCAACTATGTCGCCTCTATTGCCGCCGATGCGCTGGCGCCGCTCGTCATAGAGGAAAGCGGCAATTTCGAACGCCGCATCGAGCGTGAGGCGCATGGCGTCGTCTTCGTCATCGCGCCGTGGAACTATCCTTACATGACGGCGATCAACACCGTGGCGCCCGCTTTGATGGCCGGCAATACGGTCGTCATCAAGCATGCGGCGCAGACGCTGCTGGTGGGCGAGCGCATGGTGCGGGCCTTTGTGGAGGCTGGTGTGCCTGACGATGTCTTCATCAATGTCTTCCTCGACCACGGTACGACCTCGGCGCTGATTTCCGAGGGCCTGTTCAATTTCGTCAATTTCACCGGTTCGGTGGAAGGCGGTCGCGCCATCGAGCGCGCCGCTGCCGGCACCTTCACCGGTCTCGGGCTTGAACTCGGCGGCAAGGATCCCGGTTACGTCATGGAGGATGCCGATCTGGACGCCGCCGTCGATACGCTGATGGATGGTGCGACCTATAATTCCGGGCAATGCTGCTGCGGCATCGAGCGTATCTACGTCAATGAAAACCTCTATGACGCCTTTGTCGAGAAGTCGGTCGCGTGGGTTTCCAATTACAAGCTCGGCAATCCGCTGGAACAGGAAACGACGCTCGGGCCGATGGCCAACAAGCGTTTTGCCAAGGTGGTGCGGGCGCAGGTGGCCGATGCCGTCTCGAAGGGGGCCAAAGCACTGGTCGATCCGAAGCTATTCCCTGCCGATGATGGCGAAAGCGCGTACGTCGCGCCGCAAGTGCTCGTCAATGTCGATCATTCCATGGAATTCATGACCGAAGAAACTTTCGGTCCGGCCGTTGGGATCATGAAGGTGAAGAATGACGACGAAGCCATCGCGCTGATGAATGACAGCAAATACGGGTTGACCGCCTCGCTCTGGACGCAGGATGCCGCCCGCGCGGGACGCATTGGCCGTGAGATCGAAACCGGCACCGTGTTCATGAACCGCGCGGATTATCTCGATCCTGCGCTTTGCTGGACCGGCGTCAAGGAAACCGGCCGTGGCGGTTCACTTTCCGTCCTCGGTTTCCAGAACCTGACCCGCCCGAAATCCTACCATCTGAAGAAAGTCACGAAATGAATATCGTCGCCAACTGGAGCTATCCCACCGCCGTCAAGCTTGGCCGTGGCCGGATCAAGGAACTGGCGGAAGCCTGCAAGACGCTCGGCATCAGGAAGCCGCTTCTCGTGACGGATCGCGGCCTTGCCAATATGGCGATCACCGCGCATGCGCTCGACGTGCTGGAAGAGGCGGGTCTCGGCCGGGCGATCTTCGCAGAGGTCGACCCAAACCCGAACGAAATCAACATGGAAGCAGGTGTTAAGGTTTATCGGGATGGCGGTCACGACGGTGTCGTGGCCTTCGGCGGCGGCTCGGGCCTCGATCTCGGCAAGACCATCGCCTTCATGGCCGGGCAGACGCGCCCGGTCTGGGATTTCGAGGATATCGGTGACTGGTGGACCCGGGCGGACGCTTCCAAGATTGCGCCTATCGTTGCCGTTCCGACGACGGCGGGCACGGGTTCGGAAGTCGGCCGCGCCAGCGTCATCACCAATTCGCAGACCCATGTAAAAAAGATCATCTTCCATCCGAAGCTCTTGCCGGGTGTCGTCATCTGCGATCCGGAACTGACGGTCGGCATGCCGAAGGTCATCACGGCGGGCACGGGCATGGATGCTTTCGCCCATTGCCTGGAAGCCTATTCCTCGCCGTTCTATCATCCGATGAGCGCCGGCGTGGCGCTGGAGGGGCTGCGGCTCGTCAAGGAATTCCTGCCGCGCGCCTATAAGGACGGCACGGATATCGAGGCGCGCACCAATATGATGGCGGCGGCGGCGATGGGGGCGGTTGCCTTCCAGAAGGGTCTCGGCGCCATCCATTCGCTCTCGCACCCGATCGGCGCTGTCTACAACACCCATCATGGCATGACCAATGCCGTCGTCATGCCGGCGGTGCTGCGGTTCAACCGCCCGGCCATCGAAGACAAGATTGCCCGCGCGGCCGCCTATCTCGGCATTTCCGGCGGCTTCGACGGCTTCTATGATTATGTGCTGGAGCTTCGCAGGGAACTCGGCGTGCCGGAAAACTTGACCGCCATGGGCATCAAGCCGGATCGCATCGACGAACTGGCGGCGGAAGCGATCAAGGATCCGAGCTGCGGTGGCAATCCGGTGCCGATGACGCTCGAGAATACGAAGAAGTTGTTCGAGGACTGCTTCTGAATAAAGACTTGGCATTCGCCGGGCTTTTAAGGGTCGAGCGGGTGCCGCGTGTTTCTTCTCCCCGCCGGGGAGAAGGTCGCGGCAGCGGGATGAGGGGGCGAGGGTAGAGATATACCGAGAGCCGGCCCCCTCATCCGACCCTTCGGGCCACCTTCTCCCCGGCGGGGAGAGGAAATGAGCGGCAATGTCGTGTCCTGCATTAGGACAGCCAAGATACTGCCTGTAATTCATGAAGCCCGCGATAGCAATCGCGGGCTTTTTGTTGCGCCGGATAACCGTTCTTAGCCTTTTATTAACCCTGTTCGTTAAGATTATGGAAAGCACCATGAAGACGTCGGTGCGTGAATGAGCATGAAACGGCTCTGACCAACAGGGGGTATCATGTCAGTCATCACTTTTGCCAATACCAAGGGCGGTGCCGGGAAAACCACGGCCGTGCTGCTTCTGGCAACCGAACTGGCCCGCAGCGGCCATCGCGTGACGGTTCTGGATGCCGATCCGCAATTGTGGATTTCCCGGTGGTACGATCTGTCCGGTTCGGTAGAAAATCTGGCGGTGATTTCGCATGTGACGATGGCTTCGCTTGAGGCGCACATTCGCGAGAACCGGGCCAATACCGACTGTTTCATCATCGATTTGCCAGGCGCGAAAACGCCGCTTCTGACCATGGCGCTTGGTATCTCCGATCATGTGCTGATCCCGGTTCAGGGCTCGGCCATGGATGCCCGGGGTGCTGCTGAAGTGCTCGATCACATCGAATTCCTGAACCGCAGGATGGGCAAGGAGATCGCCCATTCCATCGTGCTGACGCGGGTGAACGCCATGGTGGCGACGCGTTCGCTCTTGCTCGTCAAGATGCTGCTGGCGGAAAAAAACGTCTCCGTGCTCAACACGGCGATCGTCGAGCGGGCGGCCTATCGCGATATTTTCGATTATGGCGGCACGCTTCTCTGTCTGGATGGCAAGAAGGTCAGCAACATCGACAAGGCGGTTGAAAATGCGGCGGCCTTTGCCGAGGAAGTCATCAGTCTCCTGCCGAAAAGACTTCCAAGGCGCGTTGCGCATCTGGCGCGTTTGGTGACCCGCAGGGCTGCCTGACTCGGTTTTGCGATTCCCCGCTCGTTGCAGGGAGAATGCGACTTTGGATGAAATTGGCTTCCCGCAAAATGTGGAGGAGAGGCGCCGTTAAGAGGCGCTTCCTATGGCCTCCTCACGGCGCGAAATTTTTCGCTTGATTTGGAAATGATCGTTTCCTATATTCCGCTCATGAGCAATTTCAGCCAGTCCAATTCCCCGGAACAGCGTCATCGCGGCCGGCCGCGCGAGTTCGATCTCGATCGTGCGCTTGACGGCGCGATCCGGGTCTTCTCGCGGCGCGGCTATCACGCGACCTCGGTTGGCGATCTCACCGATGCGATGGAACTGGCGCAGGGCAGTCTCTACAAGGCATTCAAGGACAAGAAGGCTGTCTTCATCGCCACGATGGAACGCTACAGGATCGTGCAAACCGAACGTTTCGAAGCGGCGGTGGCCGGTGGCGAGACCGGTTATGAGCGTCTGAGAGCTGGGCTGATGTTCTATGCAGAACGGTCGCATGGCGGTGTGGGCTCGGATGGGTGTCTGGTGGTTGGTGCCGCTGCCGATCTGGCCGCCCTGGATGACGACATTGCCGTCGTGGTCGAGCGGGCCGTGAAGGCGAGGGAACGGATCGTCGCTCGCATCATCACCGAAGGGCAGAAGGATGGTTCAGTGCAGTCGAAGGCCGACCCGGATGATCTCGCCCGGGCGATGCTATGCATGATGTACGGCATGCGCGTGGTGGGAAAAACCGGGCGCAGCCTCAAGGACATGGTGGCCGTGGTGGATATAGCCATGAAGCTTGCCGATTGATTTTGTGACTATTTAGGAAACATTCGTTTCCATATTGGAGAAAATGATGACGACGCGTGTAATTGATGGGGATGATGTTGAGGCAACATCCATTTCCCCGGCTCTGACGTTTTTGCTGGCGACAGCCTGCGGGTTGATCGCTGCCAATCTTTATTATGGACAGCCGCTAGCAGGCATCATCGGGGCGGAGCTTGGTCTTTCCGCGGGTGCTACCGGCCTGATCGTGACGTTGACGCAGATCGGCTATGGTATCGGCCTGCTGTTCGTCGTGCCGCTCGGTGATCTCATCGAAAATCGCAAGCTGGTGGTCAGTTCCGTCTCGATGGCCGTGCTGTCGCTCGCTGCCGCGGCGTTTGCCCCGCATGCGGCGCCGTTCCTGATCGCGGCCTTTCTGGTTGGTGTCAGTTCCGTGGCGGTGCAGGTCATTGTTCCCTATGCCGCTCACATGGCGCCGCATGCCATTCGCGGCCGGGTGGTCGGCAATGTCATGAGCGGGCTGATGGCCGGCATCATGCTGGCGCGGCCGGTTTCCAGCCTGCTGTCGGAAGTGGTGTCCTGGCGCGGCGTCTTTCTAACGTCGGCAGCAGTCATGGCGCTTCTTGCCGTGGTGCTTTTCCGGCTTCTGCCCGTCCGTATGCCCGAAGCGCGGCTGAGCTATGGCGCATTGATGCACTCCATGGGCAGGCTTGCCCTGCACACGCCGATCCTGCGGCGGCGGGCGATCTATCACGCCTTTCTGTTTGCCGCCTTCAGCCTGTTCTGGACCACGACGCCGCTTTATCTGAGCGGGCCGCACTTCAATCTCAGCCAGGGTGAGATTGCGCTCTTCGCACTGGCCGGTGCGGCGGGCACCGTGGCCGCGCCGATTGCCGGGCGGATGGCGGATCGTGGCTGGACGCGTGCGGCCACCTTCTTTGCCTTGGCGGCGGTGGCGCTCTCCTTCGCCGTCACGCATCTTGCGCCCGAAGGCTCGCATCTGGCGCTCGCCATTCTGGTCGTCGCAGCCATCGTTCTGGATTTCGGTGTCACCACCAATCTGGTGCTTGGCCAGCGCGCCATCTTCACGCTCGGAGCGGAATTCCGCAGCCGCCTGAACGGCATCTATATGGCGACGTTCTTCATGGGTGGTGCCATCGGTTCCGCCGTCGGCGGCTGGGCCTATGCAGTCGGTGAATGGCAGGCCGCCTCGTGGATCGGCTTCGCCTTGCCGGTAGCGGCGCTCCTGTATTTCCTGACGGAAAAGCGCGACTGAAACACCCATAACAAAAAAAGCCCGGCGGATCACACCGCCGGGCTTTCTGTTTTCTTGCGCTCGATTATTCGGCGAATTCGACCACGACGCCGGGGCGGACCATTTTCGCCAGCTCGGTTGCATCCCAGTTGGTCAGGCGGATACAGCCGTGGCTGTTGGTCTTGCCGATCTTGGACGGTTCCGGGGTGCCGTGAATACCGTAGGTCGGCTTAGACAGGGCAATCCAGACCGTACCGACCGGGCCGTTCGGACCCGGCGGGATCTGCAGGATCTTGTCGTTCTGGCCCTGTTTGAAGTTGATCTTCGGATTATAGGTGTAGCCCGGATTGAGCGCGACGCGCTCGACCGTATGCGTGCCGCTCGGTGAAGGCGTATCCGTGGAGCCGATGGTGGCGGGATAGGCGGCAATCAGATTACCGTCCTGACCATAGGCGAAGACCTGCTTGATGCCCTTATGGGCAACGATGCGGGCAACCTGCCCCTTTTTCGTCTCGCCCGGATTGACGACCTTGATAATGGTGCCGGGTACGGAGAAATCGATGCCGGGGTTCAGCTCCTTCAGGTAGTTCTCATCCATGTGGAAGCGTTCGGCGAGCGCTTCCGAAGTCGAGGTGAAGGAGAGGGCAGGCAGCTGCGATTTCTCGGCATAGTCGTCCGGGATGGAGGCGACATAGGGGCCGGCGGCGTCGGCGGCGGTGATGGTGTAGTCGACAATAGGCATACCGCCGGAAGCGCGCAGGCGCTCCAGAATATCGTCGGAATTGTTCGGATCGAGCTTTTCGCCGGTCATGTCCTGCCAGGCGGCAATCGCCTTGTTGACGTTGTCGCCCATCTTACCGTCGATAACGCCGGGCGAGATGCCTTCACGGTCGAGGAAGGTCTGGAGCGCAACGATTTCCTGGCGCGAGCGATTGACCGGCGTTGTCACCGGCGTGTGGCGCTCGATCAGGTGCTCCGGCTGCGGAACCGCGGCCGTGGTGCTTTCGCCCGGCATCGGCTGGCCGAGCGGGCCGCTTTCAACCGCACCGGGTGCGGGAACGGAGCCGGTGTAGAAATTCTCGTCGGAGCCGTCGCCGCGATATTCGCGGTAATCGCGCACGCTGCCATTGTCCTGGTAGCCGTAGTCGCGTTGCGGCTCACGATACCGTCTGCCGGGGGCGGGCGGATAATAGGTGGTGTCGCGCTGGCGCGCCTGTTGCCGCTGCGGGTAGCCGGAGGGCATTTCGGTGGCGAGGAGATTGCCATACTGGTCGTAAAACACCGTGCGTCC
This sequence comes from Agrobacterium sp. ST15.13.013, assembly GCF_027956525.1. Taxonomy (NCBI): domain Bacteria; kingdom Pseudomonadati; phylum Pseudomonadota; class Alphaproteobacteria; order Hyphomicrobiales; family Rhizobiaceae; genus Agrobacterium; species Agrobacterium sp. ST15.13.013. The sequence continues at coordinate 229,046 of NZ_JAQKGP010000002.1, forward strand.
CATCGCGTCGCGGCTGATGACGATATCGCCGCGTTCGGGAACGAAATCGAGCACGCGACCGTCCGGCGTCACCAGAACCGGCTGCTCATAACCATAACGCTGCTGCGCGCCAGCCTGTAGCGGGGTGAAAACCGACGCCACGGCGACCGTCAAACCCAGAGCTGCGTTAAGAAACTGTTTCACGATTCTGCTATCCCTTGCTTGTTCACCGATAAACACACCGCAATCTTGACCCTATTGTGAAAAAGGTGAATTCGCGGTTAATGCAATCTTAATTTCCGTCACGGTTAGTAGCGTTTCCGTGAACCATGCGTTTTTGCTGCCACAGGGAGGTTGTCTTGCGTTCATTTCAGGCCGGCAAATCGCCACGCATTTTCCTTGATGAAACCTCCGTTTTTGATATCGGCTCCTGCGTCGTCGATGGCATCGACATCGCGCCCGGCCGCGCCATTCCCGACGATGGCGATGCGCGCATCGACCACTCTCTGGAAGGCTTTCTGTTCACCTGCGGCCCCGACCATATCCGCCATCCCGAGCCGTTAGATGGTGACGATGAGGGACGTCGATATCCGCTGCATGGGTCCTTTTCCTCGCATCCCGCGACGGTCATTGCGTTCGATGTTCAAGAGTCCAATGCGCTGGCGCGCGTTGAGGTTCCCGTGAAGCTTGCCGATGGTGGCACCGCACTTCTCGAACGGACGTGGCGTATCGACGGCGAAAGCGGTGAAGTCAGTCTCGACGACCGGATCGTCAACACTTCCGGGCGGCCGATCCCGGTGTTCCTGATGTATCACATGAATATCGGCGCGCGGCTGTTCGACGATGCCGTGCGGCTTGAGGGCGCGATGCTGCATGGCGGCGGCCATGGCTGGCGTTTCGGCGAAGAGCCGGGCAGCGTTTTCTGCGTTTCTGCCGGCAATGATGACTGGGCGGAACTGAAGCTCGGTCCGGTCGCGGCCATCGGCGGGAAGACGCTGACCGTGCGTTTCCGTACGGAAACGCTGCCCTATCTGCAGATGTGGCGCAATCAGCAGGCGCCGGCCAATGTGCTCGGCATCGAGCCGGTTTCGCATCGCTGGGTCGGGCGGAGCGAGCTTGAGGCTGCCGGCGAGTTCAATATTCTCCAGCCGGGCGAAAGCCGTTCCTTCGGCCTGCGCTTTTCCATCCTCTGAGCCGTACCGAATGAAGATCGCCCGTCATTGACGCCGCGGTTTTGACCGCTTACATCGGATGCGGATTTCAAGGGTGACGGCCAGCGGAGGCATGACATGGATATCAGGCGCATTGACGACGAATATTCGGTAACGGGACAGATCAGCGTCGCCGATCTCGACGAGATCAAGGCGCTCGGCTTCAAGTCGCTCGTCTGCCATCGCCCTGACGGCGAAGAAGACGGCCAGCCGCTTTTTGCCGATATTGCCGAGCGTGCCGAGCAACTTGGCCTCACCATCATGCATGTGCCGGTTGGCCGCTATGGCGTCGACGCCGATGCCGTTGCCGGCATGGTGGATGCGCTGGATGAATTGCAGCGCCCGATGCTCGGCTATTGCCGCTCTGGCGCGCGCTCGACGGCGATTTACGAAAAGACCCATCACCTGCGCGGCTGATTTTCCGCGCATCTTCGATTTTTAATGCCAATCAACAGGAGTTTTCCATGACCATCAAGCGTATCGAGCCGGGCAAGCGCATGAGCGGCGCCGTCGTTCACGGCAACACCGTTTATCTGGCCGGCCAGGTTGGCGAAGGCACGAGCGTTACGGAACAGAGCAAGTCCGCTCTCGCTGAAGTCGACCGCCTGCTGGCCGCTGCCGGTTCCGACAAGTCGAAGATCCTGCAGACCATCATCTACCTCTCCGACATGTCCACCTTCGGCGAAATGAACGCTGTCTGGGAAGGCTGGATCGACCCGGCAAACCCTCCGGCCCGCGCCACTAGCGGCGCACCATTGGCGACGCCGGACTACAAGGTTGAGTTCATCGTGACCGCTGCTCTCTGAGCAATGGTTTGATTTTTTAAGGAAAGGCCGGGTCGCGGAATGCGGCCCGGCCTTTTTTGATGGGAAATTGCAGACGTTCGTTGCGTCATGCGCGGGCTTGAGTTCTTCACTTCAAAAGCTGGGCAAACGCCTTCTCAAACTGCTTCAACGTCTGCACCCGCTCTTCGAACCACAGTCGGGCCAGATCGCTGGCCGAAGCCAGATCGATGCCGTCAGGATCGATGGAGGTGATTTTCCAGCGTCCGGTTTTGGCACCAGCGAGAACGGCAAGCCGAGCCGCTTCGCCCTTGATGGCGTTGAGGCGGATCGCTTCGCTTTCCGCTACAGCCATCAGTTCTTCTGCGCCTGACAGATCGGTGCGCAGATCGCCGGGTGTGATGGTGCTGGCATTTCGCGCCGGGCCACCATTGATCTGCACGCCTTCCGTCCGCAGCCGGTAGAGCATTGTGTCGGGAAGGGACAGATAAAGTTTCGCCTTGGGGTAACGGGCAATATAGCGTTGTCTCGCAAGCGGCACTTCATCCGGGCTGATTTGCTCCGCCTTGCCGACCAGTGTCAGCCGCGGCAATGTCAGCGCGTCGCCCTTGCCGAAGGGAGCGAGCGTCAGTGAGATGCGTGGGTCCGCCTCCATGTTGCGGGCGTGCAGCGTCAGGCCGGCTGCGAAGAAGAATGGCGTGCCATCCGGCTCGATGCCGATATTGGTTGCGGTCGTATAGGGATAACCGCTGACCGGATCGAGGGTCGCAAGCGCTGCGGTGCGGGAAAGGTGCAGCACATCGCTGGCCACGCGCACGGCCTCGAAAGGTGCGCCCGCCGAGGGCTCGATTTTTGCGCCGCGTGGGGTGATGACGGGAGGGGCAACATCCGGCATGTCGTTTCCTGATCCAAAGGGCTGCTGAAAGAAGTGTGAGACCCCTCCTTCGTCATGCTCGGGGCTGTCCCGAGCATCTGCAACCGATGAACTTTACGATACGTGATTGGATCCTCGGGACAGGCCCGAGGATGACGTCGTGCGAGCGTCAGGATTTACACCATGCCGGAGCCGTGTCCATGCGTAATATCAGCTTCCGGTCCGGATCTGCGTCAGGGTACGCGTCGGTGTGATCGCTTCCGCATCCAGCTTCACCTCGATGATGGCCGGTTTGCCGCTGGACCGCGCCCGCTCGAAGGCGGCGGCGAAGTCTTGCGTTCTTTCCACCGTTTCGCCGTGGCCACCATAGGCCTTGGCAAAAGCGTTGAAATCCGGGTTGACGAGATCGGTGCCGCTGACACGGCCAGGATATTCCCGTTCCTGATGCATGCGGATCGTGCCATAGGTGCCATTGTTGACGAGCACGGTGATGATCGGCAGGCCATAACGCACGGCAGTGATGAATTCCTGCCCGTGCATCATGAAGCAGCCATCACCGGCAAAGCAGATTACCTCGCGCTCCGGGAACAGATGCTTGGCGGCGACGGCCGCCGGTAGGCCGTAACCCATCGAGCCGGACGTCGGAGCCGATTGGGTGTTGAAGCGGCGAAAGCGGTGGAAGCGGTGGAGCCAGGTGGCATAATTGCCGGCGCCATTGGTGAAGATCGCGTCGTCGGCCACATTGGCCTCGATCCAGTCCATGATCGGGCCCATCTGCACCGGACCGGGGCCGGTCTGCGGTGGTGTCGACCAGGTGAGATAAGCTGTGTGCATGGCGGCGGTGCGCTCGGCCCATGCGGCGTTGCCGGAAAGGGTGAGCGAGGCGAGGGCGGCGACGAAATCATCCGGGGCGGCGCAGATCGCCAGATCGGGGCGATAGACGCGGCCAAGCTCTTCGGCTTCGGGATAAATATGGACCAGCTTCTGCGACGGGTAGGGGATGTCGATGAGCGTATAGCCGGAGGAGGGCATCTCCGAGAGACGGCCACCGAGCAGCACCACCAGATCGGATCCCTTGATCTCCTTCGCCAAGGCCGGGTTGATGCCGATGCCGACATCGCCGGCATAGGAAGGGCTCAGGTGATCGAACAGCATCTGGCGGCGGAAGGAGCAGCCGACGGGCAACTTGTGGTTTTCGGCAAATGCCCTGAAGCTCGCCACGCTCTCCTCGGACCAACGGGTGCCGCCGACGATGAAGATCGGCCGTTTCGCTTCGCCCAGCATTTTTGCGAAGGCGGCAATCTGCGATGTGCCTGGATGGGCTTCTACCGGCATGTAGGGCTTTGCCTCGGGCGCTTCGACTTCTTCCACCAGCATGTCTTCAGGCAGCGTCAGCACCACCGGGCCGGGGCGGCCGGAGGTGGCGACGGCAAAGGCGCGGGTAACAAATTCGGGAATGCGGCGGGCATCGTCGATCTCGCCCACCCATTTGGCGAATTCGGTGAAGGCGCGGCGATATTCCACTTCCTGGAAAGCCTCGCGTTCGCGGGCTTCGCGCTGCACCTGGCCGATGAACAGGATCATCGGAATGGAATCCTGCCGGGCGATGTGCAGGCCGGCCGAGGCGTTGGTGGCACCCGGACCGCGCGTCACCATGCAGACGCCGGGTTCGCCGGTCAGCCGGCCCCAGGTGTCGGCCATCATGGCGGCGCCGCCTTCCTGGCGGCAGACCACGGTTTCAATGCCGCTTTCATAAAGCGCATCCAGCACTGCCAGATAGCTTTCGCCCGGAACGCAGGACACGCGGGAGACGCCATTGGCCTTCAGCGCTACGACGATCAGTTCTCCGCCGGTTCTTTTCATGGCGTGGTGGTCCTTTCGATGTTTTCCAGTTCGGCCAGCACCTGCGCCTGATGTTCGCCGAGCTTCGGGCTCGGGCGTTCGTAACGCAGCGGCGTCTGTGACATTATAATCGGTGTGCGTACCCCTGGGATGACGGTGCCGTCTTCCGCTTCCAGATCGACGCGGAGGCCGCGTGCCTGAACTTGCGGATCGGCGAACATCTCCTCGATGGAGTTGATCGGCCCGGCCGGCACGGCGTTTTTCTCGCAGGCGCTCAGAAGATCGCGCTTATTCCATTTCAGCGTTTCGGTGGAAACGATCCGCCGGACTTCCGCTTTGTGCGCCACGCGGGCCTTGTTTGTCGCATAACGTTCGTCATCGGCAATCGCGCCAATCCCGAGAATGGTGCAGAGGCGGCGGAACTGGCCGTCATTGCCGACCGCGAGGATCAGGAAACCATCGGCCGTCGGCACCACCTCATAGGGGGAAATATTCGGATGGGCGTTGCCGAGGCGGACGGGCGGCTTGCCGGAGATCAGATAATTCATGTTCTGGTTGGCGAGCACGGCCGATTGCACATCCAGAAGCGCCATGTCGATATGCTGGCCTTCGCCTGATCGCATGGTGTGGATGAGGGCGGCCTGAATGGCTGTCACGGAATAAATGCCGGTGAAGATATCGGCCACCGCAACACCCGCCTTCATCGGCTGGCCGTCAGCTTCACCTGTTATCGACATGAAACCGGACATGCCCTGCACGATATAGTCGTATCCGGCGAGATCGGCGTAAGGCCCGGTCTGGCCGAAGCCGGTGATGGAGCAATAGATCAGCTTCGGATTGAGCACCCTAAGGCTCTCATAATCGAGGCCGTATTTGGCAAGCCCGCCGCGCTTGAAGTTTTCGATGACGACATCGGCGGTGCGGACCAACCGGCGCACCAGTTCGGAGCCCTCAGGGGTCTTCAGATCGGCGACGATGGAACGTTTGCCGCGATTGGTGGCGTGGTAATAGGCGGCGGAGAGATTTTCCCCATCATCGCTTTCGACGAAGGGCGGTCCCCATGCGCGGGTATCGTCGCCACCCTCGGGGTTCTCGACCTTGATGACGTCAGCGCCCATGTCGGCCAGCATCTGCCCCGCCCAGGGACCTGCCAGAACACGCGCGAGTTCAATGACACGAATGCCTGAGAGCGGCGGTTTCCTGTTCGGCATGGCGGTCATTTGTCCCCCGGAGTTTTCTGCTTGCCGGTTTATAGACCGCTGCCTGCCGCGCCGCATGTGATTTTATCTCATGGACTTATTCCGTTTCGGCAAAGGCGCCTTCAGTCTTTAACGACCCGACCGCACCAGGCGGCGAAATCCGCCGCGACGGGCTGCCAGCCGATCTCGTTCAATGTCTCATGCCGCATTCCCTTGTAGATTGTGTGTTCGACATGACTGAAGCCCGCCTGGCGGAAACGCTCGGCTAGCCACACAATTTCCCTGCCATCATTCGTGGCGGCATCCTGATCGCCGCTTACCAGTAACAGCGGCAGCGTTTTTGGCAGGCGCTCGATGAGTTTCGGCGCGCGATAGGAGAGTTCGAAAACATCCTGCCAGAGCGAAACGCTGGCCTCGAACTGGCAGAGCGGGTCCTCCACATAGGCATCGACAGCCGCCTTGTCGTGGCTCAGCCAGTCGGCATGGGTGCGCCTTTCCGGCATTTTTGCATTCCAGGCGCGGAAGGTCGCCTTCGGCAGGATGGCGCTCGGCACGTCCGATCCCTTCAGCATCTTTTCAAGCCGGAGCACGATCTGTGCGATGCGGCCCATGACGCCGGGATTGAGATTGGAATTCCAGATCGACAGACCATCGAAGGCATCCGGATGGCTGACGGCAGCGTTGAGCGCCACAAGGCCGCCCATGGAATGGCCGAACAGGATCACGGGCAGGCCGGGATGTCTTTCCCCGATCATCACGCGCATCGCCATGACATCGGCAACCACCTTTTCCGCGCCGTCCTTCCAGGCGAAGCGACCGAGAGGCGCATCCGCCGCTCTCGTGCGGCCATGGCCGCGATGGTCATGGGCATAGACCTCGAAACCCTGTTTCGCCATGACATCGGCAAAACGGCGGTAGCGGCCGGCGTGCTCGACAAGGCCGTGGCAGATCATCAGCACGCCACGGGCGGGGGATAGAGCGGAAGGTTGATGACGGAAGGCGATCGATGCGCCGGAAGGGGCTTCCAGCCTCTCAATCTGGCTGAAGGCGAAGTTATCGGTCGTCTCATTCATGGCAGCACCCATCGCCTCGTCACGCAGCTTGTCATAATCATGGGGTCATAATCGTGCCAGAGGTTGCCCCAAGGTCCTATTTACCCTACATAGCGGCAAATTTCCCGATACGTACTCTTAAAAATCCGATGTGGAGCATTCGCTACAATGGCACGTCAATTCATCTATCACATGGCTGGGCTGAACAAGTCCTATGGCGCGAAGAAGGTTCTGGAGAACGTCCATCTCTCCTTCTACCCCGATGCCAAGATCGGTATCCTCGGCCCGAACGGTGCCGGTAAGTCGACCGTTCTGAAAATCATGGCCGGTCTCGACAAGGAATATACCGGTGAAGCCTGGCTCGCCGAAGGTGCGACCCTCGGTTATCTCGAGCAGGAGCCGAAGCTCGACGAAAACAAGACCGTGATGGAAAACGTCATGGAAGGCGTGGCGCACAAGACGGCGATCGTCGACCGCTACAACGAATTGATGATGAACTATTCCGACGAAACGGCGGATGAGGGCGCAAAGCTTCAGGACATGATTGACAGCCAGAACCTCTGGGATCTGGAAAATCAGGTCGAAATGGCCATGGATGCCCTGCGTTGCCCGCCCGGCGATTCGCCCGTGACCGGCCTTTCCGGTGGTGAGCGTCGCCGCGTGGCACTGTGCCGTCTGCTGCTGTCGCAGCCGGACCTGCTGCTGCTCGACGAACCGACGAACCATCTGGACGCTGAAACCATCGCCTGGCTCGAAAAGCACCTGCGCGACTATCCCGGCGCCGTGATGATGATCACCCACGACCGCTACTTCCTCGACAATGTCACGGGCTGGATTCTCGAGCTCGATCGTGGTCGCGGCATTCCTTACGAAGGCAACTACTCCGCTTACCTGCAGGCGAAAGCCAAGCGCATGCAGCAGGAAGCCCGCGAAGATGCATCGCGTCAGAAGGCCATCAGCCGCGAGCAGGAATGGATCGCATCCAGCCCCAAGGCCCGCCAGACGAAATCCAAGGCGCGTATCAAGGCCTATGACGAACTGGTGGAAGCAGCGGAAAACCGCCGTCCCGGCGATGCGCAGATCGTCATTCCGGTTGCAGAGCGTCTCGGTCGCGTCGTCATCGAAGCCGACAACCTCACCAAGTCCTATGGCGACCGTGTGCTGATTGAAAACCTGTCCTTCAAGCTGCCGCCCGGTGGCATCGTCGGCGTCATCGGTCCGAACGGTGCGGGTAAGACGACGCTGTTCAAGATGATCACCGGTCAGGAGAAGCCTGATAGCGGTTCCGTGACCGTTGGTGACACCGTTCAGCTCGGTTACGTCGACCAGAGCCGCGACGCGCTGGCGGGCGACAAGACTGTGTGGGAAGAAATCTCCGGCGGCAACGACATCATCAAGCTCGGCAAGTTCGAAGTGAATTCGCGCGCCTATTGCGGCGCCTTCAACTTCAAGGGCGGCGATCAGCAGCAGAAGGTCGGCAATCTTTCGGGCGGTCAGCGTAACCGCGTTCACCTCGCCAAGATGCTGAAGGCCGGCGGCAACGTGCTGCTGCTCGACGAACCGACCAACGACCTTGACACCGAAACGCTGGCGGCGCTTGAAGAAGCGCTGGAAGCCTTCGCCGGCTGCGCCGTTATCATCAGCCACGACCGCATGTTCCTCGACCGCCTTGCCACCCACATCCTCGCTTTCGAGGGTGACAGCCATGTGGAATGGTTCGAAGGCAACTTCGAAGACTACGAAAAGGACAAGGTCCGCCGTCTCGGCCCGGAAAGCATCAAGCCCGGCCGCGTGAGCTACAAGCGCCTGACGCGCTGATCCTTTTCAGCATCGCTCCAGAAAGGCCCGCCGTAAAGCGGGCCTTTTTTCGTGTAATAAGTGGACATGATCGCGTCCCGAGACACTTTACGCTTGCATCGAACGTCACATCGACATAAAGATATCTTTATATCTTGATTAGCTTGCGAGGCGCGGCAGAGTGGCGTTCGGTCTGGACAAATTGGTGGATCTCCTGAAGGCGGCGGGTGAGACGACGCGTTTTCGCTTGCTGGCGCTTCTTTCGGCCGGCGATCTGACGGTTACCGACCTTACCGAAATCCTCGGCCAGTCGCAGCCGCGCATCTCCCGTCACCTCAAACTTTTGACGGAAGAGGGGCTGATCGAGCGTTATCAGGAAGGCGCATGGGCCTATTTCCGTCTGCGGCAGGATGGTGAGCCTGCGGGCGTCGTTCGGCAGCTGCTTGGCGCCGCGTCGCCGTCTGACGCGGTTCTCCAGCGCGACAGCGAACGGCTTGCCACCGTCAAGCGGGTGCGGGCGGAGCGGGCGCAGGACTATTTCAGCCGCAACGCTTCCGCATGGGACGAGCTGCGCCGTCTGCATGTCAGCGACGAGGCCGTGGAAGGCGCGCTCCTGAAACTGGTGGGCACCACGCCGATCGATTCGCTTCTCGATCTCGGCACCGGCACCGGCCGTATCCTGCAGCTTCTGAGCGGTATCTATCGCCGCGCGATCGGTGTGGATGCCAGCCGCGACATGCTGTCGGTGGCGCGCGCCAATCTCGACAAGGCGGGCGTGGTCAATGCCTCCGTTCGCCATGGCGACATTCTCAATCTGCCGCTCGAGGGACAGGATTTCGATCTGATCGTTATCCATCAGGTCCTGCATTTCCTCGACCAGCCGGAAATCGCGCTTTCGGAAGCTGCACGCATGCTGCGTCCCGGCGGTCGGCTGATCGTCATCGACCTTGCGCCGCATTCCTTCGAATATCTGCGTGATGAACACGCGCATGTGCGGCTCGGTTTCTCGCATCCGCTGATGGAAGAATGGTTGAAGAAGGCCGGGCTTTCGTTGGAGCGCGCCGTCGATCTTCATTCTGAAAAAGCGTCCGACGAGGCTTTGGACGTCACGATATGGGTTGCCCGCGACCAGCGGCTGCTGATGGCAGACGATGTGGCGCAAGAGGCGGTTTTACTTCGCTCCGGGAGGGCATGATATGTTGAGGTCAGAAACCGCACGCCGTGATGGCGACATCCGGTTGTCTTTCGAATTTTTTCCTCCCAAGAACGCCGAGATGGAATCCCAGCTTTGGGAAACGGTCGACGAGCTGAAGAAGTGGAATCCGGATTTCGTTTCCGTCACCTATGGTGCCGGCGGCTCCACAAAAGCGCCGACGCTGGACGCGGTACGCCGTATGATCGCAGACGGCCATCTGCCGACTGCCGCGCATCTGACGTGCGTGGATGCGAGCCGGGATGAGGTGCATCAGGTCGTAGAAGAGTTCCGCAATGCTGGCGTTCGCCATTTCGTGGCGCTTCGCGGCGATCCCTCCACCGGCATCGGCACGGCTTACCAGCCGCATCCGGAAGGGTATGAGAATGCTGCCGCTCTGGTGAAGGGGCTGCGTGAAATTGCCGATTTCGAGATTTCCGTTTCGGCCTATCCGGAAAAACATCCGGAAAGCGCAAGCGAGGCTATCGATATCGACATGTTGAAGCGCAAGGCCGACAATGGTGCGACGCGGGCGCTGACGCAGTTCTTCTTCGATAATGACGTGTTCGAACGTTACATGGAGCGGGTCACGGCGGCGGGCATCGCCATTCCGGTGGTTCCGGGCATCATGCCGATCCAGAATCTCACCCAGCTCAAGCGTTTCGCCGGCCGCTGCGGCACCAGCATTCCCGGTTTTCTGGATGAGCGTTTCGAAGGCTATGACGACGATCTGGAAGGTCGCGCCCGCGTGGCCGCGGAGGTTGCCGCCGAACAGATTGCCGATCTTCAGCGTCGTGGCGTCAATGAGTTCCATCTCTACACCATGAACCGCGCGCCGCTGGTTGACGCGGTGCTTGAAAATCTCGGGCTGGAGCGTCTGCGCCGCAGCGCTGCGTGATTTTACACAGCAGATTACCGATATGAAAAAAGCGCAGGTCCCTTAGGGCCTGCGCTTTTTAAACTCGTGTCATCTACGGTTTTTATCTGCGTTTGGTCTTCACGTCTCGTCAGATGAAAAGCATCATCGCTACGAACAAAAACGCCAAACCGACTGCCAAGGCATTGAGAGATTTTGTAAGTCCCATGGGTGCCTCCTGTTGTTGACAGGTTTGATAATATGACCGTTTTGTGGCGGTTGGAAAGCGGTTTTTGTGATGCAGTGCAGCAAGGCCTGGCATGCCGTAAAAAAGCGTTTTCTGTAATTTATTGAAAATAAAAGATTATTTCTCTATCACGCAGTGCTTCATAAGTTTAAAAAAAGTAAATGACCGGGGTGTTATCCCCAGTCATCAGGTCGAGATTAATGATTTCTGCCTTGATTCCGTCCGACAGATGAAGGGCCGGAAGGCGTCGTTAAGATTGATTAAAGCGCCTGCAGAAGTGCGGCAGAAGGCCAGCCATCGGCGGGCAGTCCGAGACGCTGCTGCTCTTTCTGGATGGCGACGCGGGTGCCGGAACCGAGAATGCCGTCCACCTTGCCGACATTATGTCCGCGCGCTTCGAGCTTGGTCTGAAGCTGCTTCATGGTCGCATCATCGAAACCGGGCTCCGGGTTGCCCTTGTTATAGACGGGGGAACCCATCAAGCGTGTGGCGAAATAGGCGGCCGAGGTCGTGTAGATGAACGACTGGTTCCATTCCAGATAGATGTTGAAATTAGGATAGGTAATGAAAGTCGGACCCTTGCGCCCCTGCGGCATGATGAGCGCGGCGGGAAGGGAAGCGAAGTTCTTGTTGCCGTCACGCGGGGTGACGCCGAGCGCGAACCACTCACCGGCGGTCAGCGTGCCGCCGAGGCCGGATTTTTCCCAGGGCAGGTTTTCAGGCAGGGAAACTTCCTGAATCCAGGGTTCGCCCTTCTTGAAACCGAGATGCTGGATGAATTTGGCCGCCGTCAGGATGGCGTCGGGCGCGCTGCTCTTGACGTTGATGTGGCCGTCGCCATCACCATCGACGCCGAAAGCGATGATGTCCTTGGGCAGCATCTGCACCTGGCCGATTTCACCGGCCCATGCGCCCGTATTGGTGGCTGGGTCGAGATCGCCGTGCTGAACCATTTCGATCAGCGCCAGCAGCTGCGGACGGAAGAGTTCCGGGCGGCGGCAATCATGCGACAGGGTCACCAGCGCGTTACGGGTGTTAAAATCACCCTGGACGGCGCCAAAATCGGTTTCCATGGCCCAGAAGGCGGCGATGACGCCGGCCGGTACACCGTATTCGCTTTCGGCGCGGGCGAAGGTGGAGGAGAGTTCCTGCAGTTTCTTGCGGCCAATATCGAGGCGCGCCTGGCTGACGGTGCGCTGGGAAAACTCCAGGAAAGTCTGGCGGAAGACGCCCTGTGCACGGTCACGCGCGAGCACCTTCGGGTCGATCTGCGCGCCGGCGAGCGCCTTCTGGATTGCGTCGGCCGGAATGCCCTTGGCAAGCGCGTCGGCTTTCACGCCTTCGAGAAATGCACCGAGATCGCCGCCGCAGGCAACCTGCTTGGGATCGTCAGGCGAGGCGACAGGCGGCGTTGCGAGTGCGGAGCCGGTAGAAAGAAGCGACAAAGCGGCGGCAAAAACGATGCTGCGCGACCGGAACGTGGGCATGGGAATTTCCTCGATAGGTTGTTAGCCCGCTTTACCCATATGTTTGCGACAAAAAAACGGATCGGGCGATCTGACGTGGCTGAACAACGCCGATTTTTCAAAAGTGTTGCTTCTTGGCCGTGTTATTTGGCGGAAGCAATCCATTTTCGCCAGTTTTTCTCCGTTCCGGCAAAGACATTGATGTCGGTGGGACCGTTCACGCCGGGCACGACGCCGGTTGCGGTATATTGCCAGAAGGCCCATTTGCGATCTTCGTAAATCTTGGCCGGATGGGCGGCAACGGAACGCACCCAGAAATGGTAGTCCTTGAACTGGCCGACGAGATTGTCGCGGTGAAAGTCGACTGAGGTATAGATGATCGGGCGCTTGCCGTAGTGGGCTTCGATGCGGTCGAGGAAACGTTGCATTTCGGCGCGCACGATACCCGGGGCAGGGCGGGTCTTGCAGGTGGGGGAGGAAGGATTCCACTCCACGTCGAGAACCGGGGGCAGGGTGACGGCGTCCTTCGGAACGTTGCGAATGAACCAGTCGGCCTGGGCGTCCGCTGTGGAGCAGAAATAATAGAAATGGTAGGGCGCGTGCAGAATATCGGCCGCCGCCGCGCTGCGCCAATGGTCGCCGAATTTCGGATCGATACGGTCCGACCCTTCCGTCGCCTTGATGAAAACAAAGGAGACGCCGGATTTACGCACGGTTTGCCAGTCGACATCGCCATTCCATTTGGACACGTCGATGCCGTGCACCTCGTGGCGGTGCGGGTTGTTGACGCCGAAATCCTGCGGGTCGGTATCAGAAAATTTCGGCCTGGAAACGGATGCGGTTTCCAGCAGGTCGTAACTGGTGGAGGTGCAGCCGCCGATCAACAGCAAAGCCGACAATAGTGCCGATAAACGCAGCCGCATTGAAACCCTGATGAAAGTGTTGCCCATCCCGCGGCCGCAAAACGGCGCGCCATATCTCTCAATTTACGCATAACATGGTAAACAAGCGGTTATGGCAAGGGGCTAGGTGCTTTTTGCATCTCGCAAGCCGCCGGATTTGCAGCGATTTGCGATTTTTACTGCTGAAACCTCGCCCGGCGAAGCCTTGAAGGCGACGTCGCATGCGCGCATGCGGGTTTTGCAATCCGTCGGGAATCAGGCGTCGGCCAAGATGCGGTGGTTTTTCGGCTGCTGCGCTTCGGCAACCGGGAGCGTGATGACAGCCCGCCAGGCATAACCCCGGGCGATTTCCTCGAATTCGAGATTGCCGTCAAAACGGCCGGCCATATTGGCCAGAACATAGCGAAGATTGGCGCGGGGCGTGACGTGGAAACGGGTGAGCCAAGCTTGCAGAAGGGTGCGGAACCACTTCGGCAATTGTTCCTGCTGGCCGAAATCGACGATATGCAGTGAGCCGCCGGGCTTCAGCGCCGTGAGCGCCTGTTCGATCGCCTTTTCCCAATCCGGTATCATCGACAGCGCATAGGGGATCATGACGCGGTCGAAGCCGTCGGGTTGGCCGAATTCCGAGGCGCGGAAGGCAGTGGCATCTGCCACGCGCAGAATGGGGCGTTCCGCCTTGCCGGCGAAATTTTCGGCTGCGGTCAGCAGCATTTCGGCGGAAATGTCGAGGCCGAACAGTTTCGCCTGCGGAAATTTGCGGCTGGCCAGCAGCAGGTTGCGGCCGGTGCCGCAGCCAACTTCCAGCAAGGTGCCACCTTTCGGCACGTCGAGGCCGGAAATGGTTCTGTCGCGGCCGAGAAGGTAATATTTGCGGGTGATATCGTAGATATGCCGCTGGTGGCGATACATGCGGTCCATCAGGCTCGCATGCGCGCTGTCTGCAAGGCCTACATTCTCGCCGATGGTTTTCATGCCATAGCCCTCTGGTAGATATGGAAGCCGCCGTAGATGGCCGAGCGGTCCATGGCGTTGAGCGCGGTGGAGCGCTCTTCGAGATAGACCCACTGGTTGCGGATGTCAGGCGAAAGCCGGCCTTCGATGACGCTCTTTTCGGCGGCGGTGCGGAAGATGACGCGCGCGCCGGATGCCGCGGTGCGGCTGATCTGCGACCATAATTCGTTGAGCTGCGTGTCCGTCATCCAGTCCTGCGCATCGAGGAGGATATAGCGGTCGACGGCGCTTGCCGGCTTTTTGGAGAGAAGCTCGGTATAGGTGGCGTGGTGCACGGCAACGCGTGCGGTGTTGTTGCGGATCGTTTCGTAATATTCCGACTTTAGATAGGCGGGCAGGGCACCCTCATGCGGTTCGGGATAACGGCGCGCGAAGGCCTGCCAGGCGAAATAATTGTCGCTGAGCGGGAAGTTGCAGGCGAGCTTTTCCAGCCGCTCCTTGAGCACGGACGCAACCGTGCCATCGGCGGAAAGGCTGGCCAGCTCGTCATATTGGCGCGGCGGAATGCCAAGGCCGAAGAGCGAGCTTTTGCGCTTCGTCAGCCAGCGCACCACCGGCTTGTCGAAAAGGGGTGCGACCTTGCTGTCGAAAAACTGGCGCTGTTCGTCCAGCGTTCGGGTCTTGGCCATTTCGGTGAGCTTCACGCCGTGCAGCCGGGCCATGAGATGACCGGCGCCGATGAAGCGGCCGAGCAGGCCGGTGCGATAGATATTCCTGTCGAAGACAGAGATGCGGCGGCGGCCGGAAAGGGTGCGCTTAGACCAGTATGCCTTGGTCGTGGCGTCGAGATGCTCGGCGATGAAGCGGTCGTAACCGATGCTGTTGCTGCGGTGGTTGGCGCGGCCGAAGTGGCGCACCACGTCCTGATGGGCGGGCAGATGGCGGAAGGCGGCGAGCTTCAGCTTGTTCAGCGCAATGTGGTGCGGGTTGAGGTCCACGACATCGATGCTGGCCGGATTGCGGGAGAGGTAGGCCAGCATGTTGCAGCCGCCCGAGCCGATGGTGACGATGCGGTGGCCTTCGCCAAGCTCCATCGCCTCCATGTCGATTTCCGGGTCTTCCCATATCTGCGGATAGACGAGGCCGGAAAAGAGGACGCCGAAGAACCGCTCGGACAGACCGCTTTTGGAGAGTGCCTTGTGCTGGAGCAATGCAGACTTCAGTTTCGTGTTCTTGCTGAAGCCGGTCTTGGGTGCCGCACTCGTCATATGTTCACCTCTCAGTCGATTGAGAGGCGTCTACAGCCGTCACACTACAGTTTGATGACAGGGGCTGTGGGTGAAAACAATGAGACGAAAAGACGCTGTGAAACGATCGGCGTCTAAGTTGCCACGAATCCAGACTGCATTCCCAATGCAGCCGGAGGCCATCACTTGCGCAGAACGTGCAGCATGCCCTTGCGCTTGGCGTCGTAGTAATAACCGCGCGCATAAAGCCGGACCGCGTTATCGCGGTCGTTACCCGCCACAACCCATGCGCCGCGCAGATATTTGACGGCGTATTTGAGGTTGGTTTCGGCATCGAACAGGCCGGAAGCGGGACCATCGAAGCCCATGGAGCGGGCCGTGGCATGCCTAATCTGCATCAGGCCGAAATTGCCGCTGCTATAGGCGCCGGGATTATACATGCTTTCACGCCGCACCACTCGGTGAACCAGATCTTCCGGCACATCGTACATGGTGGCGTATTTGGTAATAAGGCCGCTGAGCTTTTCGCGTCCGACCGGGGCCGCCATCGATTCGTTCTGGCGGATAGCGGCAAGCGCGGCGTTGGTCGAGCCGGCGGCATAGGCCAGAACCGTGCTGTCCGGCTTTGGCAGCGGAATGACTTTGCGTTCGGCCGTCAGTTCAGTGCCGATGGAGGGCGAACCGGGCGGCGGCGGCGCGGGCGGGAAGCTGCCCTTGACGGCAACCACCTGCGGCAGATCGGCAGCGGCATTGTGGGCAGCCGGCTTGGCCGCCATGTCAGCCGTTTCGATGGCTGCGGCCGCCGGAGTAGCGCTTGTCGGTGCGAGTGCCGTGGCCGTGGTCGGCGCAGATGTCGTCACACTCGCTTGGGCGACTTCGTTCTGCTGCGGTTGCATCTGGGCGGCGATGGCTGCGGCCGCAGCAATTTCAGAAGCCGGCGGCAGCGCCACGCGTCCGCCCTTGACGGCGACGGCGGTGGGAAGTGCCGCAGGCTGGGAAGAGGTTGCGGTTTCGGCGGTCTTAACCGTTGCTGCTGCTGCCGGGGTCACGCCCGTTGCTGCTTCGGCCGTCGCCGGCTGCGGCGATGTTTCCGCGGGATTGACTGTCGCGATCGTCGGGCCGTTCGGCCCTTCCTTTGCGGTATATTCGACGCTGGTACATGCGCTCAATGCCAGTGCCAGACCCACGGTGGAAGACAGAAGAAGTGCACTTCTTCCGCGGAATTTGCCGGAATTTCGCATGTTGCCGCCTTCGTTATGCCTGTCTTTCGATACCCCCGCGTCGAGCGAAGCAGGCAGTGTCCCGTCGAGCCTTCATTAACCTATTGTAAGGATAGCGGCAAGCCGGTGCGTTTCTCCCCGGCTTTCGGGCGGTTTTTCAGGCCGCGATGCGCCTGTATCCGGCACTGACGGCGCGGCCGGAAATAAAGTGGGTGCGGTATTTCGGCCGGATTTTCTTATCGCCCGACATGCGGCGCACCATCGCCAGAGTAGGCCCGGCAAACAGCGCCTGCGCGGTCAGAATCACCAACGCCTGAAGAAGAATGGCGGCCTGCGCCATGGCGAACGTTTCAATTGCATTGCCGGAAGTGGACACGAATTGCGGCAACAGCGCCAGAAATAAAGCGAAGTAGCGCGGGCGCAGGGCGGCAATGGCGTAACAATCGCGGAAAATGCCGCTCCAGGATTTGCCGGGCAGATTGTCATTATCGGCATTGGCGGCCTGAGCGGCAGGCGTGGCGAAGGTCCACAGGAGAAACAGCATCAGCCAGCCGATGCCGGCCCATTGCACGATTTCCACGAAGGATTGCGGCAGATAGACGAGACCGGCCACCGGAATGGCGGAAATCGTCATGGCCGTGACGATGCCGAGCGCGCCGCCGCTGACGGACGCGAAGATCGTCTTTTTGCCGCGAATGGCGGCATAGGAGGCGACAGAGAATACAAGGGGAGAGGGGAGTGCGAACACAACGGCACATGCTGCACAAAAAATCAGCCAGGCCTGTCCAGACATTCTCTTCCTCCTTGCCCTCCCTGTCGCCGTATTATTTTAGCCTATCGTAAAATCAGGCCGCTGTGAACGGCTGACCGACGTGTTCCATCACTTCGGTAAACCATTTTGCAGAGAGGTCGAAATGCTTTCCGCCCTTGATACGCGGAAACTCGATGGTCCGCAATTTGCCATTCTGGTCTTCGTCATGGCCGGTGACGCCGGAGACCTTGTTGAGCGCGCTTTCGACGGCGAGATCGACCATGCCCTGAATGAGGCGCAGGTCGTCGCCATTGGCGGCGGCGGAGCGGGCGAAATAGCCCGATTTCTGCACCATGGAGCGTTCCGCACCGATGAGGCTGGCGAACTGCTTCTGGAACCAGCCGCCAACATTGATGGTGTCGATCTTCACATGGCCGAAAGCGTCGCGCTTGACAGCCTCGCCGGAGGCTTCGCGTTCGGCGACGATGGAATCGAGGCCCGCACCTTCGGAAACGAACAGCGTGACATAGCCGTTTTTGTCCATGATTTCCTTCAGGCGCTTGGCTTCCGCCTCGATGTCGAAGGCCATTTCAGGCAGGTAGATGCCGTCGATGTTCTTCATCTGCGTGTTCATCATCAGGCCTTCGACATATTCATTGCCGCTGGTCTTCTGGATATAGGCGCGCGCGGTGGCGGCCGTCAGCCAGCCGCAATGGCGGCCCATGACTTCATGGATGACGAAGGTCTTGGGTGCAGCGCTCTGCTCGTTGCTGACATTGTCGAAGAAGGAAGCGCCGACTTCAGCGGCCGTCCAGGCGCCGAGCGACTGCTTGATCGGCACCACGTCGTTATCCACCGTCTTCGGCAGGCCGACAACGGTGAGGTCATAGCCGTTAGCGCCGAGATAGGCGGCAAGATCGGCCGCTGTCGTATTGGTGTCGTCGCCACCGATCGTGTGGAGAATGGTGACGCCGTCAGCCGCCAGCCGGTCAGCGGCGACGCGCAGCGGATTGTCGCCTTCCTTGACCAGACCGCGCTTGGCGCAATCGGCGGCATTGGTGAGCTTCACACGGCTGTTGCCGATCGGCGAGCCGCCGTAGCGGTGGAGCAGATGTGCCTTTTCCCGCATATCCTTGGTGATCTCGATGCGGTCACCCAGAAGCACGCCCTGGTAACCGGAGCGGTAAGCGATGATGTCGATCTCGGGCGCGATGTCGCTGTAACGCTCGATCAGGCCGCCCACGGCCGAAGAGAGACAGGGCGCAAGGCCACCCGCGGTCAGCATTGCGACTTTCTGTTTGGCCATCATGGCTCTCCTTTTCACATATACCCAAAGACATGTCTGGCAAATGGATGCGACAGCCGCGTGTTGGTGTAAAGTGAATTTATGAAGAAGAACGCCGATTTCTCGCGGTTTTTCAGCGGCTTGAGCAAAGTGGCGTAATATAATCGTTTCAATCGGCATCGCCGGCGGCCGGCTTTCCGCCCTCTGTGGAAAACCATGGTTCCGTCGTCTGCCGTACTCTTGTTCCTGAAGCAAAACTGTCGCAAAGATGAATAAAAGTTAATGCCGCCGGCCCGCTAGGCATATTGCATTCGCGGCAATATCCCGTCATGCTTGTTGCATGATGTTCGATTTCGCCTGTCTGCAAATTTCATCCCTGTGGGAACGGCTGCTCGGCGCAATCGGCGACGCGGCAGGCGGTGCGCTCGGGCGCGTGGTGGAAGCCATCCGCACCCTTTTCGAAGGTGACCCGGAAACCCGCCGCAAGGTTTCCTTTTCCGTGGCCATCATCGCGCTCTCCGCCAAAATGGCGAAGGCCGACGGTGTCGTCAACGACGCGGAAGTGCGCGCCTTCCGGCAAATCTTCGATTTTCCGGAAGAAGAAGCCAAGAACGTCGCCCGTCTTTATAATCTCGCCCGCCAGGACGTTGCCGGTTACGAGGCCTATGCGGAGCGGCTTGCTGGTCTTTGCGGCTCCGGGCACGCCAATTGCGAGATGCTGGAAAGCGTCATCGACGGCCTGTTCCACATCGCCAAGGCCGATGGGCTGATCCACGAGCGGGAACTCGCCTTCTTGGGTCGGATCGCGGAAATCTTCCGTATCACCGAAGATCACTTCGAAACGATCATGGCGCGGCATGTCCATATGGACGGGCGCGACCCTTATCGCGTGCTCGGCGTTTCGCCTTCGGACGATTTTCTGGATATCCGCAAGCGGTACCGAACGCTGGTTGCCGAACACCATCCTGACAAGCTCATTGCCCGCGGCGTTCCCATGGAATTGCATACGGCCGCGAATGAGCGTATGGCGGCTCTCAACGCCGCTTATGCGGCCATCGAGAAAGAACGCCGCGTCGCATGAGTGAATGTCTGCCGGATTTTATCCCGGATTTCGGGGGCGCAACCGTTGCGCCTTCGCCTAACCATGGTGAAAGGCTTGATGTAGCCGGCCCCGATATTATCCTGTTGCATTATACCGGCATGACGACGGCCGACGGCGCACTGTCGTGGCTCTGCAATCTCGAAAGCCAGGTCTCAAGCCATTATTTCGTCTTCGAGGACGGGCGCGTCATCCAGCTCGTGCCGGAAACCCGCCGTGCCTGGCATGCGGGCAAAAGCATATGGGCGGGGGATCAGGACATCAATTCCCGCTCCATTGGTATCGAGATCGCCAATCAGGGCCATCCCGGCGGCCTGCCGGAATTTCCGAAAGAGCAGGTGGCTGCCGTCATCGAATTGTGTCGCGATTGCGGCCAGCGCTGGTCTATCGCCCCAGAAAGGGTGCTGGCGCATTCGGATGTTGCACCGATCCGCAAGGTCGATCCGGGTGAAAAATTTCCGTGGGACATCCTGTCGCAGCACGGTGTCGGCCATTGGGTGGAGCCTGCTCCGATCCGTGGCGGCCGCTTTTTTCAGCGCGGCGATCATGGCCAGCCGGTCGAAGCGCTGCAGTCGATGCTGTCTATTTATGGTTATGGCGTTGAAATTACAGGCGCTTATTGCGAAAAAACCGAAGGCGCCGTGGCTGCTTTCCAGCGGCATTTCCGCCCTGCTTTGGTGGATGGTATCGCGGATTTCTCCACCATCGATACGCTGCACCGGCTGATCGCCAGCCTGCCGAGATTTTCGGGCGCTTAATCGCCAATTCTGGAAAAGCATTCCCGCTTTTTCCGCGAGTTCAAGTCGCTTTTTTTCTTGTGCCACAGTTAATCCGCATTGAGGAAGTTTAAGAACGTCACTGCATGCGGTGTCGTTCTTCAGGGGAGCCTGCCGTCAATATCAATCAAGGAGACCGGACAGCGGAAGGTCGAGATCGACTTTCCGGGCGCAGACTATTTGTGTCGCTTCATTGTTCCGGTCATCCGATCTGGAGACTTTTTCTACATATGAACAGGGTTGTTGTTGCTGTCGTGGCGAGTGTTGTTATGCTCGCTTCGCAGGCGGGGATTGCTTTTGCCAAAGACGAGGACGTCAAGACCAAAACCGTGACGCTGGAGACCTTCTTCCGCAAGCCCGGTTATCCCATTCCGGAAAAAAACCTGCCTTCCACTCTCAAGAACGGCTATTCCGATCTGATCGTCAAATATGCCAAGCGTTACGGCGTTCCCACCAACCTGGCGCATGCCGTCGTTTCGGTGGAAAGCAAGTTCAACCCCAAGGCCCGCGGCAGCGCGGGCGAGGTCGGGCTGATGCAGATCAAGCCGGCTACGGCGCGGATGATGGGCTATCGCGGCACGACCAAGGCGCTTTACGATCCCGAGACCAATATCCGCTGGGGCATGCAATATCTGGCGACGGCGCATCAGCTGGGCGGCGGTCAAGTGTGCGGCACGATCCTGCGTTACAATGCCGGCCATGGCGCCACCCGCATGAACCCAGTCTCCAAGCGCTATTGTGGCAAGGTGCAGGCGTTGCTGGCCGGCTGAGGCCGGTTTGCATTGCTTGTTAAATTGCGAAAAGCGATTCCGGTTCGGCCCGGCATGCTGTAGTCAGAGGCAAAGCTGATACGGAGCATGACATGCCGGATTTCAAATATATCGTGGTCGGGGCCGGAATGATGGGAGCGGCCGCGGCGCGGCATCTCTCCGTGCAAACGGATGGCGTGGCGCTGATCGGGCCGGACGAACCTGCCGACCGCAAGACGCATCAGGGTGTATTTTCAAGTCATTACGATGAGGCGCGCATCACCCGCGGGTTTGACGGCGATCCGGTCTGGGCGGAGCTGGCGCAACGCTCCATCCGCCGTTATGCGGAGATCGAGGCCAAAAGCGGCATTCGCTTTTTTACCGAAGCAGGCTGTCTGTTCACCGGCAACGGTAAGGGTCTTGCGGGAGATTATGTCTCGCGCGCCCTTTCCTCGGCGGACCGTCTCGGTCTTGGTGTAGAGACACTCGGCAGCGATGCGCTCGTTGACCGGTTTCCGATGTTCTCCCTGCCGGCGGATCACGACGGTTATTTCGAGGCGCAGAATGCCGGCCACGTCAATCCACGCGCCCTGGTGAAGGCGCAGTGCGCCATTGCCGAGGTGCAGGGTGCGAAACTGCTGCGCAAGACGGCGGCGCATATTCGCGACACCTCCCATGGCGTAGAGGTTTCGACCCGCGAAGGGGCCGTCCATACCGCTGAAAAGGTCATCGTGGCGGCCGGCGGTTTCACCAACATGGCGGAACTTCTGCCTTCTCCCGTCGATATGGCGGCCACGGGCCGCACCATCGTCTTTTTCGAGCTGGATGAGGCGCATCAGGCGTTGTTTGGGGCGATGCCCTCCACCATCGTGCTCGCGGAAACAGAGGACGACATCGTCTATATCCTGCCGCCGGTGCGTTATCCCGATGGCAAGGTCTATCTGAAGATTGGCGGGGAGAGCGAGAAGGGCAGGCTTGAAACGCTCACTGACGCGATGGACTGGTTCCATTCGGACGGGACGCCGGGTGAGGTGGAGTTTCTGAGAAAGCGGGCGCTCTCCTTGATGCCGGAACTTGCCGGCTGCCCGGTCACGTCAGGCTCTTGTGTCGCCTCCATTACCCGCAGTGGCTATCCCTATATTGGCTATACGCAATCCTCCAATATCGCGGTTCTGACCGGCGGCAATTTCGTCTCCGCCAAGTCTTCGGACGAGATCGGCCGGCTGGGCGCGCAGCTGCTTCTCAATGGCCAGCTCACCGAGGATGAATTCGCTGCCGAGATGTCGCCGATTTTCGTCTGACATTCCCCGGGCAAACAGCTACAAGAATGCGGCTGAACGGAAAGGGAAAAGAGGGCGGCATGTCGGGACATTTCAATTATATCGTCGTCGGTCGAGGCATGATGGGGGCCGCCGCTGCCCGCCATCTGGCGGAAACGGCGGAGGGTGTGGCGCTGATCGGTCCCGTTGAGCCTGCCGATATCAAAACCCATCAAGGCGTCTTCGCGAGCCACTACGATGAAGCGCGGATTACCCGCACCATCGATGGTGATGCCGACTGGGCCTTGCTCGCCAACCGTTCCATTGCGCGTTATGCCGATATTGCCGCACGCAGTGGTGTCGAGTTTTATGCGCCGGTCGGCTGCCTGATGGTGGGGCCGCAGCGGGGCGGTGCGAATCCTTTTGTCGATGATGTCCTCAAGGCAGCGGCTCGGCTCGGCGCTTCCACGGAACTGCTTGATGACCAGAGCCTGAAAAGCCGCTTTCCCTATTTCTCCTTCGAACAGGGTTGCGAAGGTGTATTCGAAAAGGACAATGCCGGTTACGTCAACCCGCGCGCGCTGGTGAAAGCGCAGGCTATCCTCGCGGAAAAGGCTGGCGTTACGCTGATCGATGATATTGTCGTCTCGACGCGGGAAGAGCGTGGCCGGGCCTCGGTGCAGACGGTTTCTGGCGCGATTTATACCGCAGACCGGGTGCTGGTGGCGGCCGGTGGCTTCTCCATCACCAGGGATTTGCTGCCGCAGCCTGTCGGGCTTGATGTTTATGCCCGCACCGTCGCTTTCTTCGAGATAGATGAGGGCGATCTCGCTCAATATGCAGACATGCCGTCTCTCATCTATGAGCCGCGTGATACCACGAAACATATCTATCTCCTGCCGCCGGTGCGGTATCCCGACGGCAAATTTTACCTGAAGATCGGCGGTGATCCCGACGACAAGAGGGTCAGCAGTGACCCGGAAATCCGCGAATGGTTCCGCTCCGGCGGACGCGAAAATGTGCGTGACCATCTTTCGGAGATCGTGGGCAGGCTGGTGCCTTCCATTGATCGCTCGCGCATCTCGATGGCCGCCTGTGTCGTCTCCAAAACGCAGAGCGGCTATCCGGCCATCGGCTTCACCGCCTCGCCGAAGATTGCGGTTCTGACCGGCGGTAACGGCACGGCGGCCAAGAGTTCTGATGAGATCGGGCGGCTGGGTGCCCTGCTGCTGCGGGACGGGCAAATCGCCGACGGTGCCTTCTCGACGGATTTCAAACGCGCATTTCTTTGATCTTGGCCGTCGCTTTTCGGTGGCTTTCGCTGCGGAACATGGTTATGCAGCCCAAGCCAGTTGGCCGGGCAGCCGCGCTTTACCAATGTCGAAAGACGGTAAGGTGAGGAAAGTCCGGGCTCCACGGAAATACGGTGCCGGATAACGTCCGGCGGGGGCGACCCCAGGGAAAGTGCCACAGAGAGCAAACCGCCATGCACCCGCATGGTAAGGGTGAAAGGGTGGGGTAAGAGCCCACCGCGCTTCTGGTAACAGCGGCGGCAAGGTAAACCCCACCGGGAGCAAGACCGAATAGGGATGACACGGGATGGGCGAAAGCCCGTTCACAGCCGGTTTCCAGGCCCGTCATCCGGGTGGGTTGCGCGAGGCGGCATGCAAATGCCGTCCCAGATGAATGGCTGCCACGTTCCGGGTCAAACCGGAGCCATACAGAACCCGGCTTACAGGCCAACTGGCGAATTTTCCTTTTCCGTCTTCGACGTGAAACTTCTAAAAAATCTCATCATCATATTGTTTTTAAACCGGAAAATTATCGGTTTAAGACAATTTTTGTGCCGGTAAACCGCCGTCTTCGCGCACAAAGTAAACCATTCGTTAAACTTAACGGCTTATGAATTTCCGATGCGAAGTCGGTATCGTGCCGGCTTCATCCCATTGACGCCCATAGTGTCCCATGGTATCCCAAATGCACACCACATTGGGTCGTGTTTTTGACCCGCAATCGCTGAAACGTTCGAGGAGCCTGCAAGGGGCTGCTGCAGGGCATGTCGCCCTGGCGCTTGGCGATGTGTCGTGCGTACCGGTGTCGGCTGCGGAGCGGATGAATCGCTTTGGGGCATGCGGTTTTGGCGAGTTGAGTAATGGACCGCTTTTTATCGAACGTGACGAACAGGATCGACGCCAAGGGGCGCGTTTCGGTTCCGTCTCCGTTTCGTTCGGTGCTGGTGAAGCGCGGCATTCAGGAGCTTTATTGTCTCCAGGATTTTGCGTTTCCGGCAATCAGCGTCGGCGGTCCGGATCTGCTGGAGCGCTACGAGCGGCAGATTGCGTCCATGGATGCCTTCTCGCCGCAGGCAAACGCAATGTCGCTGCTGGTTCACGGCGGCGGTGTTTTCATGAAGCTCGACCAGGAAGGTCGATTGATGGTGACGGATTTTGTGCGGGAATTTACCGGCATCTCCACCGAGGTCACCTTCGTCGGGCGGGCGGATCATTTTCAGCTTTGGCAACCGGATGCGTTTTTGGCGGCGCAGGCGGAAGCAAGAGCGGGGCGCGGTTTTTCGGCTGCTCGCCCCGCCTAGGACGGGGACAGTCAATGGCGGCGAATTCTGGCGGACGATCTTCTGATGCCGATGGCGGACCTCAGCGTCATATTCCTGTGCTGCTTCGGGAAGTCATCACCGCGCTTGAACCCGCCCCCGGCAAGGTCATTCTGGATGGCACTTTCGGTGCCGGCGGCTACACCCAGGCCATTCTCGATCAGGGCGCAAATGTCATCGCGCTGGACCGTGATCCCACCGCGATCGCCGGTGGCCAGGCGATGGTCGCGGCCAATGGCGGCAGGCTTTCGCTTATTCAATCGCAATTTTCCGATCTCGCAAAACATGCGCCCGAAGGCGGCCTCGATGGCGTCGTTCTCGATATTGGCGTGTCCTCCATGCAGATCGATGAGGCCGAACGCGGTTTCTCCTTTCAGAAGAACGGCCCTCTCGACATGCGCATGTCGGGTTCCGGCGTTTCGGCCGCCGATGTCGTCAATCGTGCGAAGGTCGGCGATCTCATTCGCATTTTCGGTTTTCTCGGTGAAGAAAAGCAGCCGGGTCGCATCGCCCGCGCCATCGAGAAGAAGCGGGCGGAAGAGCCCTTCCGCACCACCCGCGACCTGGCGGGCCTGATCGAGATCGTCACGCCGCGGAAAGCCAAAGACAAGATTCATCCGGCAACGCGGGTGTTCCAGGCGCTGCGTGTTTTCGTCAATGACGAGCTGGGCGAACTGGCGCAGGCCTTGTTTGCCGCCGAGCAGGTTCTGAAGCCCGGCGGCCGGCTGGTCGTCGTTACCTTCCATTCTTTGGAAGACCGTATCGTCAAAAAATTCTTTTCCGACCGTTCGGGCAAGGCCGCCGGTTCGAGGCATCTGCCGATGGTGGAGGACAAGCCCGCCATTTTCGAGAATATCGGCAAGCCGATGATCGCTGCCAGCGACGAGGAGGCGGAGCTTAATCCGCGGGCCCGTTCGGCCAAGCTTCGTGCGGGCCTGCGCACCACGGCACCGGCGCGTGCTGCAGATTTCTCGATTTTCGAGCTTCCCGATCTCGCCAGCCTTGAAAAGATGGGAGGCTGATATGCTGCGCACTTTCGATGTCATCTTGATGGGGGTCATGGTCGCTGCGGCGGTCGTGACCTATTCGATCAAGCACAAGGCCGATCTGAAGCTTGAAGAGGTCCGCAAGCTGGAGGCCGAGATCAAGCTTGAGAAAGATACGATCGATCTCCTGCGGGCCGACTGGGCGCTGCTGACGCAGCCGAACCGTTTGCACCGGCTCGTAAATGCCTATCAAGACGAACTTGGTCTTTCGCCGACCCTGCCGACGCAATTGGCACAGCCGCGTGAACTGCCGATGCTGCGCTCGCAATTGCCGCAGCCGCCCGAGCCTGAAGGAATGAGCGTCGAGGATGTCATCGCCGCCGCTGTCAACGGCTCGAAGCCGGGGGCCACGCTGGGTGGCGCTTCCAAGCCCAAATCGCCGCCCGCGGGCCAGATTGCCGTAAACGGCGTTCCAGTGCCCACGCCCCGTGCGCGCGTTTCACGTCCGGCGCCGGCGCCTGTGCCGGTCGCTTCCGCCGCCGGCGATGAATCCGGCGATATGGATGAAACCATAACAGGATC
Organism: Agrobacterium sp. ST15.13.013; assembly: GCF_027956525.1. NCBI lineage: Bacteria > Pseudomonadati > Pseudomonadota > Alphaproteobacteria > Hyphomicrobiales > Rhizobiaceae > Agrobacterium > Agrobacterium sp. ST15.13.013. The sequence goes on from NZ_JAQKGP010000002.1 coordinate 255,964, forward strand.
GGTGAACCGCTGATGTCTTTTCTCTCCCGCGTCATGGTTTTGAAGAGCAAGGCTCATTTTTCAGCCAGCACCACCGGTATCCATACCGACCATGCGGCGTTTGAAGGCGCGCGCAAGAAGCGCGCGGCGCAGGCGAAAAGCCGCGTCGGCCTTCTCATTTTTGGCTTCGTCGCATTTTACGCCGTCGTCGGTGGCCGTCTCGTGCAATATGGCATGGCGGAACAGGAAACGGTATCGAGCATCGCGCCCGCAGACCGGCTGATGGCGTCGCGTCCCGATCTTCTCGACCGCAACGGCGAGGTGCTGGCCACCGATATTCGCACCGTCTCGCTGTTTGCCGAGCCGCATCGCATTGTCGATATCGACGAGGCCATCGAGAAGCTGCGCACCGTCCTGCCGGATCTCGACCAGCGCAGCACCTATCAGAAGCTTACCTCCAACTCGCGTTTCCAGTGGCTGCGCCGCCAATTGACGCCGAAGCAGCAGAGCCAGATCCTGGCGCTCGGCATTCCCGGCATCGGCTTCCGCCCGGAAAAGCGCCGCTTTTATCCCGGCGGGCCGACCGCCGCCCATGTCGTCGGACACGTCAATATCGACAATCGCGGCGTTGCCGGCATGGAACGTTACGTCGATAGCCAGGGCCTGGCCGATCTGACGGCGCTCGGCATGACCAGCGACCAGCCGCTGGAGCCGGTGAAGCTTTCGATAGATCTGCGCGTGCAGTCCATCGTGCGTGAAGTTGTAACCGCCGCCATTGCCAAATTTCGTGCGATCGGCGCAGGCGCTGTGGTTCTGGATGTGCATACTGGCGAGGTTCTCGCCATGGCCTCCGTGCCGGACTACGATCCGAACAACCCGGCCGAAGGCGCAAAGGAAGGCTGGCTCAACCGCATGTCGAACGGCACGTTCGAGATGGGTTCCACCTTCAAGTCCTTCACCATTGCCATGGGCCTCGATTCGGGCCGTGTCCATCTCGGTGACACTTTCGATGCGCGTTATCCGATCCGCATCGGCGGCTTCACCATCAAGGACTTCCACGGCAAGGGCCGCATGCTCTCGGTGCCGGAAATCTTTCAGTATTCGTCCAACATCGGTACGGCGAAAATCGCCGATACTGTTGGCACCGAAGGCCACAAGGAATTCCTGACGCGGCTTGGTCTTCTCACCCGCATGCACACCGAACTGCCAGAAGTGGCGATGCCATCGCAGCCGCGCGAATGGAAGAAGATCAATTCCATCACCATTTCCTTCGGCCATGGCGTTTCCACGACGCCGTTGCAGACGGCGGTTGCCGGTGCGGCACTCGTCAATGGCGGTAAACTGATCGAACCGACCTTCCTGCCGCGCACCCGTGAACAGGCGGATCAGGTGGCAAAGCAGGTGTTGAAGCCTGGCGCCAGCAAGGATATGCGCTTCCTCTTCGAATGGAACGGCGTCAACGGTTCCGGCCGCAATGCGCGTGTCGATGGTTTCAACGTCGGCGGCAAGACCGGTACGGCCGACAAGGTCGTCAACGGCCGCTACGTGCACGACAAGAACTTCAACGCCTTCCTGTCGGCCTTTCCAATGGACGATCCGCAATATGTCGTGCTGTCGTTCATCGACGAGCCGAAGACGGACAAGGGCAATGGCGCGGCGCTCGCCGGCACGTCTGCAGCCCCCATGGTGCACGATATCATCAGTCGCACGGCGGCCGTACTGGGCGTGAAGCCGAAGTTCGGCAAGGATGGCTCGGCCTTGCTCGTGTCTTATTGATTGTTAGCTTATGATGTTCCGGCGATTCGCGCCGGGGGGACAAGACGGACACAGTCGATGAATTTGCGAGATATATCCGGAAATGCGTTTCCGGAATTGAAGGAATTGCTCCTGTCTGAGATCGGGGCGATTGAAATCGGGGGGATCACCGCAGACAGCCGCAAGGCTGCGCCGGGCAGCCTGTTCGTTGCGGTTTCTGGCACCAAGGCCGATGGTACGACCTATGTGAAGGACGCGGTTGCCAATGGGGCCGTTGCCGTTGTTTCCGGGCACGCGGTGGAAGCCGACGTGCCGGTTCTGGTCGTAACCGACCCACGCCTTTATCTCTCCCATGCCGCTTCCCGCTTTTATGGAAAACAACCGGAAATAATGGTCGCCGTTACCGGTACCGCAGGAAAGACCTCGGTTGCTTCCTTTGTACGGCAAATCTGGGCTTTCGCTGGCCATGCCGCAGCCCAGATCGGCACGACCGGCGTCATTGCTCCTGGCCGCGAGGATTACGGCGCGCTGACGACGCCCGATCCGGTGACGCTGCATGCGCTTCTGGCCGAGCTTGCGGACGAGGGCGTCACCCATGCTGCGATGGAAGCGTCCAGCCACGGTCTTGACCAGCGCCGCCTTGATGGCGTCCACCTGTTTGCCGCCGGCTTCACCAATCTTGGCCGCGATCACATGGATTACCATCCGACCGTCGAGGATTACATGGCCGCGAAGATGCGGCTTTTCGATACGCTGATGGAAAAAGGGGCTCCCGCCGTGATCTTCGCCGACGACCCATGGTCGGACAAGGCGATCCGGGCAGCGCAGGAAGCAGGTCTCGATGTCCGCACCGTCGGTCGCAACGGCCAGTATCTCACTTTGAAGCGCGTCGAGCATTTCCGCCACAAGCAGATGGTCGAAGTGCATCATGACGGTGTTATCCATGAAGTCGACATCCCGCTCGCGGGTGATTTCCAGGTGGCCAACGCGCTGGTCGCCGCCGGTCTCGCCATGTCCACGGGTGTTCCCGCGGCAACGGCGCTGAAGGCGCTTGAAAAGCTGATCGGCGCCGCCGGTCGTTTGGAACTCGTGGGCCAGACGAAGAACGGCGCGCTTGCCTATGTGGATTACGCTCATAAGCCCGATGCGCTGGAGAACGTGCTGACCTCGGTGCGGCCCTTCACCTCCGGCCGCATCATCACCGTTTTCGGCTGCGGCGGTGACCGCGACAAGGGCAAGCGACCGATCATGGGCGAGGTGGCGACGCGGCTTTCCGACATCGTCATTGTCACCGACGACAATCCGCGTTCGGAAGATGCTGCAACGATCCGTTCCGAAGTCATGGCGGCAGCACCCGGCGCATTGGAAATCGGCGACAGGGCGGACGCTATCCGCCATGCGGTGTCGCTGCTTTCGCATGGCGATACGCTGATCGTCGCAGGCAAGGGGCATGAAGAGGGGCAGATCGTCGGTTCCGTAACGCTGCCTTTTTCCGATCATGAACAGGTGCGCGCTGCACTGGCAGGGCTGGAAGGATCGAAGATTTGAGCTGGTTATGGACAGTCGCCGACATGATCGCCATCACGGCAGGACGCCCCGTGGGCAACCTGCCGACCGGAATCACCGGCATTTCCATCGACAGCCGGACGGTCAAATCGGGCGAAGCGTTCTTCGCCATCAAGGGTGATCGGGTGGACGGTCACGACTATACGAGTTTCGCGGTTGCGAATGGGGCAGGACTTCTGGTCGTTGCCGAAGCCAAGCTGCCGGCGCTCGGTCGTCTGACCGTGCCGATGATCGTGGTGGAAGATGTGCTCGCAGCCCTTGGCAAGCTTGCCCTTGCCGCGCGCGAAAGAACGTCGGCGCGCATCATCGCGGTGACCGGTTCGGTGGGCAAGACAACGACCAAGGAAATGCTGCGGCAGGCGCTCGCCCCATCGGGCCGGGTGCATGCGGCGGTGGCGTCCTTCAACAACCATTGGGGCGTGCCGCTGACGCTCGCACGCATGCCTGCCGATACGGAATTCGGCGTGTTCGAAATCGGCATGAACCATTCCGGCGAAATCCGGCCGCTGGTAAAGATGGTGCGCCCGCATGTGGCGATCATCACCACCATCGCGGCAGCCCACCTCGGCAATTTCAAGAATATCGAAGAGATCGCCGCCGCCAAGGCGGAGATTTTCGAAGGCGTGGAAGAAGGTGGTTCGGTCATCCTCAACCGCGATAACGCCCAGTTCGAACAGCTGGAAGAGGCGGCGCAGGAACAGGGTATCGAACATATCCTCACCTTCGGCCAGCACGCCAAGGCCGATTTCCGCCTTGCAGACTTCGAGAGCACGACAACGGGCTCGACGATCTGGGCGATCCTCAATGGTGAAACCAGCGAGCTGCATCTCAACATTCCCGGCCGGCATATTGCAGACAATGCGATGGCGGTGCTCGGCGCCGTGGCGATCACGGGCGCCAATCTTGATCGCGCCTTCGAGGTGCTTGGATCGCTTGAGGCGGTGAAGGGGCGCGGCCAGCGTCACCACCTTCAGATCAACGGCGGCTCCTTCCTGCTGATCGATGAAAGCTACAACGCCAATCCCGCCTCCATGCGGGCGTCGATTGCGGTGCTGGCGGAAACGCCGACGCAGGGCCACGGCCGTCGCGTTGCTGTTTTAGGCGACATGCTGGAGATGGGCGAGTTTTCGGCGCAGCTGCATGAGGAACTGGCCGGACCATTGCTCGCGGCCGGCATCGAACATGTCTGGCTTGCGGGAGAGGCGATGGCCGCATTGCGCGACGCGTTGCCGGACAGCGTCACCGTCATCTGGTTCCCGACGACGGCGGAACTCACCGATTTCGCCCTGCAATGGGTGCAACCGGGAGACGCGCTGATGGTAAAATCGTCACTTGGGCTTGGTTTCGGCAAGATTGTCGCCGCCCTGCTTGACAAGTATCCGGCATTCCCCGAGACGGAACGCCAAGTCTGAAATAGCCTTTTGAAAGGGCAATTATGCTGATCTGGCTCGTCGAACTGTCGGATAAAATTCAAATCTTCAACCTGTTCCGGTACATCACCTTCCGGGCGGGTGCTGCAATGTTCACCTCTGCGTTGATCGTCTTCCTGTTCGGACCGGCGATCATCAACTCGCTGCGCGTGCGCCAGGGCAAGGGCCAGCCGATCCGCGCCGACGGACCGCAGACGCATTTCAAGAAGGCCGGCACGCCGACCATGGGTGGCTTGATGATCCTCGCCGGCATTCTCGGCGGTTCGCTGCTCTGGGGTGACCTGTCGAATGTCTATGTCGTTGCCGTTCTGATGGTGACGCTCGGTTTCGGCGCCATCGGCTTTTACGACGATTATCTGAAAGTGACGAAGCAGAGCGACAAGGGTTTCTCGGGCAAGGCCCGTCTCGGTATCGAATTCCTGATCGCGGCGATTGCCGTGTTCTTCATGATGAAAATGGCGCTTGCCTCCGCACCGCATGGCGGCACGCTCGGCAGCTCCATCGCCTTTCCCTTCTTCAAGGAATTCGTGATCAATCTCGGTTATTTCTTCGTGCTGTTCGGTGCTTTCGTCATCGTTGGCGCGGGCAATGCGGTGAACCTCACCGATGGTCTCGATGGTCTCGCCATCGTGCCGGTCATGATCGCTGCCGCCACCTTCGGCGTGATCGCCTATCTCGCCGGTAACGCGGTTTTTGCCAATTACCTGCAGATCAATTTCGTGCCCGGCACGGGTGAACTCGCCGTCATCGTCGGCGCGGTCATCGGCGCGGGCCTCGGCTTCCTGTGGTTCAATGCGCCGCCCGCCGCCATTTTCATGGGTGATACGGGTTCTTTGGCGCTTGGCGGTCTCATCGGCTCCATCGCCGTCGCCACCAAGCACGAGATCGTCATGGTCATCGTCGGTGGTCTGTTCGTCATGGAAACGCTGTCGGTCATCATCCAGGTCTTCTGGTTCAAGCGCACCGGCAGACGCGTTTTCCTGATGGCGCCGATCCATCACCATTTCGAGAAAAAGGGCTGGACGGAGAGCCAGGTGGTCATCCGTTTCTGGATCATCTCCGTAGGCCTCGCGCTGCTCGGCCTCGCCACCCTGAAGCTGAGGTGAGCGATGATCCCGGTCACGTCGTTTAGGGGTAAGAAGGTCGCTCTCTTCGGGCTTGGCGGTTCCGGTCTCGTCACCGCGCGGGCGCTGGTAGCCGGCGGTGCTGATGTCGTGGCTTTCGACGACAATCCCGACAGCGTCGCCAAGGCCGAGGCTGAGGGTATTGCGACTGCTGACCTCCACGCGATCGACTGGTCTTCCGTTTCCTCCTTCGTACTGGCGCCGGGCGTGCCCCTGACGCATCCGAAGCCGCACTGGTCGGTAGACCTAGCGAAGGCTGCCGGCGTCGAGATCATCGGTGATATCGAGCTATTCGTCCGTGAGCGTCGCGCTCATGCGCCGGATTGTCCCTTCATCGCGATTACCGGCACCAACGGCAAGTCGACCACCACGGCGCTGATCGCACATATTCTGAAATCGGCCGGTCGCGATACGCAGCTCGGCGGCAATATCGGTACGGCGGTGCTGAGCCTCGATCCGCCAAAGGCACAACGTTTCTACGTGGTGGAATGCTCGTCCTATCAGATCGATCTGGCGCCGACGATCAATCCGACCGCCGGTATCCTGCTCAATCTGACGCCTGATCATCTCGACCGGCACGGTACGATGCAGCACTATGCCGACGTCAAGGAACGGCTTGTTGCCGGCAGCGGCACGGCGATTGTTGGTGTGGATGACAGCTATTCGACACTGATTGCCGACCGTATCGAACGCGCCGGCGTCAAGGTGGAGCGCATTTCCAAGCGCAATGTCGTTTCCGAAGGTCTCTATGCCGAAGGCAGCCGCATCTTACGTGCTCATGGCGGCACGTCTTCGCTGCTGGTCGATCTCGACGGTATCCAGACGCTACGCGGCAGTCACAATGCGCAGAATGCGGCGGCGGCAATTGCGGCCTGCCTCGCCGTCGGTGTTTCCGAAGATGAGGTTCGTGCCGGTCTCAAGTCCTTCCCCGGCCTCAAGCACCGCATGCAACCGGTTGGTCGGCGTGGCAATGTGACCTTCGTCAATGACAGCAAGGCCACCAATGCCGATGCGGCGGCACCTGCACTTTCGAGTTTCGATCGCATCTACTGGATTGCGGGCGGTCTGCCGAAGGCCGGCGGTATTGCCAGCCTTGCGCCCCTGTTTCCGCGCATCGCCAAGGCCTATCTGATCGGCGAGGCGGCGGCGGAATTTGCAGCGACGCTCGGCGAGGCGGTGCCGTACGAAATATCCGGCACGCTTGATAAAGCCGTGCAGCATGCGGCGGCGGATGCGGAAAAAGACGCGACTGCCGGCAATATCGTGATGTTATCCCCGGCTTGCGCAAGCTTCGATCAATATAAGAACTTTGAAATCAGAGGTGATTCGTTCGTCGCGCAGGTTGCGGCGCTCGATGGCATGACGATGCTCGTTCACTCTGGAAAAGGGGACTGAAGGCCATGGTAAGCCGAGTTGATCGCGGTCCGGTCGCGGAATGGTTCTGGACCATCGACCGTTTCTTTCTGGCGGCGTTCATCGCGCTGATGGGCATCGGCCTGATGCTGTCCTTCGCAGCGTCACCCGCGGTTGCCGAGCGCATCGGTCTCAACAGCTTCTTCTTCGTTGAGCGTCAGGCGATGTTCATGGTGCCGTCGCTGGCGATCATGGTCGGCCTTTCCTTCCTGTCACCGCGCCAGGTGCGCCGTGTGGCGGTCATCATGCTGATCGCGTCGCTGCTGATGATGATCTTCGCGCTGTTCTTCGGCATCGAGGTCAAGGGCGCGCGTCGCTGGATTTCCATCGGCACATTCTCGATCCAGCCTTCGGAATTCATGAAGCCAGCCTTCGTCATCGTCTGCGCCTGGCTCTTTGCTGAGCGGGCGCGTCATCCGGAGATTCCGGGCAATCTCTTCGCCATCATCACCTTCGGCATCGTGGCCGCACTTCTGATCGCCCAGCCGGACTTCGGTCAGACGATCCTGACATCGGTGGTCTGGGGCGGCATGTTCTTCATGGCGGGCGTGCCGTGGTTCTGGATCATCATGCTCGGCGGCCTCGGCGTCGGCGGTATTGTGACTGCCTATCTCATGTTGCCGCACGTCGCGGGCCGTATCGACCGATTCTGGACGGGAGAGGGCGATACGTTCCAGGTGGACACGGCGCGCGAGGCGATCATCCGCGGTGACTGGTTCGGCCGCGGCCCGGGCGAAGGTATCGTCAAACGTATCATTCCCGATAGCCATACCGACTTCATCTTTTCGGTGGCGGCGGAAGAATTCGGCATCGTTTTCTGCATGTTTCTCGTCGCCATCTTTGCCTTCATCGTGCTGCGTGGCCTGTCGCACGCCTTCAAGGAGAAGGACGATTTCTGCCGCTTTGCCGTGGCCGGTCTGGTGCTTCAAATCGGCATGCAGTCGATGATCAATATCGGCGTTAATCTGGAGCTGATGCCCGCCAAGGGCATGACGTTGCCGCTGATTTCCTATGGTGGTTCGTCGATGATGGCGATCTGCGTGACCGCCGGCTTCCTTCTGGCGCTGACACGCCACAGACCCGAAAAGCGGGCGCAGGAGCGCAGCTTCTTCCGCGTCGGTTCCGGCGTTCCTGCGGAGTAAACGATCATGAGTAAGGGTGTTGTTCTTCTTGCCGCCGGGGGAACCGGCGGCCATGTGTTTCCAGCAGAGGCCTTGGCGCATACGCTGAAGGCGCGCGGTTATCAGGTGCATCTCGTCACCGACAGCCGCGCAGAGCGTTATGCCGGCAAGTTCCCGGCGGATGAAATTCATGTGGTGCCATCGGCCACCATCGGCTCGAAGAACCCGATTTCGGTCGTGCGTTCGCTCTGGAAGCTATGGGTGGGCCTGCGTGCCGCCCGCCGGCTGGTGACGAAACTGAAGCCGGTCGCGGTTGTCGGTTTCGGCGGTTATCCGACCGTGCCGCCGCTTCTGGCCTCCACCGGACTTGGCGTTCCCTCGATCATTCACGAGCAGAATGCGGTGATGGGCCGCGCCAACAAGGCGCTCGCCGGACGCGTGAAGGCGATTGCCGGCGGTTTCCTGCCGCCCGCCAACGGCCAATATTCCGACAAGACGGTGGCAACAGGCAATCCGGTGCGCCCGGCGGTGCTGGCGGCATCGGAGATACCCTATACGCCCTCACAGACGGACGAGACTTTCCAGCTTGTGGTTTTCGGCGGCAGCCAGGGCGCGCAGTTCTTTTCCAGCGCCGTTCCGGCCGCGATCTGCCTGATGAAGGACGAGCAGCGCAAACGTATCGTCGTGACCCAGCAGGCGCGCCCCGAAGACAAGGACAGCGTCATCGCCTCCTATCAGAAGCTCGGTGTGAAGGCTGACGTTTCGCCCTTCTTCGGCGACATGGCCTCGCGCATCGGTGAGGCCGATCTCGTCATCAGCCGCTCGGGCGCCTCGACGGTATCGGAGCTTTCGGTGATCGGCCGGCCGTCGATCCTAGTGCCCTATCCCCATGCGCTGGACCATGATCAGGCGGCCAATGCGGTCGCACTTTCGGCGGCGGGCGGGGCAAGCGTCATCAAGCAGGCGGACCTGTCGCCGCAGAAGCTTTCCAGCCTGTTGTCGTCGGCGCTTTCTGAACCGGATCGTCTTTCGGCAACGGCAGCAGCGGCCAAGGCGACCGGCAAGCCCCATGCGGCGGATGTGCTGGCCGATCTGGTGGAGGCGATTGCCGAAGGCCGGTCCGTACAGGAATTCAAGAAGAAGAATGAAGGAGTTGGGGCATGAAGATGCCGAAAGCCATAGGCCTTGTGCATTTCATCGGCATAGGCGGGATCGGCATGAGCGGCATTGCCGAAGTGCTTCACAATCTCGGCCATCGCGTGCAGGGGTCGGATCAGGCCGAAAGCGCCAATGTGCAGCGCTTGCGCGACAAGGGCATCGAGGTTTTTGTCGGTCACACGGCTGACAATATCGGCGATGCCGAGGTGGTGGTCGTTTCCACCGCCATCAAGAAGAACAATCCGGAACTGATCGCGGCGCGTGAGAAGCATCTGCCGATCGTTCGCCGGGCCGAAATGCTGGCCGAGCTTATGCGTTTCCGTAATGCCATCGCCATTGGCGGCACCCATGGCAAGACCACGACCACCTCCATGGTCGCGACGCTGCTGGAAGCCGGCAATCTCGACCCGACAGTCATCAATGGCGGCATCATCAATGCTTACGGAACCAATGCCCGCATGGGCGAGGGTGAGTGGATGGTGGTGGAGGCGGACGAATCCGACGGCACCTTCCTGAAACTTCCCGCCGATGTGGCCGTCATCACCAATATCGATCCCGAGCATCTGGATCATTATGGAAATTTCGATGCCGTGCGCGCGGCTTTCCGACAGTTCGTCGAGAACGTGCCGTTCTACGGTTTCGGTGTCATGTGCCTCGATCATCCTGAAGTGCAGGCGCTGGTCGGCCGGATCGAGGACCGTAAGGTCATCACCTACGGCGAAAACCCGCAGGCCGACGTGCGTTTTTCGAATGTGCGCATCGACGGCACGCGCTCGGTGTTCGATGTGGAAATCCGCCGTCGCCGCACCGGTAAGATTTTCTCCTTCAAGGACCTCGTCCTGCCGATGCCCGGCCGCCATAATGTGTCGAATGCGACGGCGGCGATTGCCGTTGCCAATCGTCTCGGCATTTCGGAAGCCGACATCAAGAAGGGCCTTGCCTCCTTCGGCGGCGTCAAGCGGCGCTTCACGCTGACGGGCGAAGCCAATGGGGTGCAGGTTTTTGACGACTACGGTCACCATCCGGTGGAGATCAAAGCTGTGCTGAAGGCGGCGCGGGAGGCGTGCAAGGGCCGTATCATCGCCGTGCACCAGCCGCACCGATACAGCCGCCTTTCCAGCCTGTTCGACGATTTCGCGCATTGTTTTAACGATGCCGACACGATTATCCTTGCTCCGGTCTATGCCGCGGGCGAAGATCCGATCGAGGGCGCAAGCTCGGAAGCGCTGGTTTCGGCCATCAAGGCCGCCGGCCACCGGGACGCCCGTTTTCTCGAGAAACGGGAAGATCTCGCCTCAGTGGTGACAGGCATTGCGAATCCGGGTGATTTCGTGGTTCTCTTGGGGGCTGGAAATATCACGCAATGGGCAGCAGTACTGCCTTCGGAATTGAAGAGCATATCAGGAAAGTCTGAATGAGACAGGTCGATGGGGTTAAATTGCTGGGGAGGCTCGGCGACGGGGTAAAGGAATTGCGGGGACGTCTGACACCGGATGCGCCCATGGACCGCGTGACGTGGTTCAGAGCCGGCGGTCTTGCTGAAGTCATGTTCCAGCCGCACGATACGGACGATCTGATCGCCTTCCTGAAAATTCTGCCGGAAGACGTGCCCTTGACCGTGGTCGGCGTCGGCTCGAACCTTCTGGTGCGTGATGGCGGCATTCCGGGCGTTGTCGTCCGTCTGTCGGCCAAGGGGTTCGGCCAGGTGGAGCTTGCCGGCGAAAACCGCATCAAGGCGGGCGCGATCTGCCCGGACAAGCATATTGCGGCCATGGCCATGGACAATGGCATTGGCGGCTTCCATTTCTATTACGGCATTCCCGGCTCCATTGGCGGTGCGCTACGGATGAATGCGGGCGCAAACGGCGGCGAGACGCGCGAGCGTGTTGTGGAGGTCTATGCGGTCGACCGTCAGGGCAACCAGCATGTGCTTTCCAACGCGGATATGGGCTATAGCTATCGCCATTCCGACGCCGACAAGGACCTGATCTTTACCGGTGCGTTGTTTGAGGGTTATCCGGAAGACAAGGCGAAAATCCGCGCCGATATGGATGCCGTGCGCCACCACCGCGAAACAGTGCAGCCGATCCGCGAACAGACCGGTGGTTCCACCTTCAAGAATCCCGAAGGTCATTCCGCGTGGGAACTGATCGATGAGGCGGGCGGTCGCGGTCTGGTCATCGGCGGCGCGCAGATGTCGTCGCTGCATTGCAATTTCATGATCAATACCGGCCATGCGACCGGTTACGATCTGGAATATCTCGGCGAAACCATCCGCAGGCGCGTGTTCGAGAAGTCGGGCATCCGGCTGGAATGGGAAATCAAGCGCCTCGGCCTCTTCATGCCGGGTCGTGAAGTGGAGCCGTTCCTCGGGGCATAAACCTCGGTGAATACTGCATATTACAAGAAAATTTGCTTTTGATCGACTGTTGCGTGTATCGTAACGGTCGATCAATGTTTTTTACTCTATCTTTTGGGGTAAATACTTGATCGGCCCGGGCGAGGTCTCGGTTTTAAATTTTATATTGTTTTTTTTATTAGGTAATTCTAACGGAAATATGTGATCTAGGTGCCCTTGAGCATGATGTTGGATCTTTGGAAAAAAACGATCGAGATGATGAGTTTTTCGGTCGCGACGCTCGAGGGTCGGCGGCGGCTCCAGCCGATGGAATTCTCCATTCGTATTGCGTGTCTCGTCACGCTCATTGTTATTCTGATGTGCACGGGTGGCCTGACGCTTCTCGCGCAGTTCGGGCTCGTGACCGATCTCTTCAACGGGATCATGTTGGCTGTGACACTTGGCGGGGCCGTGGCGTTTACGGTGACATTGCTGGTCTGCTGGCTGAATGCGAGGGAAGTGCAAATTCTCGTGCAATCCCACGAGCGCTTTCTGCATCTGAGCCATACGGACGCCCTGACTGGCCTCAGCAACCGGCTCGGCCTTTATGCGGCATGTGATAAACTCGGCAGCGACTACTGCGTCGCCTTCCTCGATATCGATCATTTCAAATCGGTGAATGACAGGTACAGCCATCTCGTCGGCGATCTCGTCATCTCAAGTGTTGCGCGCCGGATAAGGGAGCATTTCGATCCTCCAGCGCATGTCGCGCGCCTGGGCGGCGAGGAATTTGTGGTCGTCCAGGAGACCAACCGGCTGGCTTTCCTGCAGATGTGCGAGAGGGTGCGCGCAGCCGTCGCGGCGACGCCGGTGGAGCATCAAGGCCTTCGGATCACGGTGACGATTTCGATTGGTGTCGCTTTTCGCGGCGACGCCGAAATTTTCGACAAGGTCATGCACAATGCCGATCTTGCGCTTTATCGGGCAAAGGATGGCGGACGCAATCGCGTCTGCATGGTGGGCCATGTCGAGCGGCGTCAGTCGGTGGCTTAAGCAGAAATTGACAGACAAAATCCCGCGAAATGAAGGTTTCGCGGGCTTTTGTCGTTGAGCATCTCAGATCAGACTTCGTCCTTGCGGGACATAAGGATGCAGGCGAGCGTGATGAGCGCCGATACACAAAGATAGTAACCGACATAACCCATGCCGTAATTCACCTGCAGCCATGTGGCGATGTAAGGCGCCAGCGATGCGCCGAAGATGCCGGCCATGTTGAAGGTGATGGACGAGCCGGTGTAGCGCACGCGGGTCGGGAAGGGCGCGGCAAGCGCCGTTCCGATCAGGCCGTAGGTCATGCCCATCAGCATCATGGCAAGAGCCGCAAAGACGAAGATCGAGCCTTCGCCGCCGGTCATCAGGCCGGGCAGCAGGAAGGAGAACAGGCCGATCAGCACCGTCGTGATGATCAGGATTTCACGACGACCGAATTTTTCGGCGAGCTTGCCGGCGATCGGAATGAAGATGCCGAAAACGATGGAACCGAGGATCTGCACTTCCAGCGCGTCGAGGAACGGGATTTTCAGAACCTTGACGTTGTAGGACAGCAGATAGGCGGTGCCGATGTAGAAGAGCACGAAGGTGGCCAGCGCCACGAAGGTGCCGAGCACGAGGCTGCGCTTGTGGTTGCGGAACAGTTCCGCAACCGGCACGGCCACGCGCTCTTCCTTTTCGATTGCCTTCTGGAAGTCGGGCGTTTCGGTGATCGACAGGCGAACCCACATGCCGACCGCGATCAGGATGATCGAGGCGACGAAGGGAATGCGCCAGCCCCAACTCAAAAGCGCTTCCTGAGACATGAAGTGCAGCAGGATCCAGAACACGCCGGACGAAAGGAACAGGCCAACCGGTGCGCCGAGCTGCGGGAACATGCCGTACCAGCTACGCTTACCCGGAGGTGCGTTTTCCGTGGCGAGCAGGACGGCGCCGCCCCATTCGCCACCGAGGCCGAAACCCTGGCCGAAGCGGCAAAGCGCGAGCAGCAGCGGGGCCAGAACGCCGGCGGTCTCATAGGATGGCAGGAGGCCAATCACGACGGTGGAGACGCCCATCGTGAGTAGAGCGGCGACAAGGGTGGTCTTGCGGCCGACACGGTCGCCATAGTGGCCGAAGACCACAGCGCCCAGCGGGCGGGCGAAAAAGGCGATGGAGAAGGTGGCGAAGGACGCCAGAAGCGCCGTCATCGGGTCACTGTTCGGGAAGAACAAGGTGGGGAACACGAGCACTGCGGCCGTGGCGTAAACGTAGAAGTCGAAAAACTCGATGGTCGTGCCGACCAGACTGGCAGTGAGAACTCGTGCAGGCGAATTTGTCTTTACAACGTTCGAATTGTCAGCCGTCGGCGATACCGTAGATATCGCGTCGGTCATGGTATTGGTTCCATTTTGAATGATTTCAATGTCATGCCTTGGGAGGCGATGACTGCGTTAACGTAATTTTTGTGCTCAGGGAATGCTAAAAAAGAAATAATGCAGATATTGTGATCTATCAGCGCGACATGTGTGGTTATACCTCTCGAGGATGCTTTGGCGATTGAGAGACTGATTCAGGCCACGGTTTTAAAACGCTGAAACGCCAGATAATTTTCCCTGGGGAATAATCCCGCCTGTTAACGTTTCGACCTTGCCTTTATCGCGGAGCAGGCGCCGTGCGGCTGCCGTTTTATTTTCGATCATTGAAAACCTGTATGTTGCAATCCGTGCAACTCTCTGATTCCAAGGAGGGAATCCGGATCGGTGCTGATTCTTTAACGAAACTCGGCACGTTGGACGCGGCGGTTAACGAAAGTAAACGATTCATTAACCTTAATGGCGTTTAACTGATCTCAAGGATCATGTGCCAGAATCACCGTTCGTCAAATCCGGTCGGTTCGGGGCGTGGTTCGTAACGGAGAGTTGGTGTCAGAGGGTTCGATGAGCGGCAAGCACGTAGCTGTTCTTTTGGGTGGATTTTCGTCGGAGCGGCCGGTCAGCCTGTCGTCGGGCAACGCTTGCGCGCAGGCTCTGGAAGACGAGGGCTACAAGGTCACCCGGGTCGATGTGGGGCGCGATATCGCCGCCGTACTCGACGAGCTGCGCCCGGACGTCGCCTTCAATGCACTGCACGGCCCCTTCGGCGAAGACGGCACCATTCAGGGTATCCTCGAATATCTCGCGATTCCCTATACGCATTCCGGCGTGCTGGCTTCCGCCCTTGCCATGGACAAGGCTCAAGCCAAGAAAGTTGCCGCGGCTGCCGGCATCCCGGTGGCTGCCGAGCGTGTCATGAACCGCTTCGATTTCACCAGCGAACATCCGCTTGCGCCGCCCTATGTTGTGAAGCCGGTGCGTGAAGGTTCGAGCTTCGGCGTGGTGATCGTCAAGGAAGACCAGTCGCACCCGCCGCAAATCCTCACCTCGTCGGAATGGCGCTACGGCGATCAGGTCATGGTCGAGCGCTATATTCACGGCCGGGAATTGACCTGCGGTGTACTCGACGGCGAGGCGCTGGGCGTCACCGAAGTGGTGCCGCTCGGTCACAATTTCTATGATTATGATGCGAAATATGCGGCTGGTGGCTCGAAACATGTCATTCCCGCAGAAATTTCACCGAAAATTTACCAAAAAATTCAAACACTGGCGGTTATGGCGCATCGGGCGATCGGATGCCGTGGCGTAAGCCGTTCAGACTTTCGTTACGACGACCGTTTCTCAGAAGATGGCGAAGTTATCTGGCTTGAAGTGAATACGCAGCCGGGCATGACGCCGACCTCCCTGGTGCCGGAAATGGCGGCCCATGCTGGCCGCTCCTTTGGTAACCTTGTCAGCTGGATGGTGGAGGACGCTTCGTGTTTGCGGTGACCGGCAAAAAGTCGACGGCAAAACAGCGCGAGCAATATGCGGCGGCGGCCAATGCCGACGATCGCAGGGTGCTGCCGCGTCCGCTGCGCCGCTTCGTGCGTTTCGGTGTCAGCCTTGCGACCGGACGCATTCACATTCCCGCCCATACCGGCACGATTTCGGCTTTCGCCTTTTACGCGGTGATCGGGCTTTACGGCATGTCGCTCGGTGGCCACACCAATATCGTCACCCAGACGACCACCTCGGCTGCCGGTTTCGCAGTCGAGGATGTGAAGGTGTCCGGCAACCGGCAGACCTCCGAAATCGATGTATTCCAGCTTCTCGGCCTCGACGGCAGCACCTCGCTGATTGCGCTTGATATCGATGCGGCGCGCCGCAAGCTGGTGCAGCTTCCCTGGGTGGAAGATGTCGATATCCGCAAGGTGTATCCCAAGACCGTGGAAGTCCGGCTGAAGGAGCGTCAGGCCTTCGGCATCTGGCAGCACGGAACAGAACTGTCGTTGATCGAAAAAAATGGCAGCGTGATTGCGCCGTTGCGGGATAATAAATTCGCCTCCCTGCCGCTCTTCGTCGGCCGCGACGCGGAAACGGGTGCTGCCGGTTTTGTCGCGCAACTGGCCGACTGGCCGGAAATCCGCAACCGCGTTCGCGCCTATGTCCGCATTGCCGGCCGCCGCTGGGATCTGCATCTCGATAACGGCATCGTCGTTAAGCTGCCGGAAGAAAACCTGCCGCAGGCGCTGCAATTGCTGGCGCGGCTCGATCTCGAGGAAAAGGTGCTGTCGCGCGATGTCGCCGCCGTCGATCTGCGGCTGTCTGACCGCACCACGATCCAGCTGACCGAGGGCGCCGCCGAGCGCCGCCAGGCCGCTGTCGACGCGCGCACCAAGGCTCTCAAGAAGGCGGAGAAGAACACATGAGCTTTTTCGGTTCTTCCCATTTCGGCCTGCCTCGCCTGAAGCCATTGTCTTCCAAGCGCAGCCACATCGTTTCGGTGCTCGACATCGGCTCGACCAAGGTCGTGTGCATGATCGGTCGGCTTACGCCGCGCCAGGAAAGCGAAATCCTGCCGGGTCGCACCCATAAGGTCGAAATCATTGGTATCGGCCATCAGCGCTCGCGCGGCGTAAAGTCCGGCGTGATCGCCGATCTCGACGCGCTGGAAGGCGTGATCCGTCTTTCGGTCGATGCGGCCGAGCGCATGGCGGGGCTTACCGTCGACAGCCTGATCGTCAATGTGTCGGCTGGCCGGCTGGCGAGCGATATCTACACCGCGAGCATCGATCTCGGCGGCCAGGAAGTGGAAGCAAGCGATCTGCGCAAGGTTCTGGTGGCGGCAAGCCAGCAATCCATGCGCCAGGACCGGGCGATCCTGCATTCGCTGCCAACAGGTTATTCGCTGGATGGCGAGCGCGGCATTCGTGATCCGCTCTCCATGTATGGCGATCTTCTCGGTGTCGACATGCATGTGGTGACTGTCGAACGCACGGCGCTGAAGAACCTCGAGCTTTGCGTCAATCGCGCGCATCTTTCGGTCGAGGGCATGGTGGCGACACCCTATGCCAGCGGTCTTGCGGCACTGGTGGATGACGAAGTTGAGCTTGGCTGTGCGGCCATCGACATGGGCGGCGGCACCACGACGATCTCGGTTTTCGCCGAAGGCCGGCTCATTCATACCGACGCAATCGGGCTTGGCGGCCATCACGTTACGACAGATCTTGCACGAGGCCTCTCGACACGAATCGAAGATGCGGAGAGACTGAAGGTGGTGCATGGTTCGGCTTTGCTGAATGGCGCGGATGAGCGCGACATGATTTCGATCCCGCCGATTGGCGAAGACGATCGCGATCAACCATCGCAAGTTTCAAGAGCACTTGTTACCCGCATCGTGCGGGCACGTATCGAAGAGACGCTGGAATTGATCCGTGATCGTATCCAGAAGTCCGGCTTCAGCCCGATTGTCGGCAAGCGCGTCGTCCTGACCGGCGGCGCAAGCCAGCTGACGGGTCTGCCGGAAACGGCGCGGCGCATCCTTGCCCGCAACGTTCGTATCGGCCGCCCCATGGGTGTGGCCGGTCTTCCGGTCGCGGCAAAGGGCCCTGCCTTTTCGACGGCGTGCGGACTGATGATCTATCCGCAGGTGGCGGATATCGAAATTCATGCGGCGCAAGGCGGAATGTTCTCGCCGTTCGGCAACGGTAGCGGCCGGATAGCCCGGGTGGGGCAATGGCTGAAAGAGAGTTTTTGAGTGGCCTCGTGGCGCAAGCCGGAGGTTTCAGAGTTGAGTTTCAAGAATCGGCCAGCGGGGCGATGCGGCCAGAGAAAGAAGGAATGTTAAAATGACGATACAGCTGCAGAAGCCTGATATCACAGAGCTGAAGCCACGCATCACCGTCTTCGGTGTCGGCGGTGGCGGTGGTAACGCTGTCAACAACATGATCACGGCCGGCCTCCAGGGCGTCGACTTCGTCGTCGCCAACACGGATGCGCAGGCGCTGACCATGACGAAGGCAGATCGGGTCATTCAGCTCGGCGTCAACGTCACCGAGGGTCTCGGCGCCGGTTCGCAGCCGGAAGTCGGTCGCGCTGCCGCTGAAGAATGCATCGACGAGATCATCGATCACCTGAACGGCACCCATATGTGCTTCGTCACCGCCGGTATGGGCGGCGGCACCGGCACGGGCGCTGCTCCCGTCGTCGCACAGGCTGCCCGCAACAAGGGCATCCTGACGGTCGGCGTCGTCACCAAGCCTTTCCACTTCGAAGGCGGCCGCCGCATGCGTCTTGCCGAACAGGGCATCGAGGAACTGCAGAAGTCCGTCGATACGCTGATCGTCATTCCGAACCAGAACCTCTTCCGTATTGCCAATGACAAGACGACCTTTGCGGACGCCTTCGCCATGGCCGACCAGGTTCTCTATTCCGGCGTTGCCTGCATTACTGACCTGATGGTGAAGGAAGGTCTCATCAACCTCGACTTCGCCGACGTCCGTTCGGTCATGCGTGAAATGGGCCGCGCCATGATGGGCACCGGCGAGGCTTCCGGTCCGGGCCGTGCGATGCAGGCTGCGGAAGCGGCGATCGCCAACCCGCTGCTGGACGAAACCTCGATGAAGGGCGCACAGGGACTCTTGATCTCCATCACCGGTGGTCGCGATCTTACCCTGTTCGAAGTCGACGAAGCGGCGACCCGTATCCGCGAAGAAGTCGATCCGGATGCGAACATCATCCTCGGCGCAACATTCGACGAAGCGCTGGAAGGTCTCATCCGCGTCTCCGTCGTTGCAACCGGCATTGACCGCGTTGCAGGCGTCGGCGAGCAGAACGTTGCCGAAATGCGCGCCGCAGCCGCCGCTGCAAAGCCGCTTATCCGTCCTTCCGCGGCCGTTGCTCCCGCTCCGGCCGCAGTCCAGCCTGCCGCAGTCTCGCAGGCACCGAAGGCCGTAGACCCGATCGCGCAGACCATCCGTTCGGCAGAAGCCGAAATGGAACGTGAACTCGGTTTCGCCGCACACCAGCAGCCGGCACAGGACTTCCGTCCGCAGAGCAAGCTGTTTGCATCTTCTCCGGCTGAAGCGCCGGCGGCTCTCCGTCCGGTTCAGCAGGCGGCTCCGGCTCCGGTAGCCCAGGCTCCGGCCTATCATGCTCCGGAACAGGTTTCCGCTCCGGCGCCGCGCATGCAGCCGCCGCAGGCGCCCGTCTATCAGGAGCCCGCACCGGTTGCGCGCCAGCCCGAGCCGGTTCGCATGCCGAAGGTCGAAGACTTCCCGCCGGTCGTCAAGGCCGAGATGGAACATCGCACCCATGCCGCTCCTGCCGCCCAGGAAGAGCGTGGCCCGATGGGTCTTCTGAAGCGCATCACCAACTCGCTTGGTCGCCGCGAAGAAGAAGAAGTTCCCTCCGACATGATGGACGCACCGAGCATGGCTCCGCAGCAGCGCCGCGCGCCGCTTTCGCCGGAAGCAAGCCTCTACGCACCGCGTCGTGGCCAGCTTGACGACCACGGCCGCACAACGCCTGCCTCCTCCAGCCATCACGATGACGATCAGCTGGAAATCCCGGCCTTCCTGCGTCGCCAGTCCAACTAAAGGCGATTCCATAATCCCCTTGAAACGCCCGGATCACACGATCCGGGCGTTTTGTTTATTTCACGTGTTAACACTAAATTAATTCGTATTTTCAACGGCTTGTGCATGTAACAATCCGAAACGAACAGTGATTTGTCGTGGCACCTACATGTGCGTATGTATGAGGCTGGGTAAAGGAACAGATTGACTTTGCCGGTCGTTAAAAGCCGGCTTGAAAACTTTGAACGGCGCTGGCCCAAGCGGCGCGGTTTGCAAAACAAGGCATATTCGCATGACCATCGGACTGCTCGGATTTCAGACAACTATCGCACATGCTGTTCAGCTTAAAGGCATTGGCGTGCATTCCGGCAATCCGGTCTCGATGACGTTCCAGCCCGCAGAAGCTGGAACGGGCATCGTTTTCAATCGCCTTCATGACAATGGCAGCGTTACCGAACTGAAGGCGGTGTCTGCCAATGTCGGTAACACCGATCTTTGCACGGTGCTCGGCCGCTCGCTGACGCAGTCTGTCGCGACGATCGAGCATGTCATGGCCGCCATTTACGCCATGGGCCTCGACAACCTCATCATCGAGGTCGACGGTCCGGAAGTTCCGATCATGGACGGCAGCTCGGCGCCTTTCAGCGAGGCGATCGAATCCGTCGGCATCAAGAACCTCGGCGTGAAGCGCCGCTACATCCGCGTCACGAAGCCGGTACGTATCGATTCGGGCGCCTCCTGGGCGGAATTCCGTCCTTACGACGGTACGCGCTTCGAGGTGGATATCGATTTCGACACGCCGCTGATCGGCAAGCAGTCCTGGAAGGGCGACCTGACGGCGGAAACGTTCAAGAACGAACTGTCGCGTGCCCGTACCTTCGGTTTCATGCGTGACGTGGAGCGCCTGTGGGCCGCCGGTTATGCGCTCGGCTCTTCGCTTGAGAACTCGGTCGTCATTTCCGATGACAACAGCGTCATCAACATGGAAGGCCTGCGTTACGCCAAGGACGAATTCGTCCGTCACAAGACGCTGGACGCCGTGGGCGATCTGGCGCTTGCCGGTGCGCAGTTCATCGGCTGCTACCGCTCCTACCGCGGCGGCCACAAGGTCAATGCGAATGCGCTGAAGGCGCTTTTGAGCGACCGCACGGCCTATGAAATCGTCGAAGCGCCGGCAGCCCGCAACCAGATGGTTCGCGCCCGCGAATTCGTTGCTGTCAACATGCCGGAATTCGCACCCTGGTCTGCTTGAGTTCCTTCGCAGGCTATCAATTGACAGAAAAAGCCGCTCCCTTTGGGGCGGCTTTTTCGTGATGCGAACAAGAAGTTGCGTTATATCGTCTGATATTCATGCGATTGCATGGGTGGATGCCATAAAAATGCGTTAATGCGTCATCATTGCGTTGCCCTGCGGATGCTTTTATGGCTAGAACGCCATTGCAAAGCCGATGCTTATGTATTTGCGCGGGAAGTGGGAACTGTCGAATGAAGCATGTAGGGTCTGGTGCAATGAAGGGTACGATGCGGGGGATCGCCGTTTCGTTGATGTTGGTCGGCGCGAGTG
This sequence comes from Agrobacterium sp. ST15.13.013, assembly GCF_027956525.1. Classification (NCBI taxonomy): domain Bacteria; kingdom Pseudomonadati; phylum Pseudomonadota; class Alphaproteobacteria; order Hyphomicrobiales; family Rhizobiaceae; genus Agrobacterium; species Agrobacterium sp. ST15.13.013. The sequence goes on from NZ_JAQKGP010000002.1 coordinate 277,375, forward strand.
TCGCCATCACGGCCTGCCAGTCCGATCCGGATATCGACATCACCAAGCTCGGCGTCGAGACCGATCCGCCTGACGTTCTGTACAAGCAGGGGCTTGCCAACATGAACGCCGGCAACATGACAGAAGCCTCACGCAAGTTCGAGGCGATCGACAAGCAATATCCGTTCACCGAATGGGGCCAGAAGGCGCTGGTGATGCAGACTTTTATCGCCACACGCACCAACAAGAACGATGTGGCGATTACCACTGGCAGCCGGTTCCTGCGGCAATATCCCCGCGCCAAAGATGCCGCTTATGTTCAGTACATGATCGGCCTTGCCTATTCGAAGCAGATTTCCGATGTGACACAGGACCAGCGCGCAGCACAGCGCACCGTCGAGGCGATGAACAAGGTCGTCAACGACTATCCCGATTCGGAATATGTCGCCGACGCACAGGCCAAGATTCGTTTCGCCCGCGACCAACTCGCCGGCCGCGAAATGCAGGTCGGCCGTTATTATCTTGAGCGCAAGGAATATCTCGCCGCCGTTTCGCGTTTCCGCATCGTCGTCGAGCAGTACCAGAACACCAACCAGATCGAGGAAGCGCTGGCGCGTCTGACCGAAGCCTATTACGCCATGGGCCTGGTGGACGAAGCGCAGACCGCGGCTGCCGTTCTCGGTAACAATTATCCCGACAGCCAATGGTATGCGGATTCCTACAAGCTGCTGAAGGGTCAGGGGCTGGAGCCGCGTGAAAACAAGGGGTCCTGGATTTCGCGCGCCGGCAAGAAGCTCATCGGCGCTTGAGACGGGGCATAGGCCATGCTGGTCCAGCTCTCGATTCGCGATATCGTTCTCATCGAAAGGCTCGACCTCGGTTTCGAGGCGGGCCTTTCCGTGTTGACGGGCGAGACGGGTGCGGGCAAATCCATTCTTCTCGATAGTCTTTCGCTGGCGCTTGGTGGCCGCGGCGATGGCGGCCTTGTGCGGCACGGCGAGGACAAGGGGCAGGTGACGGCCACCTTCGAAGTCCCGAACGATCATCCCACCCGGCTTCTCCTGCGCGAAAACGGCCTTGATGACGATGGCGACCTTATTTTTCGTCGTGTGCAATCTGCCGACGGGCGAACCAAGGCCTATGTCAACGATCAGGCCGTGAGCGTGCAAATGATGCGCCAGCTCGGGCAATTGCTGGTGGAAATTCATGGTCAGCATGATGATCGCGCGCTTGTCGATACCGATGCGCACCGAACGCTGCTGGACGCCTTTGCTGGGCTGAGCGATGAGGCTCGCGCTGTTCAGGGCCTATACCGCACCTTTAAGGACGCCGAACGTGCGCTGAAGACGCACCGCGCCAAGGTGGAGGCGGCGGCGCGCGAGGCGGATTACCTTCGCTCGTCCGTCGAGGAACTGGAGACGCTCTCGCCGCGCGACGGCGAAGAGGAGGAGTTGGCCGAGCGCCGGGCGGTGATGCAGAAATCCGAACGCATTGCCGGCGACATCGCGGAGGCCAGCGAGTTCCTGAACGGCAATGCGTCGCCTGTGCCTGTCATCGCGTCGATGATGCGGCGTCTGGAGCGCAAGAGCCACGAAGCGCCGGGATTGCTGGAAGACACCGTACAATTGCTGGATGCCGCGCTGGACAGTCTCTCCAACGCACAGATGGAAGTGGAGGCGGCCCTGCGCCGCACCGAATTCGATCCGCGTGAGCTGGAGCGGGTGGAGGAGCGGCTGTTCGCGCTGCGTGCTGCCGGGCGCAAATACAATGTCGCCGTACCCGATCTGCCGGCTCTCGCCGAAAAAATGGTGGCCGATCTCGCCGATCTCGATGCCGGCGAAGAAAAGCTCGGCAAGCTTGAGGCCAATCTCGGCGTGGTGAAGGCCGATTTCGACCGTGCCGCACAATCGCTTTCCGACAAACGCCGCAACGCGGCGGAAGCGCTTTCCAACGCGGTGATGGCAGAACTGCCGGCGCTGAAGCTGGAACGGGCGCGGTTTACCGTCGAGGTGACCTCCGATCCCGAACAAGCGACGGCGGACGGTATAGACACGGTGGAATTCCACGTCCAGACCAATCCGGGCACACGCCCCGGCCCGATTATGAAAGTGGCCTCGGGCGGCGAATTGTCCCGCTTCCTGCTGGCGCTGAAAGTGGCGCTGGCGGATCGTGGTTCGGCGCCGACCCTGGTGTTCGACGAAATCGATACGGGCGTTGGCGGTGCGGTGGCGGATGCCATCGGCCAGCGGCTGCGCCGCCTGTCGAAAACCGTGCAGGTACTGTCCGTCACCCATGCGCCGCAGGTGGCGGCGCGGGCGGCCACTCATCTTCTCATTTCCAAGGGTCCATCCGGCGACGGCAGCGAGCGTATCGCGACGCGCGTGGCCACCATGGAGCCGAAGCACCGCACCGAGGAGATCGCCCGCATGCTGGCCGGCGCATCGGTGACGGACGAGGCTAGGGCTGCGGCGGCTCGCCTGCTGGCGGCCAAGGACTGACGGCGACCCGTTGCCTTGCGCAAGCGGATGCGGCCTGTGAGTCCAACGGCAAAACTGTTTTTAATGTTTGTTATTTCGGCTAAAAGCGTTCGGTAATTCCGAAAAGAGGCCGTCATGTCGCAAGACCAGAAATCCGTCGAAAACCTCACCGAGCTTGAAGCCTCTTCCGAGCTTGCATTTCTGGCGGCTGAGCTTGCGCGGCATGATGCGCTTTACCACGGCAAGGATGCGCCGGAGATTACGGACGCCGAATATGATGCGCTGAAGCGTCGTAATGACGCCATCGAAGCGGCTTTCCCGGCGCTGGTGCGGGCCGACAGCCCGTCGAGAAAAGTCGGCTTCGCGCCGCTTCCGACCTTTGCGCCCATCGTGCATGCGCGGCCGATGCTGTCGCTCGACAATACCTTTTCGGAAGAGGATCTGCGGGATTTCGTCAGTTCCGTCTATCGCTTCCTCGGGCATCTGCCGGACGATTCCATCGCTTTTACCGCCGAGCCGAAGATTGACGGGCTTTCCATGTCGATCCGCTACGAGAACCGCAGGCTGAAGACGGCGGCGACGCGAGGAGACGGCACGACCGGTGAAAATGTCACCGCCAATATCAGGACCATCAAGGAAATTCCGGACGAACTGCCCGCCGATGCGCCCGATGTGGTGGAAGTTCGCGGCGAGGTCTATATGGCCAAGAGCGACTTTCTGGCGCTCAATGCCCAGATGGAGGCCGAAGGCAAGCAGACCTATGTGAACCCGCGCAACACGGCATCCGGTTCGCTGCGCCAGCTCGACGCCAATGTCACGGCGAAACGCAAGCTGCGGTTCTTCGCCTATGCGCTGGGCGAGGTTTCGAATGGCGGCCAGCCGGCGCGGCTCGCCGATACGCAATACGGCATTGTTGAGAAGTTCCGCGAGTGGGGTTTCCCGGTCAATCCGTTGATGAAGCGATTCACCTCGGCCCAGCAATTGCTTGAACATTATAACGAAATCGGCGTTGCGCGGCCCGATCTCGATTACGATATCGACGGCGTCGTCTATAAGGTCGACCGGCTCGATCTGCAGGAACGGCTTGGTTTCCGCTCGCGCAGCCCGCGCTGGGCCACCGCGCATAAGTTCCCGGCCGAGCAGGCCTTCACCACCGTTGAGAATATCGAAATCCAGGTGGGGCGCACTGGCGCCTTGACGCCGGTGGCGCGGCTCACACCGATCACCGTTGGCGGTGTCGTCGTTACCAATGCGACGCTGCATAATGCCGATTATATCGAAGGTATCGGCAATAGCGGCGAGCGCATCCGCCCGGAAGACCACGATATCCGCATCGGCGACACGGTCATTGTGCAGCGCGCCGGCGATGTCATTCCGCAGGTGCTGGATGTGCTTCTGGAAAAGCGTCCGACTGCGTCGGTGAAATATGCCTTCCCGGAGAAATGCCCCGTCTGTGGCAGCCATGCGGTGCGGGAGCGCAATGAAAAGACCGGCAAGCTCGATTCGGTCACGCGCTGCACCGGCGGTTTCGTCTGCCGGGCGCAGGCGGTGGAGCATCTCAAACATTTCGTTTCGCGCAATGCCTTCGACATTGAGGGGCTCGGCACGAAGCAGATCGATTTCTTCTTCGAAAGCGACGATCCTGCGCTCTCGATCAAGACAGCGCCTGACATTTTCACGCTGAAGGCGCGACAGGAGGCGTCTCATCTGACCAAGCTCGAAAATATCGACGGCTTCGGCAAGGTTAGCGTCAAGAAGCTGTTCGACGCCATCGATGCCCGCCGCGAGATCGATCTGCACCGGCTGATTTTCGCTCTCGGCATCCGTCATGTGGGCGAGACCACGGCGAAGCTTCTGGCGCGCTCTTACAGCACTTATGCGCATTTCGAGGAGGCGATGAAGGCGGCGGCTGATCCTGCAAGTGACGCCTGGGCTGAACTCAACAGCATCGATGGCATCGGCGAGGTGGTGGCGCGCGCCATCATCGAGTTCTACAAAGAGCCGCGCAATCTCGATGTCATCGACAGGCTGATACGGGAGCTTCGCCCGAAGGAGGCCGAAAAGCCCTCGACCGATGGCAGCCCGGTAGCGGGCAAGACTGTGGTCTTCACCGGCTCGCTCGAAAAATTCACCCGTGACGAGGCGAAGGCCCGCGCTGAAAGTCTTGGTGCGAAAGTCGCGGGGTCGGTGTCGAAAAAGACCGATATTCTGGTGGCGGGGCCGGGGGCCGGTTCCAAGCTTGCCAAGGCGACGGAACTGGGCGTGCAGACCATGGACGAGGATGAGTGGCTGGCATTGATCGGCGGTTGAGGTTCCGTCATCGCAATGTTGTTCTCTGCCGCTAGAGCTTTGCGCCTGACACGGAGAGCGCAGCATGGATGACCGTATTGTCGTCAGCACAGAACAGGTCGGGGCGCTGGTGGACAGCCAGTTTCCGCAATGGGCGGGGTTAAATATCCGGCCGGTGGAACTGAGCGGCTGGGACAATCGCAGCTTCCGTCTTGGCGATGAGATGCTGATCCGCATGCCAAGTGCCGCCCGGTATGTTGCGCAGGTCGAGAAGGAGCACCGGTGGCTGCCGGCGCTTGCGCCGCTCCTACCCTTTTCGATCCCTGCGCCATTGGCGCTCGGGCAGCCGGGACAGGGTTATCCGTTCCACTGGTCCGTCTATCGCTGGCTTGAGGGCGAACCGCTCGCCAGGTATCTGGATCGTGTTGATCTTTCTACCATCGCCATCGATGTTGCCGCGTTTATAAGGGCATTGCACGGGGTGGATGCTTCGGATGGCCCACCCGCAGGCGCGCATAATTTCCATCGCGGCGGCTCGCTTTCGGTCTATGACGGGGAGGCGAAGGCTTCGGCGGCGCGGCTTGCGGACGAGGTGGATCAGGCGCTGGCCATGGAGATATGGCAGCTTGCACTTTCGAGCCACTGGCGGAAGCAGGGAGTGTGGGTGCATGGAGACATTGCCGGGGGCAATCTGCTGGTGAAGGACGGCCTGCTTTCAGCCGTCATCGATTTCGGCAGTTCCGGCGTCGGCGATCCGTCTTCCGATCTCATCCTCGCGTGGAATGTGCTCGATGCGGAAAGCCGCGCCGTTTTTCGTAAGGCGCTGGAGCTGGATGAGGCCACATGGCAGCGCGGGCGCGGCTGGGCGCTGTGGAAGGCTTTGATCGTGCTGGATGCGGAGCGCGGATGTAACGACAAAATGGCCGAATGGTCGCGGCGGACCATTCGAGAGGTGTTTTCGGATCACCTGGACAACTGACCGGAACTATCGAAGACGCGCCATCACGTGAGCATCGACGTATTTTCCATCGCGGTAGGCGTCGTTGCGAAGGGTGCCTTCGCGTTCGAAGCCGAATTTCTCGTAAAGCCTGATTGCCGGGAGATTGTCGGTGAAAACATTGAGTTCGATCCGCTTGATGTCGTGCCAATTGTCGGCGGTATCTATCAGCGCTGCGAGAAGGTGTGATCCCACTCCTTTACCGGCAAAATCGTCGTGAACACTGATCACAAGATCGGCAATGTGGGACTGCCTTCCCGCCCTGCGAAACAGTCCAGCATTGGCAACGATCTTTCCTCGCCATTCGGCAACGATGGCGATATCGTTCGGGCCACGGTTCTCCATCGCTTTCCGTGTCTTTTCAACGGACTGAAACGGTTGTCGAAGCGTGCCGTGACGGACGCCAGGCAGGTTGAACATTTCGGTCAAGGCTTCGGCATCGTCCAGGCGCGCCGCACGCAGGATGACTTCGTTCAAGCTGAATTGCGAATCTTCATTATCGGCAAATTTCAAGTTCTGCATGCCTGTCTCCTTGGGCGTATTGGGGGCGTGTGGGGAGCAGGTTTGCGAACCCTGCTCTCTTGGCAGGGTAAAAATGGATCGCTTAACGCGACGACACACCTTTCCCTGCCGAATGGCCGGTGATGGTATGGCGAGGGGTGGTATTCTGCTTCGTTGCGATCATGCGTGCAGAATGCTTTTGCCCCGTGTTCCTGTCAAGCGGGCGCGTTGCGCAACAGTCTTCGGAGTTTTGCCGGCAGCCTGCCGTCGATCGCCGCAAGACCGGCGGCGATCATCGCCATGCCGGCGAAGTGCTTTATTTCCAGTTGCTCGCCGAGGAGAAGCGAACCGAGCAGGATGGCGCTGACGGGAATGAGGAAGGTGACGAGAGCGAGGTTGGTGGCGCCGGCGCTGGCGAGGATGCGGAAGAAGATCAGGTAGGCGAGCGCTGTCGACAGGAGGGCGATGCCGACAAGCGCGCCCCACGTTCCGAGGCCCGGCATGGCCAGCATCCATGGTTTATCGATAAGGAGGGCGGCCGGGATGAGCATCAGTGTCGAGGAGGAGATCTGGCCGGTGGCGGTCATCAGCGGCGGTACGCCCATGGCCTTGAAACGGCGACCGAAGATGCCCGCGAAGGAATAGGAGACGGCGGCGCCGAGAATGGCGATCTGGCCCCAGAGGCCGGATGAGCCGGTGAAGGCGGCCGGGCCGATCATGGTCGCCACGCCGGCAAAGCCGATCACGACCCCGGTCAGCTTGTTGCCGGTCATCTTCTCGTCGGCGGTCAAAAAATGGGCGACGATGACGGTGAAGAGCGGCGTCGTGGCATTGAGGATCGAGGCAAGCCCGCTGGCGATCTGGGTCTGGCCCCAGACGATCAGGCAGAAGGGGATGATGTTGTTGAGCAGGCCCATGCCGAAAAAGGCACGCCACACCGCCCATTCACGCGGCAGGTGAAGGCCCATGATGCGGCAGACGATCAGAAGCGCGATCGCCGCCAGGCTGACACGCAGCGTGACGATGGTGACGGGCGGCAATTCCTTGACCGCAACACCGATGAAAAAGAACGATCCGCCCCACAGAAGCGAAAGCGCGACAAGCATCGCCCATTCACCGGCATCCATCTGTTTCTGTATCGCCATCGTCGTCTCCCGAAGCTTGAATATGGACATGATCGCAGGCGGGATGGCCGCCATCCACCCGATATTGATTGAGTTTACCTCAAGTCGAAGATGGGTGGTTTTTAATGCGTTTCAGGTCTTATTGCGTCTATCTACTCCTTGTTTTATGGTTTTTTCAAACGATTGTTTCTCGTGTGATAATTGAGGTGACCTAAACCATGGTAGCCGAACTTCCTTCTTTGAAAGGGTTGCAGGCCTTCGAGGCCGCAGCGCGGTATCGCAGTGTCACGCTCGCCTCCAACGAGCTGAACGTCACACCCGGCGCGGTCAGCCTGCAAATCCGGGAGCTGGAGGCGCGGCTTGGCGTGCAATTGTTTTTCCGCAAGCCGCGCAGCATTCAGCTGACGCGTGAGGGGGAGCGTTATTACGGCGCGCTTCGCACCGCCTTCCGGATGATGCGCGAGGCGACGGCGGAACTGACGGCGCGTTCCGAAATCACGGTGCTCACGCTGAGCTGCACGCCGACTTTCGCCGTGCAGTGGCTGATGCCGCGACTGCCTGCTTTTCAGCAGCAATACCCGCAGGTGGATGTCCGCATCAGCGTGACGAACCGATTGGTGGATTTTTCGAGGGACGATGTCGATCTGGCGGTACGGCACGGGTTTGGTCGGTATGAAGGGCTGGAGAGCATCCGCTTCATTGATGACAGCACCCTGCCGGTGTGTGCGCCGCAACTTCTGGAAAAATATGGACCGCTTCAGGAAGCGGGGGACCTGAAATCCATTCCGCTCCTGCACGATGAGAACCGCAATGAATGGCGGCGCTGGCTGGAGGCGGCGGGAGCATCGGACGTGGATGCCTCCGGCGGCACCGTCTTCATCGACAGCAACGGCGCGCTGGATGCGGCCAAGGCCGGGCATGGTATTGCACTGACCCGGCGCTCGCTGGTTTCCCGCGAGCTTGCGGAAGGTGCATTGATCGCGCCCTTCGGCAAGGATATGGCCAGTACGCTTGCCTATTTCCTCGTTTATCCCAGGCGTATGCTCGATAATCCCGATCTGGTGACGCTCATCGACTGGATGCTTTTGGAAGCGCGGTCAGCCGAGGCCGGTTCTCTTTGACGTCAATCCGGTTTATGCCGGAATGAAACAACGGGAATCACTCTTGAAAACCATCGCCATCGATTTCGAGACCGCCAATGAGGAACGGGGCAGCGCCTGCTCCGTCGGGCTTGCGTGGATAGAGGACGGCGAGATCGTTCGCGTCGAGGAGCGTCTCATCCGGCCGAAGGACATGCGGTTTTCGTCCTTCAACATTGCCGTACACGGGATTCGCCCTGCCGATGTCGAGGACGCGCCGGAATTCCCTGAGGTGATGGAGGAGTTCATCGACGACTTCTACGGCGCCACCATGATCGCCCATAATGCCGCCTTCGATTTCAGCGTCATGCGGGCGTCCTTCGATAAATACCGGCAGTCCTATCCCGATCTTTCTTATCTATGCAGCGTCAAGATCGCCCGGCATGTCTGGCCCAATCTGGCGTCGCACAAGCTGAATGTCATCGCCCACCATCTCCAGCTGCGTTTCGTGCATCACAATGCCGCCGAAGACGCCGTCGTCTGCGCGGCCGCGTCTATTGCCGCCGCCAAGGCGCTTCGCGTTGCCCATGTTCGCGATCTTCCGGAAAAGATCGGCATGGTCGCGGGGCGTCTCACCGCCACCGGCTACCAGCCCTGCAGCATGAAAAAACGCACCGTCTCCCGGGTTGCGTAACGGCGGCTTCCACCTATGTTTGAAGCAGCGTAACGGAGAAGATGCGATGACGAAGAAAACTCTGTCGGGTTTGTTTGCGGGCTTTCTGGCGTTGCTTCCAGTGACAGCGGCGCATTCGCAGGTGGTCGGTGAGGTCGGTGTCGACTGGATTGGCAACGACATCGTCATCGAGGCGATTGCCGATCCGAAGATCAAGGGTGTGACCTGCCACGTTACCTATTTCGACCGCGGTGTGATCGACCGGTTGAAGAACGGAAACTGGTTCGAAGACCCTTCCAACAACGCCATTTCCTGCAGCCAGACGGGACCGGTTGAGATCGGCGACATCGATCTGTCGAAGGGCGGAGAAGAGGTGTTCCGGCAGGGCATGTCGCTGGTCTGGAAGAAGCTCGTTGTCAGCCGCGTCTATGACAAGGGGAATGACACACTGATCTATCTGGTACATGCGCGGGAGCTGACCGACGGTTCGGCCAAGATGGCGATTTCCACGGTGCCGCTCTATAACCAGCAGGTCACATGGCAAAAGGGCAAGCCGTAAGGCTCGCCCTCGCAATTGCGCTATAGATGCCTGGATCAGGCTGCTTCGCGTGCCAACTCGTCCGCAATCACGGTGTCGAGGTTGAGGAAGCAAACCATGCTCTTTTCCAGCGCCACGATGCCGCGGCAGAAGCTGCGCTGCTCTTCCGGAATGATATCGGGCGCGGGCTGCAGGTCTTCGGAGCGGATGGTCATCATGTCGGAGACCTGTTCCACCAGAAGGCCGACCAGCTTGCCGCCGATATCGGTGACGATGATGGCGGAGCGCTCGGAGGGTTCGGTCATTTTCATGCCGAGGCGGCCGGCCATGTCGATGACGGGAATGACGGCGCCGCGCAGGTTGATGAGGCCGAGAACATAGGGCGGGGTGTGCGGCATCGGGGTAACCGGCGCCCAGCCGCGGATTTCGCGGATCGCCATGATGTCGATGCAGAATTCCTGATCGCTCAGGTGGAAGGAAACGATTTCGAGATATGCGCCGGATTGCTTTATGGCGTTGGACATGACGGCAGGTTTCCTCTGATGGCTCTCTAACAGGCCCGCGCAGGATTGAGCTTTATGCGGTGGCCGGAGAATTGACCGGGAGACATCATGTCGAGGCTTGAAAACCGCTACGGTCATAATGCACAGCAAGATTTTAAACTTTCCCTAACAATTGCGGCTGCCCCGCCGGCAAAACCCAGTATTTTGGCGGTTTTCGCGCCCACGAAAACAGGTTATGATCGGCATATGAACGCGCTCGTTTCCCAGCCGCTGAAGTTTATTCTGGCTAGTCTTGCCGCTTTGGCCTCGCTTGCCGTCGTGCTTCTTGCCTTTGACGGCTGGGTGCGGCACGGCACGGATATTTTCCTTTCCACGGTGCAGAGCGGCATCGCCTGGTGTCTGTGACCTGCTTTCCGGCTGCGGATTTGTGACAAATCAGCGCGGTTCCCGCAAATACGCCCAGTTGATTTGCCGTCCCGGTCGCCTTTCGTTATCTGTCTGTCAGGGCCAGCGACATGCCGCCGGCTTTCGGGGTAGGATTGGACAATGAGAAATATTCGCATCGTATTGTGGGCCGTCGTGCTCGTTCTCGCCGGCGTCGTCAGCTGGTTGACGATCGAAATGACGAAAACCCGGGAGCAAATGGTCGAGACGGCCTATGGCGTGCCCTTCCAACTCACGGCGCAAAATGGCCAGCCGATCACCGAAAAGGCGTTCCAGGGAAAGCCGACAGCGCTGTTTTTCGGCTTCACCCATTGCCCGGAAGTCTGCCCGACAACCCTTTTCGAACTGAACGGCTGGATGGAGAAGGTGGACCCGGCCGGCGACAGGCTGCAGGCCTATTTCGTCTCCGTCGATCCCGAGCGCGATACACCTGAGATCATGCAGCAATATGTCTCCAATGTCTCGAAGCGGATCACCGGCATCACCGGCCCGGCCGACAAGATTGCCGAGACTCTGAAGGGCTACCGCATCTATGCCAAGAAGGTGCCGGTGGACGAGAAGGATCCGAATGGCGATTACACCATGGATCACACGGCGTCCGTCATTCTGCTTGATGCCAACGGCCGCTTTGCAGGAACGATCGCTTATGGCGAAAACCCTGACGTCGCCGAGCAGAAACTTCAGAATCTTCTGAAGGGTACGAAGGTTTAATTACGCGCAGCTTATTGGACTGACTGCGGTTTTGTGGCAAAGGCAGACGCAGAACTATTAGCCAGAGAAAGCAGCCCGCCGTGAGCGAAATCCGACTTTACGTCACCACGACCGAAATCCAGGCGGGTGAAATCCTCGATCTCATGTCGGACTATTTCGGCGAGGAGGATGTCGCGATCGCCACCACCGAGGTGGATGAGAAGCGCGATATCTGGGAAGCTTCGGTTTATCTGATGGCCGATCAGGAAGAGGAGTTCCGCGAGCGCGTCAGCGCGCTGCTTGCTCCCGCATTTCCCGGTCTCGTCATCGAGAAGGAGACCGTTCCCGATGTCGACTGGATCGCCAAGTCTCTCGAGGGGCTGAAGCCGGTTCGGGCGGGGCGCTTCATCGTGCATGGCGCGCATGATCGCGACAAGGTGCAGGCGAACGATCTGGCGATTGAAATAGAGGCGGGCCAGGCTTTTGGCACAGGCCACCACGGCACGACGGCAGGTTGCCTTGAGATGATTGAGGAGGTTCTGCGGGCGCGGACCGTGCGAAATGCGCTGGATCTCGGCACTGGCAGCGGCGTTCTGGCAATTGCTGTGCGCAAGATGCGTCCCATTCCCGTGCTTGCGACGGATATAGACCCCATCGCCGTCAAGGTGGCGAAGGAAAATGTGCGGCTGAACGGCATCGTGTCCGGGATGGCGCTGGAGACCGCACCGGGTTTCCACTCGGATGCCTTCCGCAAGCATGGTCCGTTCGATCTCATCATCGCCAATATTCTGGCGCGGCCGCTCATCAAGATGGCGCCGCAGCTCGTCACGCATCTGGCGCCAGGCGGCACCGTGATCCTGTCGGGCATTCTCGCATCGCAGCGCTGGAAGGTGCTTTCCGCATACAATGGCGCAAGGCTTTCCCATGTCCGTACCATCTGGCGCAATGGCTGGGTGACGCTGCATCTGCGCAAGGACTGAAGCTTCAGCAGCATCCCTTTCGGGCAAAAGAAAAGGCGGCGCTTTCGCGCCGCCTGGAAACCCGCGAGCATGGGAGGAGCTTGCTCAAGCGGGTCGACGTATTCCTGTTCGGCGCGGTGGAGGGAGGATCGCCGCGCCTGATGTCATCAGAATACGTAGCTGGACTTTGCCTTGCGACGCAGATCGGCGCGGTTCATGCCGAGCGCTTCCAGCGACTTGTCGTCGAGGTTCAGAAGGGCGGCGTTGACATGGCGGCTGACCTGACGCTCGCGTGCTTCAACAACGCGATCGAAGGCGGTGCGGAGGAAAGATTTTGCCATTGCTTCAAATCCTTGTTTGCCAGGAGAGTGTCTCTCTCGCTGTGTTGATCTGAAGATAAGCGATGTGTTTTTGTTTAGTTAGAGGGGATATGTCAGGTTAGATATGCGTTTGATGCATGTCGCTTCGCCTAGAGTATTACTTATTTCGCGAAATATGCACAATTTGTCGCCGCAATCCGATCTGTCATATATGGCTTGAAACCGGCTTTGTCCGCGTGGCATTGTCGTTGCGCGCCAATGATTTGACGGCGCAACCTTGCTGCTTTTCTCATGACAGTTCCCGAAAGACGCCCATGTTCCAGACCTTCGAAAACAAATCCGCGCCGCAATTTGGCAAGGCCCGCGTCGAGGCGCTGCGCGCCGGTTTCGATGCCCTTGGCATCGACGGTTTTCTGGTGCCGCGCGCCGATGAATATCAGGGGGAATATGTGCCGGAGTGTGCCGAGCGCCTGTCCTGGCTTACCGGCTTTACCGGTTCCGCCGGCATTGCGCTGGTGACGCGCACGGAGGCGGTGGTTTTTGTCGATGGCCGTTATACGACGCAGCTCAAGTCGCAGGTCGATCAATCGATCTTCAGCGGCGGCGATCTGGTTGGCGCGCCGCCTTCCGTCTGGCTCGCCGAACATGCTCCGCAGGGTTTCCGGCTCGGCATCGATCCGTGGCTGCACACCGGCGCGGAGTTGAAGCGGCTGGAAAAGGCGCTTGCCGGCAGGGGCGGTTCGGTCGTTCTCCTGGAAAAGAATCCGCTCGATGCCCTTTGGCAGGACCGTCCCTCCGAGCCGCTGGAGCCCGTCGTTATCCAGCCAGAGGCCTTTACTGGCAGGCTGGCGAAAGAAAAGATCGCCTCGCTGGCGGAGACGGTCTCGGCAAAGAGCGCGGACGCCCTGCTGGTTACCGATCCATCCTCCATCGCGTGGATTTTCAATCTTCGCGGCAACGACGTGCCGCACACGCCGCATCCGCTCGCCCGCGCCATCATCTATGCCGACGGCAGGGCAGATATTTTTCTCGACAAGCGCAAGACGGGCATCGAGACCGAGGCCTATCTGGCGCAACTCGCGACACAATTGCCGCCGTCGAAGATCGCCGACCGTCTGCATGCCATTGCAAGCGCCAAGGGCCGCGTCATGGTGGATGCGGACCTGACCCCGGTGGCGCTGACCGGCGCAATCACGGCGGCGGGCGGCTCGCTGATCGAGGAGGCCGATCCCGTTCGCCTGCCGCGCGCGCGCAAGAACAAGGCGGAGCTGGCCGGCTCGGCAGCCGCCCACGTGCAGGACGGCGCGGCCATGGTCGAATATCTCTGCTGGCTGGACCGCCAGCAGCCGGGCAGCGTCACCGAAATCGCCGCCGTCAAGGCGCTGGAAGCCGCTCGGGTCAAGGTGGGGCAGGGGCTGCAAAACCCGCTGAAGGACGTGTCTTTCGATACGATTTCAGGCGCCGGCGAACATGCCGCCATCATCCATTACCGCGTCACCACCGATACCGACCGCACACTTGCGGAGGGGGAGATGTTCCTCGTCGATTCTGGCGCCCAATATGTCAACGGCACCACTGATATCACCCGTACCATTGCAATCGGCGCCGTCCCGGAAGAGCAGAAGCGTTTCTTCACACTGGTGCTGAAGGGCATGATCGGTATCAGCACCGCACGGTTTCCGAAGGGAACGCGCGGTTGCGACCTCGATCCGCTGGCGCGCATCGCGCTCTGGAAGGCGGGGGTAGATTATGCCCACGGCACCGGCCACGGTGTCGGCTCCTATCTCTCCGTGCATGAGGGGCCGCAGCGCATTGCAAGGCTTTCGACGCAGGAGCTGCTGCCGGGCATGATCCTGTCGAACGAGCCGGGCTATTACCGCCCCGGTGCTTTCGGCATCCGCATTGAGAACCTGATCTATGTGCGCGAGGCGGAAGAGGTGGCCGGCGGTGACCAGCCGATGTTCTCCTTCGAGACGCTGACCTGGTGCCCTATCGACAACAGGCTTGTCGTCGTGTCCCTACTGACTGACGAGGAACTCGGCTGGCTGAACGCCTACCACGCCGAGGTTCTGGAGAAGCTCTCGCCGCTCATCACCGATGAGGAGGTGAAAGCCTGGCTCGTTGCCGCCACGAAGCCATTGGAGCGGGTCGCTTAAAGCAGCCCGAAATGCCTGATCGCGATGACGATCGCCCAGCCGATGGCGAGCATCGTCAGACCGGGAAAGCGCAGGCAGATCAGAAGCGCTGCCACCATGCCGATCTTCACCTCGTATCCGCCTTCGAAAAAGGCGGGTGCGACGAGCGTGGTCAAAACCGCCACGGGAACTGCGTTCAATCCCGCCTCCATGCGCGGCGGGATGGATTTCATCCGTGTCATCAGCACATAACCGCCGATACGGGTGAGATAGGTGGCGATGGCGGCGAGCGCGATCAGGATCAGCGTATCTGTGTGCAGCATGTCGCTCATGGCGTTTCCACCCCGCTTTCAGAATTCGCCGCGCTGTTCGGCTTCGGCGGATAAAGGACCGCGACGAGAATTCCGGCGACCGCGCCGAGGCTCACATGCCACGGCGAGCCGACGACGTGAAAGGCAACCGTTGCGCCAACAGCGCTTGCCAGCATGACAGGGTAGAAATTCTCCCGCTGGCGGAAGCTCAAGACCATGCCCATGAAATAGATCGGCAAAAGCACATCAAGGCCGATGGCTTTCGGATCGCCGACCATATTGCCGAGCGATGCGCCGAGAATGGTCATGGCCAGCCACAGCACATAGACCGGCGCTGCAAAGCCCATGTACCACGAAAAGCCGACCGTGCCGGTATTTTCGTATTTTCTGACCGATTCGGCGAATTGCGGATCGACCAGCACGAAGAAGCCCGCGGCTTTTTGCAGGAAAGACCAGTTCGAGATCATCCGGGCAATGGCGGCGGAATAGAGGATATGGCGGAAATTGACGGCGAAGACAGATAGAACGATCAGCCAGGGGGCAACCTTCTGGCCGAACAATTCGATACCGACGAGCTGGCTCGCGCCCGCATAGACGGTGCCGCTCATGATCGTGGCTTCGGTGACGCTGAGCCCGTTATCGACTGCGACCGCGCCAAACAGCGCACCGAAAGGGGCGGCGGAGAGGGCGATCGGGAAACCGCTCTTCAATCCCTCGCGAAAATCTGCATTGAACATGTCTGGAAACTCCTTGCCGCCGCTCTATCGCCGTCCCGTCCGGCTGGCAAACGAATTGCATGAATGGATCGATTGATTAACTTGAAGCTTCCGTTACGGTAACGCCCGATATGGCCGGTGCCGGACGGACGGATTCACCGCCTTCCTGCCGTATCCCTCAATAGTCAGACGATGGAAGATCGATGCTGGAAAAGCAGGACAAGGCCGATCTGGCCGGACGCATCAGGGCTTATCTCGCCCGGGAGACCGAAGCTGAGATCGGCCAGCTGCAGGCGGAAATCTTTGTGGATTTTCTGGCCGAGGAGCTGGGGCATGTTTTTTATAATGAGGGGCTTAGGGATGCACATGCCGCGATCTTGAGACGCCTTGAGGATGCGGCAGGCGATATCGACGTGCTGGAGAAGCCGAAGCCGCGCTAATGGCGCTCTCCTTCCTCATCCCTGTGCTCGTCACAGGAGGGAGGGGGAGCAAGGGATCCGTCCTGTCCGGTAGCGTTCGGTTTTTGAACCCGACGGGCCCTAGTCCCGCAAAATGTCGCGGCTTTTGAGAATGGCCGCGCCTTTTTCCCGCATCGTCGAAATCGCGGCCTTGATGCCCTGCGGATCGATGCCGCGGCTGGCATCTTCTATAAAACGGACATTCACACCAGGCAGCATGTCGAGGGCATCGAGCACCGAAAAACTGACGCAATAATCGGTGGCAAGGCCGCACACGTCGAGTTGTGTGACACCCTGACGGCTCAGATAGTCCGCCAGTCCCGTCGTCGCGCCCTGGTCATTGTCGCGAAAGGCGGAATAGCTGTCGACGGCGGGGTTTTCGCCCTTCTGCTGAATATAATCGAAGGCGTCCGTTTTGAGGTCAGGGTGGAATTCTGCATCCGGCGTGCCCTGCACGCAATGGTCCGGCCACATCATCTGCGGTTTGCCGGAGAGTTCACCCATGTCGAAGGGTTTCTTGCCGGGATGCTGGGACGCGAAGCTGCCGTGATTTTCCGGGTGCCAGTCCTGTGAGGCGACGATGAGATCGTAGCCGCCATTGTCGATCAGGGCATTGGCGATGGGTACGACCCTGTCGCCATCGGCAACGGCCAGATTTCCGCCCGGGCAAAAACCGTTCTGGATATCGATGAGCAACAGCGCCTTCATGATGTGCCTCCCTTTTCAGGGCAGGATGCCAAGCCGGCTTTGACGGATCAAGTCCCTTTCGACCCATCCGGCCGGCACAAGTGCGTCGGCCAGCTGTTTGCCTTGTCGCAGTCCTGCCGCATTTGCAGCAAATTTCTGGCCAAGTCGGAACTTACCTGACAATGCGGCGGCGGAAATTTTTTGGGCCGATGACGCCCCTTTTGAGGGGCATTTTCCGGGACGATGCCGTGCGGATGCACGCAGTACCCGCGCAAGTCATTGTTTTGCCTTCGCCTTCCAATGTGCAGACCTTAACGAAATATTTTTGCAGGGACTCGTAAACACTTTGGTTACCATAATTCGTCATGCTTCGAACCAGTCAGTTCCGAAACCGGCGTGGTGTTTGCCCGCCCTTCGGATGTCCAAAAATCCCTCCGGCGTCGGCCGGGTGTGCGTGAACGGTTCGAGTAACGAGTATCATGGCGTTTTCTGCTGCGGCCTATAATGGCGCCGGTCTTGCCGGTTCGTATTCCGTCAAAAGAGGCAAATCCTTTTCGTTCGGCCGAATGTCCGCTCTTCTCGGCGGCGGCGCCTTTGCCAGCCTTTTCGCCTTTGCCGCCTTCGCCTCGCTGCACAGCATGGCTGCCGCTTCGCATGGTGTCGGGCAGTTTGAAAAGACGCTGGTGACGCAATTCGCTTCCACTGAGACGGCAATTGCCCACGCGGCCGGGCGGGATATTCACGTGCGCAAGTTTTCCCGTTTGAGCGACCACAGCCATGGCCAGCAGAAGGCGGTTCGCCTCGCCGGCATCCTCCCCGAGATCGGTGCGAAGGAATTCGGCGAGCGCTTTGGCGCGGCTGCCAATGCAAAAGGGCAGGCGACGGTGACGCAGCTTGCCGCGCTCAAGCCGTCGGCGATCGTCGATTCGGCGCTGGGTCGCACCTCCGAGGTTGCCTATCAGGGCGCCGTTCCGCAGCATCCGGCATTTGAAGTGGCGCTGGCGCGGCCGCAGATCGAGGAAGAGGCAAGCAGCCTGCTGCCCGATGATGTGCCGCTGCCGAGCTTCCGTCCCGAGGTTGCGACGGCTCAGACCGTTGAACCGTCACCGCGTCCCGCGGCACCGTCCAATGAACATGGTCCGGCCGTTGCTTCGGCACCGGCTTTCGATGCGCCGGTTCCCCTGAGGGCGCCTGCGCCGCCGAAGCAGAGCACCGGCGCCATGCTCGCTTTTGCGAAGCCTGACAATCCGATACGTCAACCGAGCAAGATGGATGCGGTTCCGTGGCCGGATCGCGGCAACGGCACGGCGATCTACGATATTTCCTCCGGTATCGTGCATATGCCGAATGGCGAGAAGCTCGAAGCGCATTCCGGCATTGGCAAGATGCGCGACAATCCCGATTACGTGCATGTGAAGATGCGCGGCTCGACGCCGCCTTCCAGCTATCGTCTGACGATGCGCGAGGCGCGATTCCACGGCGTTGAAGCCATTCGCCTGACGCCCGAAAACGGTGTTAACCCGCATGGCCGTGACGGTCTTCTGGCGCATACCTACATGCTGGCGAAACGCGGCGAATCGAATGGCTGCGTGGTATTTCGCGATTACCCGCGCTTTCTGGCGGCCTTCAAGCGTGGCGAAGTCAAGCGCATGGTCGTGGTGCCGAAGTTGAACGGCAACCGCCCGACACTTGCGAGCAGCGGCGGTAAAAGCGGCGGCAAGACATTGCTCGGCATGTTCTCGCGCGACAGCGATTCCTGAGCTTTCCTGATTCTGTGCATTCTCCGGGCGTAGAGCCGTTGCGACTTCTGTTGGAAATGCTCTATCGGCCGCGCCGCTGTGTCAGCACCATACCGGCGATGATGAGCAGGATGCCGAGTGCGCTTGCCCAGAGTTTCGGCGGATGGTCGCCGAAAAGATCGAGAACCACGCCTGAAACCATCTGGCCGCTGATGACCAGAAGGGCGGTATTGACCGCACCGATGCGCGGAATGAGCCAGCTTCCCGAAGCGATGAAGACGACGCCGATAGGCCCGCCGATAAAGGCAAGCCAGGGCGCATCGGCCGCGCCCGGCGGAATGAGGCCGCCGACGATGAGGCCGATGACCGTCAGCACGGCGAAACCGACGATATGGTTCCAGAACGACGCGATGAGCGGCGAGTTTGACAGGCTGAGGCGGCCGTTGATCTGGCGGCTCAGCGCCACGAAGACGCCGCCGGTAAAAGCCATGGCGATCCAGGTGATCATGTCGTTCTCCCGACAAGGATGATAAGCGCGCTGCCGCAGAGAATGAGCGCCACCGCCGCCATGTCCCGCAGGTCCGGCTTTCTTTTGGGCAGGCCGAACAGGCCGAAGAGATCAGCCAACAGGCTGAAAATCACCTGTCCGCCAAGCCCGAGCGCAATGGTGCCCGAGAGCGCCAAAGGCGAATTGACGGCGGTGGAGGTGAGAATGACGATGGCCGCACCCACGACCCCGCCGCAATAGGCCCATAACGGCGCTTTCGGTCTTTCTGCCGCGCCGGCGTCTTCCTTCGGACGCATGATGGCGAGATAGATCAGCGCTGCCACCGTGCCGGTGCCATGCGCTGTCCAGGACGAAAACAGCGCATTGCCGTAATGGGCAAGCTGACCGTTGAAATGCACCATCAATGTCAAAAGACAGCCGCTTGCGAAGGCGGCGGTGAGATGTAGCGGGTTGAGGCGAGGATGCGTCGTGTTTGTCATGGCCGGCCGAATTTTGTTCACGCTCGGAAGCGTTATCGCATCGGCGCCGCAAGCGAAATCGAATTCTCCATGTTTCCTGAATTCATACGGAGAGCGTCAGCTCCCTCGAGCGGATGCCTCAACGCTGCGAACCGGGATGGCGTCTGTCATCACTTCGGCGAGGAACTCTGTAATCAATGTGGAAACACATTTCGGGTCTTCCCAATGTGGATTGTGGCCATGGCCCGGTAGCGTCACGCTTTGCGCGGTGGGAAACGCCTCGGTGAGTTGCCGCTGATGGGTTTCGTCGAACAGAGGGTCTTCAGAACCGGAAAGGCAAAGTATCGGTGCATTTATTTTGGATGCGCTGTGGTGCAGGTTCGTTTCTCCGAAGGCCTTCAAAACGCCATGCCATGTCGATGCGGGCATATTTGCCGCGTCCCGCTTCATGAAGGAGAGGAATTCGTCGCTGACGGGATGGCAGCAGGAATACCAGTCACTTAGGAAACCGTCGGCCGGCTTGATTGGATCGCGCAGCGCAAGAATATCCCTGGAAAGCCTGCTTTCGGCACCGAAGTCGGGTTCCAGCGTGCCCGAGATCAGAGTGAGCGCGCGGACGGAATGGGGCCGCCGGGAGGCCAGTTCGATTGACGTCATCGCACCCATGGAATGGCCAAGCAGAAAGAAGCGCGAGATGCCCATGAGCGTCAGGAAGTGATCTATCGTTTCCGCGAAGTCCGAGACGTGAAAACCGTGACCCAAGGAGGATGCACCGTGGCCGGGTAGGTCAGGAGCAATCAGCCGGTATTCCTGGAAATACGGTTCGAGGACAGAAAAGCTGCGGCTGGTGTCGGAAAACCCGTGCAGCATCAACAGCACCGGGCCGGGGCCGCCGGTGTCTATAAAGGACAGTCGGCGCTTGCGCGGCAACTCTATGTAACGTTTGCGCTTTTCCCAATCGTCAAGATAAACCGACGTCATAGGCCGAGACCCGCCTTGACGGCTGCAAGACCGTTCTGACCGTCAAAGGTAGACACGTCTTTCAACCATGTCTCAAGCCGTTGCGGTTCCGCCTTGAGCGCCTGTGCCGCCGCGTCCTCCGGCGACAGGCCGCCGTTCATGATCAGGTCCATGCACTTATTTTCGTATTCGACATCAAATTCCAGGTTTTGGAGCAGCTTGGCTACGTTGGTGCATTCCTGCGTATACCCTTTGCGGACCTGGGTATCGACGGTGGCCGCACCAAAGTTGGGTCCATAGAATTTGTCGCCGCCCGTCAGATATTTCATGTCGAATTTGCTGTTCATCGGGTGCGGCGCCCAGCCCTGGAAGACGATGAAAGACTTGTTGCGGCTAAAGCGCGCTACCTGGGAAAGCATGCCCTGTTCGCTGGATTCAACGACCTCCCAGTCTTTGAGGCCGAGCGACGGATCGTTGACGGCGTCCAGCATCAACTGGTTCGAACCGGGTTCGATGCCGTAGAGTTTTCTGTCGAACTTGTCGGCAAATTTCTGCAGGTCGGTGAAGTCCCTGACGCCGGCCTCCCAGGCATAGGCCGGCACGGCGAAGGTGTACTTGGCGCCCACGAGGTTGGTGCGGACTTTTTCGACCGATCCATCTTCCTTGTAGGGCTTGTAATAATTGACCATCGCCGGATCCCAGTAACCGAGGAAAACGTCGAGGTCCCTGGTCTTCAGACTGGTGTAGATGACGTCAATTCCGAGCAACTGGCTTTGCGGCTCGTAACCCAAAGCCTTCAAAAGCGTAGTGGCTATACCGGTCGTGAAGGCGAGGTCATTCCACCCTGGTTCGGCCATGCGCACGATTTTGCAGGCTTGCGGATCGGCCGCGAAAGCGGCGCTTTGTCCCGCCGCAATAAATGCCGCCGCCGAAAAAAACTCCACCCATCTTCTCATGAGGCAACCTTTTATCTTAGCGGTTACTAAATTGACCGGTGGGACAATAATTGATCTTTCCGGAAAATTTGTCAATGTGCTTTTGCAAGGAGATCGAAATGCGACTCACTAAAATAAGCGATATTCGCCGCGCCGAACTGAGACGCGCGGCGTTTGAAGTGCTGCAGAAAGAGGGGATGGCGGGGGCGACGCTCGAGAGGGTCGCGGCACAAGCCGGCGCCTCCAAAGGAATCGTGCTGCATTATTTCGCCAGCAAGCAGGAACTGTTCGAACATGCGATGCGGGAGGCCAATTTGAAGTTGGCGGAGGTCGTCGTTGCACGCCTCAAACGCGCCTCCAGTCCTCGTGAAAGGCTCGACGCGATTATCGAAGGCAATTTCGACGAGAGCTTTTTCCAGCCATCGATCTGCCATGCCTGGCTTTCACTGTGCGCTGAGATTCCCCGCGAGCCGCAGCTTGCGCGCATCCAGAAGGTGATCCATGCGCGCATGCGCTCGAATCTGCTCTCCGCACTAAGGCATCTCTTGCCGCAAGAGGACTGTGAGCCTGTCGCCCTTGGCATCACCACGCTGATCGACGGGCTATGGCTGCGGTCCGGTCTGCAATCTGGAGGGCTGTCGAGAGAGGAGGCGATGGCCCAAATGCATGACTACCTGTCACACAGATTACCAAACCCGGAATCGGCCGTCTAAGGCTCGCCGTGCCAAAGGCAAGAGCTGTGATGGAACCAGCCTTCGTCTTCCGCATTATTCCGGCATGAAGAAAACGACACGCAAACCATTGAACAGGATGACGATTTTCGTCATTTCGCTTTTTATTCTCGCAGCCGTGGTCGCGGCGATTTATCTCATCGGCTTCACGCCCGGAGAGGCCTGATCCGGCGGGTCAATGGCCGGCGGGTAAGGTCTTTCGCTTTCTGCCTTCAAGTGCAACGCGCGCCTTGGCGACGGCGAAGCGAATGCCGCGCAACAGGAATCGGCTGGTTTCCAGATAGGCGCGATAGGGCAAAACGGTGAAATAGCGCCAGCGCGGCAGGCGGTAGATGCGCAGATTATTCTGGATTTGGCTCTCCCCGTCCGCATCCTGCGTCGCGCAGAGCGGGTAGAGGAAGGCCGCCTTCAGCCCCGCTAGATATTCCAGATCGAATGCGATGTCATAGGCGAGCCGCATGGGGATCAGCTTCGATATCCATTTTCCGGCGCGGCGGTTGACGAGATAGGCTCCCGATCCTTTTTCCCGTGTGAGCGCAACGGCGAGAGAGCGACCGTTGGAAAGCGGGCGGAACGGAAATTTCCGGCCATTGCTGACCGTCGTGAGCCGTAGCAAATCCCAGTCACCGCCGTTCAACACCGCCTCGTCGATGGCGTTGAGAAAATCATCGTCGAAGACCACGTCATCCTCAAGGATGAGCGCGATATCGGCATCGCCCGCCATGAATTTATTGGCGCAGGCGACATGGCTGAGATAACAGCCGATTTCCGGCGGCGAGGTGCGGCGGCCATGCATCAGCATGTAGGAGAGCTCACTGAATTCCGGGATGGGGTAATTCAGTTCCCTGCCATTGACGCCGGGCACACGCTCCGCTTTCAGCCCCATGGCGTCGAGGCGGGCGTTCATGTCGGCAAGGCGCTTTGTGGCGCTGTCCATATTGATCAGGAAAACCGCAAGCGTGCGCTGGCTTTTTGGTAATATATGCAAAGCAGTCCTCGCCCGGTTTTCATGTCTCCATCGCAACTCCTTTATTGCAACAGAATGATGTGGGCTATGGAAAAAGCGGTCCGCGGGCATTCATGGTTGTCGAATCAAACCTTTTCCACAAATCCATCCAGCACGCGCTTCTGGCCGGCGCGATCGAAGTCGATGGTCAGCTTGTTGCCCTCAATGGCGGAAATATTGCCATTGCCGAACTTGATGTGGAAAACGCGGTCGCCGACGAAGAATTTCGAGGGCTTGTCAGCCACGGATTTGGCCACCAGTTCGCCATCTATAGTGCGGGTGCGCGGGCCGCTTTCGCCATAACCGATCCGTTCCACCGCATGGCCGGAGCGGGTGCCCCAATTGTCGCGGGTGGCGTCGCTGCGGTTCTGCTGCGCGCGCTTCCAGCCGGGGGTGGAGTAGTTGTTAGTGAAGGGATCGGCCTTGTCGAAGCGCGACTGGCCGTAGCCGCCACGTCCGCCATAACCGCCGTAATTGCTATCGGATGCCGCGACATCCACATGGGCGGGCGGCAATTCATCGAGGAAACGTGAGGGCAGGGTGGATTGCCACAGCCCGTGAATGCGCCGGTTCGACACGAACCAGATATGGCAGAGTTTCTTGGCACGGGTGATACCGACATAGGCAAGACGACGTTCTTCCTCAAGACCGGAGCGCCCGCCTTCGTCCAGCGCCCGCTGGTGCGGGAACAGGCCTTCTTCCCAGCCGGGCAGGAAGACGGTGTCGAATTCCAGACCCTTGGCGGAGTGCAGCGTCATGATGGAGACGGCATCGAGATTTTCGTTTTGCTCGGCATCCATCACGAGTGCGACATGCTCGAGGAATCCGCGCATGCTTTCAAAGGCTTCCATCGAGCGGATGAGTTCCTTCAGGTTCTCAAGGCGTCCGGGGGCTTCTGCCGTCTTGTCGGCCTGCCACATGGCGGTATAGCCGCTTTCGTCGAGAATCTGCTCGGCAAGCGTGGTGTGTTCGGTGTTTTCCAAGAGGCCCTGCCAGCGGCGGAAATCCTGCACCACATCGAACAGCGCCTTGCGCGCCTTCGGCTTCAGCTCGTCGGTTTCGATGATATCGGCCGCGGCCGCCAGCATCGGAATATCGCGGGCGCGGGCATAGTCGTGCAGGTTGCGGATGGTCGTGTCACCAAGGCCGCGTTTCGGCGTGTTGACGATCCGCTCGAAGGCCAGATCGTCGGCCGGCTGGCAGACGAGGCGGAAATAGGCCATGGCATCGCGGATTTCGAGACGCTCATAAAAGCGCGGGCCGCCGATGACGCGGTAATTGAGGCCGAGCGTGACGAAACGGTCTTCGAATTCGCGCATCTGGAAGGAAGCGCGTACGAGGATGGCCATGTCGTTCAGCTTGTGGTTCTTGCGCTGTAGCTGTTCGATTTCCTCGCCGACCGCGCGGGCTTCCTCTTCGGAATCCCAGGCTGCGTGCACCACGACCTTTTCATCGTCAGGGCTGCTGCGCTCGGTAAACAGCGTCTTGCCGAGACGGCCCTCGTTGTGGGCGATCAGATGGCCGGCAGCGCCGAGAATATGCTCGGTGGAACGGTAGTTGCGTTCGAGCTTGATCACCTTGGCGCCAGGGAAATCCTTGTCGAAGCGCAGGATATTGTCCACTTCCGCGCCGCGCCAGCCATAGATCGACTGGTCGTCGTCGCCGACGCAGCAGACGTTTTGCGGCTCGCCCTTGGCGCGCTGGGCAAGAAGCCTGAGCCACATATATTGCGCCGTATTGGTGTCCTGATATTCGTCCACCAGAATGTAACGGAATTTCTGGTGATACTCCTTCAGAATATCCGTGTTGCGGCGGAAGATGCTGATCGGGTGCATTAGAAGGTCGCCGAAGTCGCAGGCGTTCAGCGTTTTCAGGCGGTTCTGATAGGCGGTGTAAAGTTCACGACCTTTGCCATTTGCGAAGGCGCGGCTGTCGCCCTCGGGAATATCCGGCGGCGTCAGGCCCTTGTTCTTCCAGCCGTCGATCATGCCGGCGAACTGTTTTGCCGGCCAGCGCTTGTCATCAAGACCTTCGGCCTGAATGAGCTGCTTGATCAGCCGCACCACGTCGTCCGTATCGAGGATGGTGAAATCCGATTTCAGGCCGACGAGTTCGGCGTGACGCCGCAACAGCTTGACGCCGATGGAGTGGAACGTGCCGAGCCAGGGCATGCCCTCGACCGCGCCACCGACGAGAACGCCGATACGTTCCTTCATCTCGCGGGCAGCCTTGTTGGTAAAGGTCACGGCAAGAATCTGGCTCGGATAGGCCCGGCCGGTCGCGAGAATATGGGCGATGCGGGTGGTCAGAACGCGGGTCTTGCCGGTGCCGGCGCCGGCGAGGACGAGAACGGGTCCGTCCAGCGTTTCCACGGCATCGCGCTGTTCCGGGTTGAGGCCGGAAAGATAGTCGGGTGCAGCACGCGTCTGATCGCGCGCCGCCATGGCGCGGGCAGCAATGCCAAGCCCGCCGCCGCTTTCCGCACCGGCGTTGTTCGTTGCCCTGCGCGGTGCGGTGGGTTCCTCATCGAAGAACGGCATATCGTCAAAACTGTTGCTCATGCGGCCCAATGTAGTGATTCGGGATATAAAGGCCAGAACCGTGTTCTGCTTTTATTCCGGTATCATCAGTCAAAACGCCCATTCCAAGGCATTTTTTCGCATCACGCCTGCCTGTCGGCGTCGAAAGCGGCGTCAACGGGCACTTGCAGCGCGACCGCAAGCTGGTTGGTCTTGGCGGCAAGCGCGATGACGCGCAGTAAATCGGCATGCTGATCTGTCGTCATGCCCCTGGCTTTGGCGGCGGCCGTGTGGGAATGGGCGCAATAGGAACAGCCATTGGTGACGGAAACGGCAATGTAAAGCATTTCCTTCACGACGGGATCGAGCGCCGAAGGTGTCGCCATCACCGCCTTGACCTCACCCCATGTCTTTTCAAGCAGATCGGCATCGAAGGCGAGGTAGAGCCACATATTGTTGATGAAATCCGATTTGCGGGTGGCGCGGATGTCATCGAACACCGCCTTGACGCGAGGATCGGTTTCCGGGTTTTCGGTCTTCGTTACGGTGCTCATCGCTTACTCCGGTTATGGCGTCTCGGGGGCAGATTAGCCCAATGGCGGATATTTGCGACAGGAATGCACGGATGGATTGCGGATTGGCTGCTCCGGGCGGCATTTGCGCCCAAATTACAATTACGTAAGGAACGGATTTGTGCGTTGCCTTGCCTTGGCCAAGCGGGAATAGTGTTTCTGTCCCGGAACGAGTGTTCGCGGGAATGCTTTATGCTGCGTGGATCAACCGGAGAAGTATATGCGGGTGTGGAAACAGGTGGGTGTCAGTGTTGCCGTGGTCGGAGCGGGGCTCTGTCTCTGGGGCTTCTATTCGCCCGAAGCCCGCAATCTGCTCGCCAGCATGGGGCTTGGCAAAACGCCTGCCGGGGCGATTGAAGTCGCCGCAACCGGCGGCCCGGCGGCCGGTGCGTCCACAGGGCAGAATGCCGGCGGTGCGCGCCGCAACGGCAACGCCACACTGGTGGTGACGGCCCCGGTGAAGAAAGGCACGGTCAATGACCGTTTGAACGCCATTGGCAATGGCGAGGCGATCCAATCGGTTGTCGTCATGCCGCAGGCTTCCGGCACGCTTTCCGAAATTCGCACATCGTCCGGCGCGCGTGTCGTGAAAGGGCAGGTGCTGGCGAGGCTCGACGATGAAGAGCAGGTGATCGAGCGCGACAAGGCGCAGGTGGCGCTGCGCAGCGCCGTTGAAAAATCCAATTCCTACAAGAACCTGAAATCCGTTTCCCGCCTCGATGTGCTGGATGCGCAGATTGCCGAGGAAGCCGCCAAGCTTGCGCTGAGCACTGCCGAACTCAATCTCAAGCGCCGCGACATCGTTGCGCCGATAGAGGGTGTGGCGGGTATCGTCGCCGCCAATATAGGCGATAACGTCACCACGCAGTCAACCATCGTCAGCATCGACGACCGGTCCGAAATTCTCGTCAATTTCTGGGCTCCCGAGCGGTTCGCAACCGCGATCGAGGTCGGCATGCCGGTAGAGGCAACGTCCATTTCCCGGCCGGGTGAGACCTTCAAGGGTGAGGTCGAGGCCGTCGACAACCGCGTCGACGAGGCGAGCCGCACAATCCGCATCCGGGCGAAGTTCGGCAATGAGAAGGACGAGCTGAGGGCAGGCATGTCCTTCGGCGTCACCATGCGGTTTGCCGGGGAAACCTATGCCTCGGTCGACCCGCTGGCCGTGCAGTGGGATGCGCAAGGCTCCTATGTCTGGCGTGTGGCCGATAATAAATCGAACAAGGTGCGGGTGCAGATCGTGCAGCGCAATCCTGATGCCGTTCTGGTCAAGGCGGAGCTGGCGGATGGTGAGCCTGTCGTGATCGAGGGCCTGCAGCGTGTGCGCGAAGGGGGCGCGGTCCGCGTCGGTAATCAGCCCAAGCCCGAGGAGGTTGCCAGCCAATGACGACCCAGCCGCCCCCGGTTAAGGATTCCAAGCTCACCTTCACGGCATTGTTTGTGCGCCGGCCGATCCTGGCAGCGGTTCTCAACACGCTGCTGGTCGTTGCCGGTCTCGCAGCTCTGGTTGGCGTCGAAGTCCGCGAATTGCCGGATGTCGACCGGCCAATCATCAGTGTCAGGACCACCTATGAGGGGGCGGCGCCCGAGACTATCGATCAGGAAGTGACGCAGACCATTGAAGGTGCTGTGGCGCGGGTCAGCGGCGTGAAGTCCATCTCTTCCAATTCGCAATTCGGCACCAGCCGGGTGACGATGGAATTCGGCGACAATGTCGATCTGGCCGTCGCCGCCAACGATGTGCGCGACGCCATCGGCCGCGTCACCAACCAGTTGCCGGACGATGCCGACGAACCGCAGATCATCAAGGCCGATTCCGACAGCCAGCCGATCATGCGTCTCGCCGTCACCTCGTCCACGCTCAGCATGGAAGACCTGACCAAGCTGGTGGATGACGAGATCATCGACCGTCTGGCCGCTGTCGATGGCGTGGCGGATGTGGAGCTTTACGGCGATCAGGAAAAGGTTTTCCGGGTGGATCTCAATCAGGCGGCATTGGCGAGCCGGGGTCTGACTGTGACGGATGTTTCCAACGCGCTTGCCAACGCCGCCCTCGATGTGCCGGCGGGATCGCTGAAAAGCACGACGCAGGACATCGTCGTGCGCGCCACGGCCAGCCTGACGACGCCTGAAGACTTCTCCAATCTTCTCATCAAGAACAATATCCGCCTCAGGGATGTCGCAACCGTTATGCTGGGGGCGGACGACCAGTCCACCTCTTTGCGTTCCAACGGCGTGCAGGGCGTCGGCCTCGGCGTCATCCGCCAGGCGCAGTCCAACACGCTCAATATTTCATCCGGTGTCAAGGCGGCCGTCGACGCCATGACGCCTAACCTGCCTGAAGGCACGCGCATCGTCGTCACCAGCGATGACGCCGTTTTCATCCAGGGCGCCTTGCATGAAGTCGAGCTGGCGCTCGGGCTCTCGGCGATCATTGTCGTGGTGGTGCTTTATCTCTTCCTGCGTGACTGGCGCGCAACGCTCATTCCCGCGATCACCATGCCGGTGGCGCTGATCGGCACTATCGTCGCCATCTATATGGTTGGTTTCTCGGTCAATATCCTGACGCTTCTCGCCATCGTTCTGGCGACGGGTCTGGTGGTGGACGATGCCATTGTGGTGCTGGAAAATATCGTGCGCCGCCGGACGGAAGGCATGGGGCCGCGTGCCGCCGCCGTTCTGGGCACGCAGGAGGTGTTCTTTGCCGTTCTGGCAACGACGGCGACGCTTGCCGCCGTCTTCATTCCGCTGTCGTTTCTGCCCGGTCAGCTTGGCGGCCTTTTCCGCGAATTCGGTTTTGTCCTGGCCTTCGCCGTCGGCCTTTCCTCCATCGTGGCGCTGACGCTCTGTCCGATGCTCGCCTCACGCATGCTGAAAGAGGGGTTGAAGGAACCGACGGGGCCTTTGGCATGGTTCGGCAATGTCTTTGCCTCCACCTACCGGATGACCCTTGCGGCCTGCCTCAACAATCCGCTGATCGTCATCGTCGTGGCACTCGGTTTTTCCGCCCTGTCGTGGATCGCCTTCGGCATGATCCAGAACGAATTGACGCCGCGCGAGGACCGTTCTTCGATCATGATGCGGGTCACGGCGCCGCAGGGCGTCAGTCTCGAATATACACGCGACCAGTTGCAGCGGATCGAGGAAAATCTGCAGCCGCTGCGCGATAGTGGGGAAATCCGCAATATCTATTCGATCACCGGCATGAACGGTTCCTCCAATACCGGTTTCATGGTGCTGACGCTGGCGCCCTGGGCCGATCGTGAGCGTACGCAGAACCAGATTGCCGCTGACGTGACCTCCGCCGCCAACGGGGTTCCGGCTTTGCGCGGCAATGCCATGCAGCCGAACAGCCTGCGCATTCGTGGTGCCGGCAACGGCCTGCAGATGGCGTTGGTCGGCAGCAATTACGCAGCGCTTACAGAGGCGACGCAGAAGCTGTTGCTTTCGATGGAAGAGAGCGGCCTTTTCGTAACGCCGCGTTTCGACAATGAGCCCAATCAGGCGCAGATATCCGTCTCCATCGACCGCGAGCGCGCGTCCGATCTCGGCATCGACATCACCGGCCTGTCACGGGCGATGCAATCTCTGCTGGAAGGCCGTTCGATTGTGGATGTCTTCGTGGATGGCGACGCGATCCCCGTGCGCCTCCTGTCTTCCACGCGGCCGATCAACGACCCTACCGATCTCGAAAACGTCTTTCTGAAAACCGGCGACGGCAAGATCGTGCCGATGTCGGTGATCGCCACGCTGAAGGAAAATGCGGTTGCGCCGCAGCTCAACCGCGAGCAGCAGCTTCCTTCCGTCGGCTTTACCGCCAACCTGAAGGACGGCGTTTCGCTTGGCGAGGCGCTGCAAAAAGTCAACGAACTTGCGCAATCCGTGATGCCGCCAGGCGCGCGTCTGCTGCCGCTCGGTGAGGCGGCGACGCTGGAGGAAAATTCGAGCGGCATGCTGCTGACCTTCGGTTTCGCTATCGCCATCATCTTCCTCGTACTGGCCGCGCAGTTCGAAAGTGTGCTGAGTTCGATCATCATCATGTCCACGGTGCCGCTGGGTCTTGCCTGCGCTGTCATCGCGCTGCTGGTCACCGGATCGAGCCTCAACGTCTATAGTCAGATCGGTCTCGTGCTGCTCGTCGGCGTCATGGCCAAGAACGGCATTCTCATCGTCGAATTCGCCAACCATCTGCGAGACCAGGGCGCCACCGTGCGCGAAGCCATCGAAAAAGCTACCAGCATCCGCCTGCGCCCGGTCATGATGACAATGATCGCGACCATTTTGGGTGGCGTGCCGCTGGTGCTGGCGCAGGGTGCGGGGGCGGAAGCGCGCATCGCACTCGGCTGGGTCATCGTCGGCGGTCTGGGTTTTGCGACGCTGGTGACGCTTTACATCACCCCGGTATCCTACCTGCTGATTGCCCGTTTCGCCAAACCGCAGGCGGATGAGGAAATCCGCCTCCACCGTGAACTGGAACTTGCAGCACGTCGGAAGGCGCTGGAAGAGGACAAGCCGCTGCTTGCTGCGGAGTAAATGGGTGCCGCCAATTACCGTCCGGCGCAATTGCGATGCTGGACAAAGCCTTAACCTTATCCCATACCACCTGACGAAATTTCGTAACGGATCGAATCCGTTAAGGGCAGATGTTGCGGTGGAGACGGACGATGGCGCTGAAAGATGTGGTGGCGGGAAAACGCAACGACGAGGGCATTGCCCTGGCACTGGCGGTACTGAAACAGCAACTGGGTGACAAGCTCCAGACCGGGCAGGCGTTTCGCGAGCAGCATGGCCATACCACCACCTATCTGACCTTGCAGGCGCCTGATGGTGTCGTTTTTGCCGAGAACGCCGATGACGTGAAGGCCGTGGTGAAAGCCTGCGCGCTCTATAAGGTGCCGGTCATTCCTTTCGGTACGGGGTCGTCGCTGGAAGGGCAGGTCAATGCGCCTGATGGCGGAATATGCATCGATTTCAGCCGGATGAATCGCATCATTGAGGTAAACGCCGAAGATCTTGACGTGACGGTGGAACCGGGCGTGACGCGCGAGGACCTTAACGTCTATCTGCGTGATACCGGCCTGTTCTTTCCGATCGATCCGGGTGCCAATGCCTCTATCGGCGGCATGGCCTCCACGCGAGCCTCCGGCACCAATGCCGTGCGTTACGGCACGATGAAGGACAATGTGCTGGCCGTTACCGCCGTTGTTGCCAATGGTGAGGAAATCCGCACTGCTCGCCGTGCCCGCAAGTCGTCGGCCGGTTACGATCTGACGCGGCTTTTCGTCGGCGCCGAGGGCACGCTTGGGGTTCTGACCTCGGTTACGCTGCGGTTGCAGGGCATCCCGGAAAAGATCGCCGGTGGCGTCTGCACCTTCGACAGTATTCAGGCGGCCTGTGACGCCGTTATCATGACGATCCAGATGGGTGTTCCGGTTGCGCGCATCGAATTGCTGGACGAAGTGCAGGTGCGGGCCTGCAACGCCTATTCCGGCCTGAACTACGCGGAAAAACCGACGCTGTTCGTGGAGTTCCACGGCACCGAAGAGACGGCGGCCCTGCAATCGCAGCAATTTGCAGAGATCGCGGCGGAATGCGGTAGCGTCGATTTCCGCTGGACCAGCGATGCGGCCGAGCGCAACAAGCTGTGGAAGGCCCGGCATGATGCCTATTGGGCTTCGCGGGCGCTCGCGCCACATCTCGACGGTTTGTCCACCGATGTCTGCGTGCCGATTTCGCGGCTGGCGGACTGCGTGGTGGAAACGCAGCAGGATATCAAGGAAAACGGCTTTCTCGCACCCATCGTCGGCCATGCGGGCGACGGGAACTTCCACGTCCTCATCCTCTTTGATGGCAAGGACGCGGAAAGCGTGGCGAAAACCGAGGCCTTTGTCGCCCGCCTCAACCGCCGGGCTATCGCCATGGACGGCACCTGCACCGGAGAACACGGCATCGGCCAGGGCAAGATGAGTTTTCTGGCCGAAGAAGCGGGAAATGCACTGGATCTGATGCGTGCCATCAAAACGTCGCTCGATCCCGATAATATCTTCAATCCGGGCAAGTTGTTCCGTCTTGTCTGATCATTCTCATATTTGATTGGTACAAATGGCTGCTTGCCGTTAAGGCAAAAAAGGATAGGTTTGCAGCGTTCACGAAGGGAGATGCAGGTCAGTGCTCGGACGTATTCTGGTTTTTCTGGGCGGACTGCTGGCCGTGGTGCTTTTTTCGGCGCTGCTTATTCCCTATTTCGTCGACTGGACGGATTTCCGCCGCGATTTCGAGGACCAGGCAAGCCGTATTCTCGGCAAGAAGGTGGTGGTCCATGGGCGCGTCGAAGCCCGTATCCTGCCTTTCCCTTCGGTAACATTGCATGATGTGCGCGCCGGAACGGATGCGGATGGATCGCCGCTCATTCAGGTGGCCCGTTTTTCCATGGATGCGGAGCTTGCGCCTTTCCTTTCCGGCGAGGCGCGTATCTTCGATATGCGGATCGAGGAACCCAAGGCCAAGATAAGGCTGCTGAAAGACGGCACGCTGGACTGGATGCGTGGCAGCCGGGCGGAAATTCCCGCCCGCACCGTGGTTCTGGAAAGCGTACAGATCGAAGGCGGGCAGATAGAATTCATCGACGAGCAATCCGGCCGCAACCGTGTCGTGACCGGCCTCAACGCCGATATGTCCGCCAATTCGCTGGCCGGGCCGTGGAAGGCGGAGGGACGCGCCGCCGTCGACGGGCATCCGGGTTCTTTCTCGCTCTCCAGCAGCGAGCCGGATTATGCCGCCGGCCGAATGGGGCTCAGGGTAAGGCTGTCACCAGACGAACATCCGGTCGAGGTCGATCTCGACGGCGCGATTGCCGCAACTGCGGGAAAACCAGCCTATAGCGGCTCTTTCTCCTTCAGTTTCCGCGAGGACGAAAGGCAGAAGCAGCAGGCCGGACAATCGCTGTTTTCCTCGCCGCGCACCCGCGGCAATTTCGAACTGACCAATGAAAGCGTGCGCATACCGAACTACCGTATGGAACTCGGCGGCAGCGAGAATCCCTATGTCGTTACCGGTGAGGCGATGCTCGATACCGGCGCCAAGCCGGAATTCCTGCTGACGGCCGATGGCCAGCAGATCGATGTCGCCCGTTTCGCGCCGCCGGTCTTGCAGACGGGCAAGACCTCACGCCAGCCCACCGTCTCGGTGCGACAGCGCATCGAGGCCTTTGCGGCCATGGTGGCCCGCATTCCGGTGCCGCCGGTGCCGGGCAAGGCCAGCATCAGCCTTCCGGCGCTGGTTTCCGATGACACAACCATTCGCGACATCAGGCTGGATGTGCGCCCGGACGGCAGCGGCTGGCAGGTTGTGAATGCCGTGGCAACCCTGCCGGGCCGGACGCAGCTCGAGGCCAAGGGATCGTTGACGCTTCTCGGCGGCCCCGCTTTCAACGGCAATCTGCTGCTTGCCTCCAACCAGCCTTCGGGTCTGGCGAACTGGCTTTCCGGTTCCGTCGATCCGGCGATCCGCCAGCTCAATGCCGCCGGTTTTTCCGCCGATGTCTCGCTGACCACGCTCAACCAGCGTTTCGACAATCTGGAGCTTGCAGTCGGCGATGCGTCGCTGAGGGGCGCGCTGGAGCGGCGCTCCGACGGCAAGACCTCCAATCTTTCCATTGATCTTGCCGGCAACGAAATCGATCTCGATGCGCTGAAGGCGCTCGGCAGTCTGGCGCTTGGCGATCAGGTCGGCAGTTCCGTTCTCGACCACCGCATTACGGCGAAATTCAAGGCTGACCGGTTCAACATGGCTGGTGTGACCGCCAATCATGTCGAGACCGCCTTCACCATGGCGGGGGGCGTTCTCTCGCTGGAAAACATGACGGCCGGAGACATCGCCGGTGCGGAGGTCAGGGCAAAGGGCGAGCTGCAGGGCTCGCTGCTGAAATATGCGGGCAAGGGCACGGTGAACCTGCATGCGGCGGATATGCAGCCGTTCTTCACCATGCTGCAGCAGAAATTGCCGAACCATCCATTCCTCAGCCGTCTGGCGGCGAGCGCGCCTTGGTACGCCAATTCCGATCTCTCAATGGATGTTTCGGTCAATAGCGAAAAAGGCGGCGCCAATGTCGCCGTTTCCGGCACCGTCAATGGCAGCCGGCTGTCGGCTGTGGCCAAGATGCCGGATTTCCTGTCGATCACCGATGATACCGCCATGTCGCTGGAAGCGGTTCTGAAGAACCAGTCGACGGCTATTCTGTTCGGGCAGGCGGGGCTCGATCCGCTGCCCTTCGATGCGGATGGCGAGGGCCTTCTATCCATCAAGCTCAACGGTACGCTCGGCTCGCCCGCCCAGACGGAACTGCGCTTCTCGACGGAGCGCACGCATTTTTCGATGAACGGTTCATTTGCCGTTTCGTCCGCCAATTTCGGTGAGGGCAGCGCCGACGTGGCGCTCGAAAGCGCTGACATCGAGCCCTATCTCATCATGAACGCCGTCGGTCTGCCGCAGCTTGGTGGCGGCTTGGCGTTGAAGGCAAATGCCAAAGTGGCGGTGGATGGGCAAAAGATCGTGCTTTCCTCTATAGGCGGGCAGGCAGGCGGAAATCCGTTCTCGGGCAACCTCTCTTTCCAGCGCGCCGCGCCCTATCCCGTCACCGGCGATCTTGCGGTCAGAACGGCCGATCTCGCCTGGCTGGGTGACGCGATCTATGGGCCGGTGATCGATCCGGAAACCGGGGCGCTCAACGCCAAACCGCTGGCCATGGCCGCTTTCCCGCAGCTCAAGGCTTCGCTTGCCTTGAAAGCGGAAAGCTTCGAGGCCGGCCCCTTCGGCACGATCACGGGTGTTTCGGCCAAGGTCACGCATGATGCGGGCAGCCTCTCGCTCGACGATGTTGCCGGCACCTTCATGGGCGGCAAACTTACGGGACGGCTTGCCATGTCGACGGGCGAGGGTGCGGGCATTTTCCGCACGAAGATCGCGGTGACCGACGCCAATCCGGAGCCGATCCTGTGGGCCAATGCCAACGGTCCTGTTGCGACAGGCCGGGTTACTATTGATCTCACAGCCGAATCGACCGGCAAAAGCGTTGGTGAAATGCTGAGATCGGCGGGTGGCTCGGGTGAAATCAGGGCCAGCGGGCTCGTGGTGAAGGGGCTTAATCCCGGAGCCTTGCCGCCGATCCTGCAGGCGGCCGATGGTTTGCAGCAGCCGATCGACGCGCCCAAGGTGCGGCCGCTGGTGGACCAAAACCTGTGGCAGGGTGAAATCGGGCTTGGCGATGTGGCCTTGCCGTTCTCGCTGAATGGCGGCGCGCTTCATTTCAAGAATTTGCGTGCGGGGATCGATCCGGTAACGCTGACGGCCGATGCGACCGTCGATCTTGCGGCTTCGACGGTGATCGGCGACCTCGATCTCCTGTTCAATCCTGGCACAGAAACGGTTGCGGGGGCCGAGCCTTCGGTGCGCTTGAATTATAACGGTCCGCTTGCAGCCCCTGCTTTGACGACCGATGTTGCGGCGCTCAGCAATTATCTTTCTCTCCGGGCTTTCGAAAAGGAGCGCCGCCGGGTTGAGGCCATGCAGGCCAGCGTTCTCGAAAAGCAGCGCCTGCGCCGCGAAGTGGCGCTTTATCGCTCTCAGGCGGCCGAGCGGCAGGCCGAGAAAGAACGGGCCGAGGCGGAGGCCAGGGCCAAGGCCGAAGAAGAGGCACGTTTGAAGGCTGCGGCCGAAGAACGTCTGCGTCAGGAAAAGGAACAGCAGGAGCGGTTGCAACAGCAGCAGCAGCAGCAACAGGAACAGGAGCCACAGCCGACGCCCGAGCGGCAATCCGCGCCGGTTCTGGTGGTACCTCCGACGGAAAACGCGATCCGGCAACTGGCGCCTGAAAACGCTCCCGCCACGCCGTAAGCTTGTGGGCAGGGGAAGGCTATCTGCCTTCACATTGAGAAAGTGGGGCAACCGATCCCGGAACGTTGCATCATCCTCGAGCATGAGTCGAGAATTTCACGGCAAACTCGCTCCCTTACGGCGGGAACCCGGGAAGGCTTCGTGGTGGATGAGAAAGGTCTGGAAAAACGGTATTTGAATGCAAGGCTACGCAATACGGGAAATGCCTTGCAGCGCACACTAGGCCGCCAATGTTTAATGAATGCTTTCACGGCGTTACGAGTTTTTGGCAGTAATTTTTGTAGTCCCGGGGGACAAATCCGGATAGAGGCATCCACAGGTCGTGATCGATTGCGTGTCTTTACTCACGCCGGAAAACCTCAGCGGGTTTTCAGCCAGTTCAGCACATAAACCCGCAGTGACGAGGACAAATTGCTGTCGGCGGAGCGGTTGTCGTCTATTTCGGCGAGCAGCGCCGCGAAACTGATCTTGCGTCTTTCCGCAATGGTTTTCAGCTCGTCCCAGAAGGCGTCCTCGAGTGAAATGCTGGTGCGGTGACCGTGCAACGTCGCGGAGTGCTTGCGGATCATCAGATCGGTCTCCGGTGAAACCGGTTGGAGGTCTCAATCATGTCTCCCCGGCAAGTCCCTGTTTTTCGATTCTTGTCCGATAGTCCCGAAATCCGCGACGGTCGGCCGACCTGTCAGTCTTTGCCGGTCCCGTCATCGTTTTTTTCGAGCCGCCCCTGATCGAGCGCCCTTTCGGCCTTTTCGTTCAGGGCCGAGGTGAGATTTTTTTCGGTCTTGGTGCGGCCGAAGGACAGGCGGTTCTGTTCCGCCTGCTTTTCTTTTTCGCTACGGGCTTTCTGTTTCCGAAACTGTCGCAGATTGACGATATCGGCCGCCATGGGGATATGTCTCCTCGGGTTTCGTAAGCTCGGCGTAAAAGCCGTTATTGCTTTTTGCGGAAGGCATCCAGCGAAACGACCGAGCCTTCCTTCTTTTCCTCGCCGGATTTGGGCGTCTCGGAAGCGGCAGCGGGCTTTGCTTCATGGGAAACGGGATAAGCGGTGATCTCCGCGTCTTCGATTTCCGCCTCTTCGGCCAGAGGCACGTCAAATTCTAGCTCGAAATTGACGGAAGGATCGTAGAAACCGCGAATGGCGTTATAGGGAACGACCAGTTTTTCCGGCGTATCCGAGAAGGACAGGCCGATTTCGAAGCCGGTTTCGGTGACTTTCAGGTCCCAGAACTGATGCTGGATAACGATAGTCATCTGCTCGGCATATTTCGCCTTGAGGTGCTGGGAAATCCGCACGCCCGGCGCACCGGTCAGAAAGGTGATGAAGAAGTGGTGGTCGCCGGGCAGACGGCCGGTTGCGGCCACTTCACCCAAAACCTTACGAATAACGCCGCGAAGGGCATCCTGTGCGAGAATGTCGTAACGGATATGATCCTGCCCCATGCGGTCCTGTCTTTCCCTTATTCGAACGTCTTTTCATGTGCGGCGCGGCCTGCGCGCCAAGGACGCTGTAACACTTTGAATCTTCGCGTAATCATTGAGTCGGGACCATTTCCGATCCTGACGCTTACGCGTTGCCCAAGTATACGCAATGTCCCGAACGGCAGCAACGGAAAAGCCGACGCCGTTCGCAAGTCAGCTATCATATAACCAATTCAGGCAAAATGGAGAAGGTGGAGGTTTCTGTTGCCAGGTACCTCCGAACCCCGCCTTACGGGGCTAACCGTAAGGACTTTAGAGCGGAATTCCCGCACCGCCATTAGGCAGCGAGAGCATATTCCTTAGCGTTGTTGTCGTTTGCAACTACACTTGTGACCCGATAACGGCGGTATCATGCCGAGCAAAAGTTCGATCTTTACGCCCTTGTCGATCCTATTTCGCCCCCATCAAAAGCCGGCCTTCATTTCATGAAAGTCCGCCGGTTTTTGGTGGAGGCGCCGGGTACCGCCCCCGGGTCCAATAGGTTTATTACACCGACCGTTTATCGCCATAGCCGGGTTGCCCCGGCAAGGCTCATATAGGCGTTTCGACCGCCTGAGAAAAGGGGGGTGATGACAATTCCATGAAAAGGTTTCGTGATTGCCGCCCGCACTTTAGACAATTCTTGACGACGAGAGATTGCTGTCCCATTCTCCATGCAACCGGTCAGCAGAAGCAACGTGGCGCCGGGGACACACGAAGGAGTGGACATGACTGACTATCTCGCAGATGTGAAGAAATACGACGCAGCAGCCGACGAAGCCGTGGTCGGCAAGATCGTCAAGCATCTCGGCATTGCCCTGCGCAATCGGGATTCCTCGCTGGTGTCCGCTTCCGATCCGGAAGAGCTTGCACGGGTGAAGGCGAGCTGGTGCGGCAAGAAGCTCGGCGTGACCGACGGTACGGCCGATCAGGCAATCGATGCTGTCGCCAAGGCCATGGCTGCGGACCGCTCCAAGTCGCGCGTGACCTTTTATTATCTGGTCGCCAAGGAACTCGGGAAACTGCAATCCCTCTGATTTTTCGTGAAAGGCGGGGATAAGCGTTTCCCCGATGATTGGTTCTGCCGCCCTGTGCTATTATATTCCCTCGATATCAGGGAATCGGCGGCAGAACGCATGAAACAATATCTCGATCTTCTCCGGCACGTCATGGAAACGGGCTCCGACCGTGGAGACCGCACCGGCACGGGCACGCGCTCGGTGTTCGGTTACCAGATGCGTTTTGATCTTGCGCAAGGTTTTCCGGTTCTCACCACCAAGAAACTGCATCTGCGCTCCATCATCCATGAACTGCTGTGGTTCCTGAAGGGCGACACCAATATCGCCTATCTCAAGGAAAACGGCGTTTCCATCTGGGATGAATGGGCTGACGAAAACGGCGATCTCGGTCCGGTCTATGGCGCGCAGTGGCGCTCCTGGCCGGCGCCTGACGGGCGCCATATCGACCAGATCGCGCTTCTGATCGAGGCTCTGAAAACCAATCCGAACTCCCGCCGTCACATCGTTTCGGCCTGGAACCCGGCGTTGGTGGACGACATGGCGCTGCCGCCCTGCCATTGCCTGTTCCAGTTCTATGTTTCCGATGGAAAGCTGTCCTGCCAGCTTTATCAGCGTTCGGCCGACATTTTCCTCGGCGTGCCGTTCAACATTGCGTCCTATGCGCTGCTGACGCTGATGGTGGCGCAGGTCACCGGCCTGAAGCCGGGCGATTTCGTCCATACGCTCGGCGATGCGCATATCTATGCCAATCATTTCGAACAGGCGAGGCTGCAGATGACGCGTACGCCCAAGGCGCTGCCGACGATGCGCCTCAATCCGGATGTGAAGGACCTTTTCGCCTTTAAGTTCGAAGACTTTACGCTGGAAAACTACGAGGCCGATTCAAGCATCAAGGCGCCGATCGCGGTATGAGCGAGCCGCGCGTCACCATCATCGTCGCGGTATCCGAAAACGGCGTCATTGGCCGCGACCTCGACATGCCGTGGAAACTCTCCACCGACCTCAAGCGCTTCAAGGCGACGACGATGGGCAAGCCGCTCATCATGGGGCGCAAGACGTTTTTATCCGTCGGCGAGCGTCCATTGCCGGGCCGCCCGCATATCATCGTCAGCCGCAATGCCGATTACCGACCACAAGGTGTCGATGTCGTCTCGTCGCTGGATGAGGCCGTCAGGCTTGCAAAGACGAAGGCTTCGGAACTGGGCGTGGACGAGGTTTTTGTCGCCGGCGGCGGTGAGATTTACCGTCAGGCCATGCCCTTTGCCGATCAACTTTCCGTCACCCATGTGGCGGTAAAACTCGATGGCGACACTTTTTTTCCGGAAATCGATCCCGCCGTTTTTGAGAAAACCGAGGAAATCCCCGCTCCTGCGGGGGAAAAGGACAATTATCCGGTTCTGTTTACCACTTATGTGCGAAGAGCCGCGGCAAAGTGAACTATTTACCCGGATCGGGTATTTAGTTACCACCTCTGCGTTGAAACGGACGCTTCTCCTTCCTATAACGGGTCCATATTCCCGCCGCACGCGAGCAATCGCTTTCGAACGGAACCGGGAGAGGCTTTTATAAAGAGGTATTGATGCCCTGGAGCAATCAGAATGGCGGCGGCGGCCCTTGGGGCGGCGGCGGTGGAGGAAACAACCAGGGCGGCGGCGGCGGCCCTTGGGGGCAGGGGCCTAACCGGCCTCGCGGCGGCGGCGGCGGCAATGGCGGCCCGCCCGATCTCGAAGAGATCATCCGGCGCAGCCAAGACCGTTTCAAGAATGTGTTGCCCGGCGGCTTCAACGGCGGTGCAATCGCCATTGTGGTTCTCGTCGTGCTGGTTTTTCTCGGCATCCAGTCCATCTATACCGTCCAGCCGGATGAGCGCGGTGTGGAACTGCGTTTCGGACGTCCCAAGGACGAAATTTCGATGCCCGGCCTGCATTTCCATCTGTGGCCGATCGAGACGGTGGAAATCGTCAAGGTCACGGAACAGCAGCAGAATATCGGCTCGCGCGCCTCGTCGTCTTCGTCGAGCGGCGTGATGCTGACGGGCGACCAGAACATCGTCAACGTGCAGTTCTCGGTGCTCTATACGGTTTCAGATCCGAAATCCTATCTCTTCAACGTCGACAGCCCGGCCGAAACGCTGCAGCAGGTTTCCGAGAGCGCCATGCGCGAAGTCGTCGGTCGTCGTCCGGCACAGGACATTTTCCGCGACAACCGCCAGGCAATCGCTTCTGACGTGCGCAGCATCATCCAGTCCACCATGGACGGTTATGGTGCCGGCATCTCCATCAATGCCGTTGCGATTGAAGATGCGGCGCCGCCGCGCGAAGTGGCCGATGCCTTCGACGAAGTGCAGCGTGCCGAACAGGACGAAGACCGTTTCGTTCAGGAAGCCAACCAATACGCCAACCAGAAGCTCGGTGCCGCCCGCGGTCAGGCCGCGCAGATCCTCGAAGAGGCGAACGCTTACAAATCGCGCGTCGTCAACGAGGCACAGGGTGAGGCGCAGCGCTTCATTTCCATCTACGACCAGTATCGCACGGCGCCTGACGTGACCCGTCAGCGTATGTTCCTGGAAACGATGGAGCAGGTTCTGAAGGGCTCCAACAAGATCATCATCGACGAGAAACAGGGCGTGGTGCCTTATCTGCCTCTGAACGAGATCATGCGCAACAATCCGGGCGCAGCACAGCAGGGAGGCAACTGATATGGGTAACCGTCTTACGGCCGTTCTTGTCGGTCTCGCCGTCCTGCTTTTCCTCGGTTATTCGTCGATCTTCGTGGTCAACGAGCGCCAGCAGGCCATCGTCGTCCGCTTCGGTCAAATCCAGGACGTGAAAACGTCACCTGGCCTGTATTTCAAGCTGCCCTTCGCCTTCATGGATGCCGACCGGGTGCAATATGTCGAGAACCGGGCGCTGCGCTTCGATCACGACAATATCCGTGTTCAGGTTTCCGGCGGCAAATTCTACGAGGTCGATGCCTTCGTGGTCTATCGCATCACGGATGCACGCCGCTTCCGGCAGACGGTCTCGGGTGACCAGATGTCGGCGGAATCGCGCCTGCGCACCCGTCTCGATGCGTCGCTGCGCCGGGTCTACGGTCTGCGCGGCTTCGAATCGGCGCTTTCGGATGCGCGTGCGTCGATGATGCAGGAAGTGCGTGACGATCTGCGTCCCGATGCGGAATCGCTCGGCATCAGCATCGTCGATGTCCGCATCCGTCGCACGGACCTCACGCAGGAAGTCTCGCAGCAGACCTTCGAGCGCATGAAATCGGAACGTTTGGCTGAAGCCGAACTGATCCGTGCCCGCGGTAACGAAGAAGCACAGCGCCGCCGTGCCATCGCCGACCGTCAGGTCGTCGAATTCGAGTCGGACGCCCGCCGTCAGTCCGAAGTGCTGCGCGGTGAAGGCGATGCCGAACGCAACAAGGTGTTCGGCGAGGCTTTCCAGCGCGATCCTAGCTTCTTCGAGTTCTATCGCTCCATGTCTGCCTACGCCAATGCGTTGAACGGCACCGGCACGACGCTGGTCCTGTCCCCGGATTCGACCTTCTTCCGTTATTTCAACAATATCGACGGTGCGGCACCTGCCGCTCCCGCCGCGCCTGCGCCAGCGCCGGCGAACTGATAACGGATCAACTGATTTTGGAGGGGCCGGTTTTTACCGGCCCTTTCTTTTTGGTCCGTTTTCGTGCCAATGCTGTGGCTAAGGGCAAGGCGTTCCCGCCTGTTCACGAAAAGGTATTTTTACACTTCATCATTCCGCCTTATGCTTTGACGATATAAGCAGGGCATGACGATTTGAAACGCGAGGACGCTTATGGCCGTGACCCTTCTTTCGCCTTTTCGCAGCAGCATCGCCGCCGTTGCGGGCATCGCACTTGTGGCGGGCAGCCTTTGGGCGCCGGTTGCGGCAAGAGCGCAGAGCCACGGGCCGGAATCGGTGGCCGATCTCGCCGAGCCGCTGCTCGATGCGGTTGTGAATATTTCCACATCGCAGAACGTCAAGACCACGGGCAAAGGCCCGGTTCCGCCGCGTCTGCCGGAGGGCTCGCCCTTCCAGGAATTCTTCAAGGACTATTTCGACAGCCAGAAGCCCGAGGGCGGCGAAAAGGTCAGTTCGCTCGGGTCCGGTTTCGTGATCGACCCGGCCGGTTATGTCGTCACCAACAACCACGTCATCGAAGGCGCCGATGCCATTGAGGTGATTTTCCCGAATGGTTCGAAACTCAAGGCGACGCTTGTTGGCACCGACACCAAGACCGACCTTTCCGTCTTGAAAGTGGAGCCGAAAGCGCCTTTGAAAGCCGTCAAGTTCGGTGATTCGCGCAGCATGCGCATCGGCGACTGGGTGATGGCCGTCGGCAACCCCTTCGGTCTTGGCGGCTCATTGACCGTGGGCGTCATTTCCGCACGCGGCCGCAACATCAATGCCGGCCCCTATGACAATTTCATCCAGACGGATGCGGCCATCAACAAGGGCAATTCCGGCGGTCCGCTTTTCAACATGAAGGGTGAGGTGATCGGCATCAACACGGCGATTATATCGCCGAGCGG
The DNA here is from genome assembly GCF_027956525.1 of Agrobacterium sp. ST15.13.013. Classification (NCBI taxonomy): domain Bacteria; kingdom Pseudomonadati; phylum Pseudomonadota; class Alphaproteobacteria; order Hyphomicrobiales; family Rhizobiaceae; genus Agrobacterium; species Agrobacterium sp. ST15.13.013. The sequence goes on from NZ_JAQKGP010000002.1 coordinate 320,606, forward strand.
CGGTTCGATCGGTATCGGCTTTGCGGTGCCGACGGAGCTTGCGCAGAATATCGTGCAGCAGCTCATCGAATTCGGCGAGACCCGCCGCGGCTGGCTCGGCGTTCGCGTTCAGCCGGTCACTGATGATGTGGCCGCGAGCCTTGGCATGGATAGCGCCAAGGGTGCGCTTATTTCAGGCGTAGCCAAGGGCGGACCGGTGGAGAACGGCCCAATCCAGGCTGGCGATGTTGTCCTGAAATTCGACGGCAAGGACATCAATGAGATGCGTGATCTCCTGCGCATCGTGGCAGAAAGCCCGGTTGGCAAGGAAGTCGATGTTGTTGTCTATCGCGACGGCAAGGAAGAGACCGTGAAGGTCAAGCTTGGTCAATTGCAGGATACGACCGACGAAAAGGCCTCGACCGACGAGCAGCAGAGCGAAGACGGCGACGGTGGCATGGTTGTGCCCGAAGACAATGACGGTGGCGACGATCAGGCACAGGACCAGACGCCGGAAGTGCGTGAAGCGCCGCAGAGCGTGCTCGGCATGAACCTCGTGGTGCTGAGCAACGAGTTGCGTACCGAAAAGGGCATTGCCGAAAGCGTGGAAGGCGTGCTGGTGGCCAGCGTCGATCCCGGTTCCCCGGCCGAACAGAAGGGCATGAAGGCCGGCGATGTGATCGTTGAAGTCGGTCAGGATTTCATGGAAGTTCCGGGCGATGTGCTGGTCCGTGTCAATGGGCTGAAATCCGAAGGCCGCAAAAATGCGCATATGATGGTGGCGGATGCGCAGGGCAACCTGCGTGTCGTGGCGCTGCCGCTGGAATAAGCCGCTTTTTCACCCGCTCCGGCAGGAATCGGGTGGCTGCAACCTCGTCATCTCCCTATCCCTTGGCCTCCATTCAACGGAGGCCAAGGATATGAAACTACTCGACAATAAAGTTGCCATCATCATCGGCGCGTCATCCGGCATCGGTCGCGCGACAGCGACGCTGTTTGCCGCTCACGGCGCTGCCGTTGTCATCAATGCGCGTGGCGAGAAGGCGCTGGATGAGGTTGCTGGCGAGATCAGTGGAGCCGGTGGCCGTGTACACGCCGTTGTCGGTGACGCCGGTGTTGCGGAAACCCATGCGCGGCTGACAGATGCGGCTACAAGCGTGTTCGGCGGGGTCGATATCGCCGTCAACAATGCGGGCGGCGTTGGTGCGGCGAAGCCGATGGCGGAGATTTCGCCTGACGAATGGGCCTATGTCCTCAACGTCAACCTGACGTCTGCCTTTCTGGGCGCGCGCTATCAGATTCCCGCGATGTTGCAGCGAGGCGGCGGATCCATCGTCTTCACCTCAAGCTTCGTCGGCACCAGCGTCGGCATCCCCGGCATGTCCGCATATGGCGCTGCGAAGGCGGGTCTGATGGGTCTGGTGAAAGGCATTACCGCCGATTATGCCGTGAGCGGCATTCGCGCCAATGCGCTGTTGCCCGGCGGTGTCGACACGCCCATGGCCGGTGATCAGGCGCAAAAGGACTGGGCCGCCGGGCTGCATGCGATGAAGCGCATTGCCGAGCCGGAGGAAATCGCGCAGGCCGCTCTTTTCCTCGCAAGCCCGATGGCAAGCTTCGTCGCCGGAGCGGCGCTGTTTGCCGATGGCGGCAATGCGGCGGTGAAGTGACCTTCGGAACTGGCGGGCAGGCGTCCTATCGCGCCCGCCATTCCTCCAGCGTCAGCGCATAGGTGATGTGCGGTCGCAGATGTGGGTGGGTATCTTCCGGCACGCGCGGATGGTCGAAATCGCGCGATGGGTCGCGCTTCAGGCCAATGCGCTCCATCACCGCCGTCGAACGATGGTTGTCGTGCACGGCGAAGGAGACGATTTCCGGCGTTTCCTTTTCGTCGAAGGCCATGACGAGCAGCGATTGCGCGGCTTCGGTGACATAACCGTGCCCCCAGAAGCGGGTGGCGAGCCGCCAGCCGATTTCCATGGTGCCGAGCGGGAAGGGCGGATCGAGGTTCATGACGGGCGATATGCCACAGAAGCCCATGACCTCTCCGGTTTCGCGCAGTTCCATCGCATAAAAACCATAGCCGCTGCCGCGGATCATGCCGTTGATGGTTTCCAGCACCGCGTCGGCTTCCGCATGGCTGCGGCGGAAGGGGAAAAATTCCATGACCTTTTCATCCGCATTGATTTCGCGGAACAGGTCGCGGTCGCTCTCCTTCCACTCGCGCAGAATGAGCCTTTGTGTCTCACGAATGATCATGGAATGACAAAATCCGTCTTGCGATAGCCCTGGATGTAGAGGAGCGCGGTCAAGTCGCCATGGTCGATACGCATCTGCGCTTCGGCGGCGACGGCCGGCTTGGCGTGGAGGGCAACGCCTGAACCCGCCACATGCAGCATGCCGAGATCGTTGGCGCCATCACCGACCGCCATCGCTTCTTCCGGTGAGATTCCAAGCTTTGCGGCAATGTCGTTCAGCGCATCCACCTTGGCCTGTTTGCCGAGAATGGGTTCGGCAACAGTGCCATCAAGCTCGCCATTGGCTTCGCCCAGCAGATTGGCGCGGTTCTCGTCAAAACCGAGCATGGCGGCGACGCGACCGGTGAAGACGGTGAAGCCGCCGGAAACGAGGGCGGTATAATAACCTTTCGCTTTCATGGTGGCGATCAGCTCCCTGCCACCCGGTGTGAGGGTAATGCGCTTTTCGATGACATCATCGATGACGGAGACCGGCAGGCCCTTCAGCAGTGCCACACGCTCACGCAGAGCCGGCTCAAAAGCGATTTCGCCGTTCATGGCGCGGGCGGTGATGGCGGAGACCTTGTCCTTCAGACCAACTTCGGCCGCCAGTTCGTCGATGCATTCCTGGCCGATCATGGTCGAATCCATGTCGGCGATCAAAAGCTTCTTGCGCCGCTGATCCTGTTCCTGGATGGCGATATCGATCGGTTTTCCGGCAAGCGCGGCGGCAAGAGCGCTGCGTGCCTGTTCGGCGGCGGTGCCGGAGGGCAGGGCGATATCGCAGGCAATGCCATCGGCTAGCCAGTAGAGGCCCGATGCGTTGACGGCCTTCGCGGCCGCTTCGCCGAGGGCCGGTGTCAGAACGGGATTTGACGGATTGGCGATAAGCGTGGCAACGAGAGCCATGATGAAAAACCTTGATGAGAATTTTGATGCGATCCTGATAACCGGCCCGACGGCAAGCGGCAAGTCCGCGCTTGCGCTTCGTTTGGCGCGGGAGCGGGACGGCGTTGTCATCAATGCCGACAGCATGCAGGTTTACGACACGTTGCGGGTGCTGACGGCTCGACCGTCCGAAGAGGAGATGGAGGGCATACCGCATCTTCTCTACGGCCACGTGCCAGCCAGCTGCCTCTACTCAACCGGCGAATGGCTGCGGGAGATTTCCTGCCTGCTTGCAGATTTACGCGAACAGGGGCGTTTGCCCGTCATCGTCGGCGGTACGGGGCTTTATTTCAAGGCGCTGACGGGTGGGCTTTCCGACATGCCCGCCATTCCCGATGACATCCGCGATGGCTTGCGTGCCCGGCTGATCGGGGAGGGGGCGGCTGCGCTCCATGCCGAACTCGCACGGCACGATCCGGCCATGGCGGATTTGCTGCAGCCGGGAGACGGCCAGCGTATCGTCCGGGCACTGGAGGTGCTCGAGGCGACGGGAAAATCGATCCGCGATTTCCAGCGCGCCAGCGGCCCGATGATCGTCGATCCCGACCGGGCGCAGAAATTCGTCGTTCTGCCGGAGAGGCCGGTGCTGCATGAGCGCATCAACCGCCGTTTCGAGGCGATGATGGACAGCGGTGCGGTGGAGGAGGTGCAGGCGCTTCTCGCGCTTGATCTTGCACCGGATGCAACGGCGATGAAGGCGATCGGCGTTTCTCAGATAGCCGATATGCTGGCGGGACGCATGAGCCAGGCGGAGGTGATCGAAAAATCGGCGGCCGCGACCCGGCAATATGCCAAACGGCAGATGACCTGGTTCCGTAACCAGATGGGCGACGACTGGACGCGAATTCAGCCCTGAAACGGGCCTAGTCCTTGCGGTAGAGGCTGCCGAGCGGCTTCTTCAACAGGCTTTCGCGCAGCGAAGGGCGCGTCTCGCCGGGCGACGGGCCATTCTGGGCCTGCATCTGGAAACCGGTCTTGCGCAACTCGTTGACTGCGCCGGAAGTGGGGTCCGTCGAAGCGTTGGAGGGTGGCGCAGACAGCGCCCGCCCAGGCAGCATGTCCGGGCGATAGGGCTCATACCCCTCAGCTGCGGGCGTTCCCAGTTCACGCTTCCAGCTGTCGATCTCGTCCGTTGCCCGGCTTGGCGGGGCCGGTTCGGGGAGATCGGAGAAAGCCGCTTCGACGCTTTGCTGGAAACCGGTGATGACGGGTTTCGGCGTGGCGCGCATGCGGGTGACGATGTTGTTCAGATCGACCGTGTCAGGGGTTTCATGGTTCGTATGGTTGATGGTGCCGCTCGCTTTCGGCAATTTCGCGGTGGCCACGCGGTCGAAACGCATGCGCATCGGCACATTCACGGCCTCGCCGAAGGCGATGGCTTCGCCATTGCCGATGGAAGAGAGAAAGCTCGTGGTCGAGGTCGAGGCGTTCGGCACGGCGGAGAGAATGATCTTCTGGTCGATCTCGTTCGACAGCCGCATGGCGAACACGGTCGAGCATTGCGACAGGATGGTCTGGTCCAGCTCGCTTGGCCGCTGGCTGATGACGCCGAGCGAAATGCCGTATTTGCGGCCTTCCTTGGCGATCTGGGCGATGGATTGCCGGGTAGGGAAAAAGCCGCGCTCGGGGTCGGCGGGCACATAACGGTGCGCTTCCTCGCAGACGACAAGCATATGCAGCGAGCCGCGCGCCAGCACCGCCAGTTCGAAGGACATGCGGCAGAGGACGGAGACCACCGAATTCACCACTTCGGAGGGGATGCCGGAAAGCTGGAATACTGAAATCGGCTTGCCTTCCCCGGGAATACGGAAAATATGCGCCACCGTCTCCAGAATGGTGTCGCTGATCGTATTGCTGGAGAACATGAAATTATAGCGTGTGTCGTTGATGGCCGAGAGGATACGGCCTTTCAGAGAGCGCAGCGCGGGTTTTTCGCTGCGCCCTTCCAGTCGACCGATACGCTCGTCGATGAGGGCGAGAAGATCGGCGATGCGGTAGGGCACCGGCGTATCCGGTGTGATCGCGCTCTTGTCAGATGTGCGGCGCACGGCGGAACCCTCGGTGCCGCGAAACGCTTTTTTCGCTTCCGGAACGAGGTCGCGAAGGACATCCATTTCTTCCGGCATAGGTTTACGTCCGCGGAAAATCACTTCCGCAAATTCTTCAAGGCGCATCAGCCAGAAGGGAAGGTCCAGCGTGTCGGTATCGATGACGACGGCATGATCGGGAAAAGCGGCCGCGAATTCATTATGCGGATCGAGAATGAGGACGCGTAGTTTCGGGTCGGTCTCGATTGCCTTGTTCAGAAGCAGCGAAACGGCGGTGGTCTTGCCCACGCCCGTCGATCCGACGACGGCGAAATGTTTGGCGAGCATCTGCGGAATGCTAATGGTGGCGTTGATCGTATCGTCCTGAGTCAGCCTGCCGATGACGCAGCCATCACGCTTGCCGCTGTCGTAAATCTTGGCAAGATCGCTGGTGCGGATGCGATGCGCCACCGCGCCGAGATAAGGGTAACGGGAGATGCCGGTGGAAAAGCGCTCGCTGCCGTCCTCGGTGCGATAGACCTCGCCCACCAGCTCAACGTCGATCAGCAGCCTGTTCGGCCTGTCCGCCGCCCAGTATTCTTCACCGGTGCGCATGGCAAAGACGAGGGCCGCGACACGGCTCGTTCCCATTTCGATGGATATCAGGCGGCCGACAGACCAGAGCTGCGACGCATCGGTGGTGCCCGGTTCGGTTTCGGCCGCAATTGTGGCGTGCGCACCGTTGCAGGCGATGACGCGGCCGAGCATGCGGTTTGCCGGCTGCTCGCCGGATCGCCGTTCGTTTTCGTCCGTGCGGGACGCGTTATGAGACGTGTCGTTATTCACATTTTTTCCCGGTACATGCGGATGATCGCGTTGGTTCGGGCAGCATCTGCGCTCTCGAGATTAAAAGATTATGCTTAACAACAGGTGTATTGGCCGCGTTCGAAAATTTCGCCAAAGTCCGCTTTCGGGCAATAAAAGAAGGCGGCGGTGATTTTTTCCTGCAATATGCGTTGACGGCTGGGGCGTTTGTGGCTAACACTCCGGCCCATGAAAAATCTTAACGTACTTATCGTGGTGGGACGGCGCATGGGCAGGATGGTGTAACCATCCGGCGAAAGCACCCATGCGCTGAACGAGGCTCCTCTAGGGGCCTTTTTTTATGTCTTCAAACAGGCCCTCGGGCTCCTCGATATCCAAAGCCAAAGCGGGATGGAAACAGGCAATGACGGATAAGGACAATACGGAAAACAGCAATCGCATGACCGGTGCGGAGATCGTTCTGCAGGCGCTGAAGGATAACGGCGTCGAGCACATCTTCGGTTATCCCGGCGGTGCCGTTCTTCCGATTTATGACGAGATTTTCCAGCAGGAAGACATTCAGCACATTCTCGTGCGTCATGAGCAGGGTGCCGGCCACGCGGCCGAAGGGTATGCCCGCTCCACCGGCAAGGTCGGCGTCATGCTGGTCACCTCCGGCCCTGGCGCGACGAATGCGGTCACCCCGCTGCAGGATGCGCTGATGGATTCCATCCCGCTCGTCTGCCTGTCCGGCCAGGTTCCCACCACGCTCATAGGCTCGGACGCGTTCCAGGAATGCGACACCGTCGGCATCACGCGCCCCTGCACCAAGCACAACTGGCTGGTCAAGGACGTCAACGAGCTGGCCGGCATCATCCATGAGGCTTTCCGCATTGCGCAGACTGGCCGCCCGGGGCCTGTCGTTGTCGATATTCCGAAGGACATCCAGTTCGCCACCGGCACCTATACGCCGCCTTCCGCCGCCGTTCAGCAGAAGAGCTACAAGCCGAAGGTTCAGGGCGACCTCAACGCCATCCATGCCGCCATCGAGTTGATGTCCAAGGCAAAGAAGCCGGTTTTCTATACCGGCGGTGGCGTCATCAATTCCGGTCCGGAGGCAACCCGCCTGCTGCGCGAACTGGTCGAGCTGACCGGTTTCCCGATCACGTCGACGCTGATGGGCCTCGGCGCCTATCCGGCGTCCGGCAAGAACTGGCTCGGCATGCTGGGCATGCACGGTTCCTACGAAGCCAATATGACGATGCATGATTGCGATGTCATGGTCTGCATCGGCGCGCGTTTCGACGACCGTATTACCGGACGCATCAATGCGTTTTCGCCGAATTCCAAGAAGATCCATATCGATATCGATCCGTCTTCGATCAACAAGACCGTTCGTGTCGATGTGCCTGTTATCGGCGATGTCGGCCATGTCCTGGAAGATATGGTGCGCCTGTGGCGTGCTCTGCCGAAGAAGCCGGAGAAGACGCAGACCGCAGAGTGGTGGTCACAGATCGAGCGCTGGCGTGCCCGCAACTCCTTCGCCTATAAGAATTCCAACGATGTCATCATGCCGCAATATGCCTTGCAGCGGCTTTACGAAGCGTCGAAGGGTCGCGACACCTACATCACGACCGAAGTTGGCCAGCACCAGATGTGGGCGGCGCAGTTCTTCGGCTTCGAGGAACCCAATCACTGGATGACCTCGGGCGGTCTCGGCACCATGGGTTATGGCCTGCCGGCGGCCATCGGCGTGCAGGTCGCGCATCCCGAAGCATTGGTCATCGACATTGCCGGTGACGCCTCGATCCAGATGTGCATTCAGGAAATGTCCTGCGCCATCCAGTATGGTCTGCCGGTGAAGATCTTCATTCTCAACAACCAGTATATGGGCATGGTGCGGCAATGGCAGCAGCTGCTGCACGGCAACCGCCTGTCCAACTCCTATACCGAAGCCATGCCTGACTTCGTCAAGCTGGCGGAAGCCTATGGCGCGGTTGGCATGTATTGCGACGATCCGAAGGAACTGGACGACAAGATTGCCGAGATGATTGCGGTCAACAAGCCTGTCATCTTCGATTGCCGCGTCGCCAATCTTGCCAATTGCTTCCCGATGATCCCGTCTGGTAAAGCCCATAACGAGATGCTGTTGCCGGATGAGGCGACGGATGAAGCCGTTGCCAACGCCATTGATGCCAAGGGCCGTCAGCTAGTCTGAGCCGGGAGAGGAAAAGGACATGAACGCACACCTACAACCCACCGGCTCGGCCTATTTCATCCAGAAGGAAACGGCCGCCGTCGAAAATCACACGCTGTCGGTTCTCGTCAGCAACGAGCCGGGCGTCCTCGCCCGGGTCATCGGCCTGTTTTCAGGCCGCGGCTACAATATCGAAAGCCTGACGGTTTCGGAAACGGAACATGAGGCGCATCTGTCGCGCATCACCATCGTCACGCGCGGCACGCCCATCGTGCTGGAGCAGATCAAGGCGCAGCTGGAACGCATCGTTCCGGTGCACCGGGTTCTGGATCTCACCGTTCGCGCCCGCGAACTCGGGCAGGAGCGGCCGATCGAGCGCGAAGTGGCGCTCATCAAGGTCGCCGGAACGGGCGAAGTCCGCGCCGAAGCGCTGCGCCTTGCCGATGCGTTTCAGGCCAAGGTGGTGGATGCGACGGTGGAGCATTTCATCTTCGAGATCACCGGCAAGTCTTCGAAGATCGATCAGTTCGTGGCCATCATCAAGCCGCTCGGCCTGATCGAGATTTGCCGCACGGGTATTGCCGCGATGAACCGCGGTTCGCAGGGGATGTGAGCGACGCAAGTTTACGACGGGCTTCTCGCTAAACCGACGTCATCCTCGGGCTTGACCCGAGGATCCATGCCTTCAACGGCTGTGGATCCTCGCCTCAAGGGCGAGGATGACGGATGAGAGATATTTAACCTTTGTCAGCAGTCTGACCCGCGGTTCGCCGCGGGTTTTTTATGGAATTCGCTTCGCGGATCAATATTCAACCATATGGTTGACTTTATCGGCTGGGACGCTATATTCAACAACATGGTTGAATTATCCGCTTCACATCTCGACACTGTCTTTCACGCCCTTGGCGACGCAACGCGACGCACGATGCTGCGTGATCTTTCGCGTGGCGAGCGAACGGTGAGCCAGTTGGCTCAGCCGTTCGAGATATCGCTCGCTGCGGCTTCAAAGCACATCAAGGCGCTGGAAAATGCGGGTCTCATCCGCCGCGAGGTGAGGGGGCGTATCCATGTCTGCCGCCTTGCGCCGGAACGGCTGGAAGAAGCGTATGAATGGCTGGATTTCTACCGGCAGTTCTGGGGCAGCCGCCTCGATATTCTTGAGCAGATGCTCAGGGAGGAAGATCAGGGAAAAATCCCTGCAGATGGAGGAAATGACAATGGCTGATATTGCAATGCCTGAAACCTATGGCCGTCTCGTCGAGCCGACCACCTTAAAGATCGAACGGCTGCTACCGGGGCCGATCGAGCGGGTCTGGGCCTATCTGACCCAAAGCGAGCTTCGCCGCCGCTGGCTGGCTTCCGGTGAAATGCGGCTTGCGCCAGATGCGCCGTTCGAACTCGTCTGGCGTAACGATGAGCTTTCCGACCCGCCGGGCCATCGCCCGGAAGGCTTTTCCGAAGAGGAAAAGATGGCGTCCCGCATCATTACCGTCGTTCCACCGCATCGCCTTGTCTTCAGTTGGGGCGAGGGCGGAGAGGTGTCAATCGAGCTTCAGGCTCTGGGCAAGGACGTGCTTCTGACGCTTACTCATCGCCGGCTGGTTGGCAGGAAGACCAAGCTCGATGTCAGCGCCGGCTGGCATGTGCATCTCGATATTCTCGCCGCCCGTCTTCAGGAAAAGGAACCGGCACCTTTCTGGGATACGTGGCTGGCGTTGAAAGAGGAATACGAACCCCGCATACCGTCATAAAGCCCCGGGTACTATTTGACCGACGGCGCGGCTTGCCGCGCCGTTATTGCGGTTTCGAAAGCTGGCGGTTCCCGGTTCTCACATTCCGATTCAACCGCTTCAGAGCCTGATTCCGAAATGCCTGCTAACGCCCTGTTGCGTCACAGCATTTCCAGCGCCGTCTTGCGCGTCGGCGGCGGGAAGGCGGCGTCGAGGGCGGTCCAGTCTTCCTCGGTTATTTCAAGATCGGTGGCGCCGCGATTTTCCGTGATACGGGACACGCTGGCGGATTTGGGAATGGCGATGACACCGTCCCTGTCCAAAAGAAAGGCCAGAGCCAATTGCGCAGGCGTCGCCTGATAGGCCTTGGCGATGCGGATGAGTTCGTGGTTCTTCAGGATACGACCCTGCTCGATGGGGGAATAGGCCATTAGCGGCACGCCGTGCTGCTGGCACCAGGGCAGAAGGGAAAATTCCGGCCCGCGCCGGGAGAGGTTGTAGAGCACCTGATTGGCGGCGCAGTTTTTGCCCTCGGGAACCGCGAAAAGCTCTTCCATATCGTCGGTGTCGAAATTGGAAACCCCCCAATTGCCGATCTTGCCGTCGCTCTTCAGCCTTTCGAACGCTGCCACGGTTTCGCCAAGCGGATGCTCGCCACGCCAGTGCAGCAGGTAGAGGTCGATGTGATCGGTGCCGAGCCTTGTGAGGCTGCGCTCGCAGGCTTCCGCAGTGCCTCTGGCGCTGGCATTCCACGGATAGATCTTGGTGACGAGAAAGACCTCGTCGCGGCGGCCGGCGATTGCCGTCCCGACCACTTCTTCCGACCGGCCGTCCGCATACATTTCCGCGGTGTCGATCAGCGTCATGCCGAGATCGATCGCCTTGCGGATGCTTTTAACCTCGTCGTCTGCCGATGACCTCGTCTCGCCCATGTTCCAGGTGCCGAGGCCGAGGGCTGGAACCTCTTTTCCGGAGGGCAGGGTGACGGCAGGAATATCTTCATGCATGGTTTTGCTCCAGCGGTTGTCGATTGGACAATAGTCCCTTGTGTCGACTTCTCAAACCCATGGCCAACATGATCGATCCATCAAAAAATTTGACTTCGTCCATCGATCCGGCGGGGTGGCCTGACGATGGCCTGGCAGATAGGATTTGGCTCAAGGAGAGGTCATGACTGTCGAAACTTTCATCGCGCTGGTGCTGTTTGCCTTCACCACCTCCATCACGCCCGGCCCGAACAATATGATGCTGTTTGCGTCAGGCGTGAATTTCGGTTTCCGCCGCACCATCCCGCATATGCTGGGCATTGGCGCCGGGTTTCTGTCGCTGCTGATCGGGGTCGGCTTCGGTCTCGGCGCGTTGCTGCATTCGGTGCCAGTGCTTTACGCCGGGCTGAAATTCGCGGGCGGGCTCTATCTCGTCTGGATTGCGTGGAAAATCGCGATGTCGCGCAGCCTCAACGAAGGTTCGGCCGCTTCCGAGCCGATGAGTTTCCTTGCCGCTGCCGTCTTTCAATGGGTCAACCCTAAAGCCTGGGTAATGGCGGTGACGGCGATGGCGACCTATACGGACGAGGCCCAATATTTCCTCACGGTCCTGATCGTCGGTCTTGCCTTTGCGGCCGTCAATCTTCCCAGTGTTTCCACCTGGGCCGGTTTCGGCTCTGTGCTGCGCGACTGGCTGTCGGTTCCGGTTCGGCTTAAATGGTTCAACATCACCATGGCTATTCTGCTCGTCATCAGCCTCTGGCCAATGCTGAAGTGACAACCGTCACGTCGGAAACTGCCGGTAACATTCCTCGGCGATTGCCTGCACCTCGTCGCGCGTCAGTTCGGCGGAAACGGCATAACCCAGCTCATTGTCGATCCAGTAGAAGGTTTCGACGCCATCGGCGCTGGCCATGCGGAAGCTGGTGGTGCGGTTTTCCTCGTTGTGGCCGATCAGCACGGTCACCCGGCGGCCGGTCTTGTCCTGATACATAAGCATCGCGCCCGGCTTGCCGCTGACGGGGATGAGACGCCCGCCGACGAGGTCGTATCCGATCTTCGACAGGTCGGGGATGGCAAAGGGATAACCGAGCCGCTTGCCGAGCCATGTGGCGAGATGTTGCTGTTCTCCCGCGCCGACCTCGACGGGGTGACGCACCTCGCTCGCGTAGATGAGATAGGCGGATTTCGCCTGTGCCGGAATATCCGTCGTCAGCGATGCCAGGGTCACGTCCTGCGGCGTCGAAAACGAGGAGGGCAGCAGCCTGCCGGCTGCAGCGCCCGCAGCGAAGATCAGCAGGGCCGCTGCCGTCCGCAGGAGGGCCGGTTTCGGCTGCCATGTGCGATCCCGCTTTTGCGGGCCGAGCATCGAGGCGTCATGCGGATGTGCGGCGGCATAGGAGGCGAAGGCATTGCGCAAAATGTCGGCCTGTTTTTTCCATGCCTCCACGCGGGCCTGCTCCTCCGGTCTTTCAGCCAGCCAGGCCTCGACAGCCGCGCGATCGTCGTCGGAAAGAAGTCCGTCGACATAGGCGTGCAGATCGTCTTCGGTTATGGCGTCCGGCCGTTTCATCGTGGTCTCCGCAGGGGTATGATATTATCCGCCGCCAGATGCTGGCGAAGGGTTTCGCGGGCGCGGGACAGTCTGGACATGACGGTGCCGAGCGGGATCGACAATGTCTCTGCCGCCTCCTGATAGCTGTAGCCCTCCACCGTCACCAGCATCAGCACGGCGCGCATGTCCGGCGAAAGAAGGGCGAGTGCGCTGTGCAGCCGGTCGTTCTCCAGCGTGTCGGAGAACGTCTCCGCGCCAGCGATGCTCTCATGGCCGTCCAGGCTTTCGGACGGGTGGCGTTTCTCTGCGCGGTGGCGGTTGCGATAAAGATTCGTCATTATCGTGTAAGCCCATGTTTTCAAAGCCGTTCCACGCCATTGCCTTTTATTGGCCAGCGCCTTTTCCACGCAGTCCTGCAAGAGGTCCTCGCCATCGGCGTCGGAACGGGAAAGGCTGCGGGAATAACGGCGCAGCATGGGTATCAGCGCCAGCATCTCCGTTTCGAAGCTGCCCGCTGCGGGGGAATTACTCCCCCGCTTTTCGTCCTTCATGCCGTCAGGGTTTTGCGGCATCCCATACACCGTTCACACCGTCGCCGGTGGCGTCGCCTTTTTTCATGTCCTTGACCCAGTAATAAAGCGGCATGCCATCCTTCGCCCATTGCATTTTGCCGTCCTTGCGCTTCACGAGGGAATAGGCGCCCTCGGCCTTGTCGCTGGCGGCTGCGAAAAATGGCGGCCAGTTCGTGGCGCATTTGTCGTAACAATTGGATACGCCCTTCTTGTCGTTCTTGAAAGTGTAGAGCGTCATGCCTTTTTCGCCCGCCAGCACATCGCCCTTGGCGGTCTTGACGGTTTCGACCATAGGGGCGGCATAGGCCGTTCCGGCAAAAGCCAGAACGAGGGCGGGAACGATAAAGCGGATCTTCATGGGTATATCCTCCTTGGTTCGGGCGGGCTCAAGCCGCCAGCACATCAAGAGACACCGCAGCCCCACTGATTATTCCCTGCGGCAACGAATTTTTGCGATTTTTAAACTTATCCATTGAGCTAACTATTTTGATATGATAGTTAGCCTTATGGAAAACTATTCAGGCGCGCTCGACGACATCTTCCAATCTCTTGCCGATCCGACCCGCAGAGCAGTGATCCTGAGGCTGGGCGGCGGGGAGGCGAGCGTCGGAACGCTGGCCGAGCCCTTCGACATGGCCCTGCCGTCCTTCATGAAACATATCCGCCAGCTGGAAGAGGCGGGGCTGATCGTGACGCGCAAGCAGGGGCGTGTCCGGTTCTGCTCGCTGGAGAAACAGAGGTTTTCCATGCTCGATGGCTGGTTGTCGCAACAACGCGCCATCTGGGAAGGCCGCACCGACCGGCTCGAACAATTCGTCATGGCGCAACAGGACAGGATGTCCAGCAAAGGGGAGAATGAGCAATGACCGAGACTTTCAATCCCGGTCTTGACCTGAAGATTTCACGCATCATCAGGGCGCCGCGCCGGCTCGTCTGGAATGCCTGGACGGACAAAACCAGCCTCGAACAATGGTGGGTGCCGCATCCCGGTCAGTGCCGTGTCGACCGTATGGAGCTTCATCCCGGCGGCCCTTTCGAGACGCGCTACAGCGAAGACGGCAAGGAATTTGGCCAGCATGTCAGCGGCTGTTTTCTGGCGGTGGATCATGAGCAGCGTCTCATCTTCACCGATGCGTTGACCGCAGGTTTTCGCCCCTCCGCCCAGCCGTTCCTCACCGCCGTGATGACATTTCGCGATCATCCTGATGGCATGGAATATGTGGCCTATGCCATGCACAACAATCTTGCCGACCGCGACAGGCATGCGCAGATGGGGTTCTTCGATGGCTGGAACACGGTTGCGGAGCAACTGGCGCAGCTTGTCGAGAAGCAGGCCGCGCATTGAGCCGCATCAACCGAACAGGGGAATATCCGGCTTGGTGAGCATCAGCCAGATGATACCGAGAACGGCGAAGAAGGCGGGGAAACCGCAGGCGAACCAGATGCGGTAGAGGCGGAACCATTGCGCCGGCAGGGCCTGTCCCGTTGCGGCGCAGTCTCGGGCGATATTGCGCAGCCTGATCTGGATCCATACCACCGGCAACCAGAAAATACCGGTGAAGACGTAGAGGCCAAGCGAAAGGGCGATCCAGCCTTCGGTGAGCGGCCAGCCGATGACGCGGGCGAGAAAATAGCCGGTCACCGGCTGGATGATCGCGGCGGTGGCGGTGAAGATCGTATCGGCAATGACGACGGTGCCTGAGACATGGGCGATCAGCACCGGGCTGGCTGTCCGCCGTGCCATGACCATAAAAAAGGCGATGCCTGCACCGGTGCCGAACAGCACCGTTGCGCCGATGACATGGGCAAGCCGCAGCAGTTCCTCAAGCGTCATCAGCGTTCATCCAGCGTGGCGAGGGCAACGAGTGTCAGGGCGATGGAAGGCAGGACCTTGACGAGGGGACCGAGCGGATCGAGCCACAGGCCCGGCTCAAGCAGGCTGCCGCCTGTCAGATAGGCGGCGCTGACCAGCAGCATGTCGACGAGCGCCTTTCTGGCTAGCGGCCGCCACAGGACGGTGACGCCGAGGGCGATATCGATGAGGCAGGTGGCGAGTGTAAGGGCGATTGCCGGCACCTGCGGCATGAAGGGCAGAAAATGCGCCGCTGCTCCATTGATGTTCAGCAACGGCACGAGGCCGGATAACAGCCAGAATAACGACAGGCAGATGATGACCAGTGGTTTCAGGAGATAGGATCTGGCAAACCACAGGTCCTGCACACCGGAAGGGTGAGCGGTCAGCGTCTGCTTCAGTGTCTTGAGCGATGTCATCGTCGGTTGCGCCTCACTCTCCGCGACGATGCCTTCCGACATGACCGTCATGGCGGTTGAACGCAGCGGCGAGCGCCAGCCGAAGGCACTTGCGGCATCCGCCAACAGGCTGACAGGTCGTGTGAGGGCTGCCGGAAGATTCACGACAGGGGCGGGAGGCAGGCCGAGCCATTGCCGATGCGTGGTGACCACGTCCTGCAATGTCAGCGTTTCCTCCGCGGCGAGTTCGAGATCGCTGCCTGGCGGGATTTCACCATCGATGGCCGCGCAAACTACTGCCGCCACATCATCGACCGCGACCGTTCGAACCGGCATCGCACCATTGACGAGCGGCAGCACGAGCGGAAAGCCGGCAAGCGCGCGCACCAGCGCCGTACCGCCATGGGCATTACGACCGACAACAAGGGCGGGGCGCAGAATGACGTGGGGTAAGCCGCTTGCGATGAGCGCCTCATCGGCGTGGCGTTTGGTAGCGAGGAATGGCAGGTCGGCCGCGGCGCCAGCCGTGCGGGCCGATATCTGGACCAGCAGCCTGCCGCCCGCCTGCGCCGCCGCCTCGTAAAGCGCCAGCATGGCTTTTTCCTGGGTTGCCGCCAGATCGTCCGATAGGCCGTCCTGAAGCGCGCCGGCGCAATTGACGATGGCGTCGTGATCCCCGACCAGCGCGTTCCAGTTCGATGCCCGCGTCATGTGGGCGAGATCGGCAGAAACCCAGGTCGCGAAAGGCCATTTGTCTGTGGCGCGTGTAACGGAACGGGCTAGCCCGGTGACGGCGTGGCCTCTGCCGTAGAGACTACGCACGACCTCCGAACCGATGAAACCTGTTGCACCGAGAATCAATATCTTCATGCGCGGCATGATAGCCGTCGCGGTTTAAAAACCAGTCGTGTTTTATTGCCGCATTCTCACACGGCGATTCATCTTTCGTTCTTTTTCTGTTGCGCATCAGGCTCGAATCCTGCGATGAGGGCGCATGTTATTTTCACCGCAACAGGACGAAGCGCTCAAGGCTGTTTCCCGCTGGCTGAAGGAAGGCCGGACGCCGGTTTTCCGGCTGTTCGGTTATGCCGGGACGGGCAAGACGACGCTTGCCAAGCATTTTGCGGAAAATGTCGATGGCGAGGTGCTGTTTGCGGCCTTCACTGGCAAAGCCGCGCAGGTGCTGCGTTCGCGTGGCGCCACCAACGCCCGCACCATCCATTCGCTGATCTACCGCCCGCGCGGCGAAGAAACTGTCGAAGACGAGGAAACCGGGAAGACTTCCGTTGCACCGATGTTTTCCATCAACCGCCAGAGCCCGCTCGCCAAGGCGGCGCTGATCATCATCGACGAATGTTCGATGGTGGACGAGCAGCTCGGCAGGGATCTGATGAGTTTCGGCACCCCGATCCTCGTGCTCGGCGATCCCGGCCAGTTGCCGCCGGTTTCGGGCGGCGGCTTCTTTACCGAACAGGAGCCGGATTATCTGCTGTCGGAAATCCACCGCCAGGCCAAGGACAATCCCATCATCCATCTTGCCATGGATGTGCGGGAAGGCCGGGAGATCATGCGCGGTGACTATGGTTCCGCGCAGGTGATCTCCAAGTCAGAGGTGACGCAGTCGCTGGTGCTCGATGCCGATCAGGTGCTGGTTGGAACCAACCGCACCCGCCGTCGCTACAATCAGCGGCTTCGCGAGCTGAAGGGCTTTACCGCCGATTATCCGCAATCCGGCGACAAGCTGGTCTGCCTCCGGAACGATCCCGCCAAGGGGCTGCTCAACGGCTCGCTATGGCAGGTAATGAGCTCTTCGCGCGAGACGGTGAAACCCGGCATCAACCTGATGATCCGGCCCGAAGACGACGATATGGATCGTGGTGCTGCCAAGATCAAATTGCTGAAGGCGGCCTTCGAGGATGTGGAGACGGAAATTCCGTGGTCCACGCGCAAGCGTTATGATGAATTCGATTTCGGCTATGCGCTGACCGTGCACAAGGCGCAGGGTTCGCAGTGGAACAATGTGGTTCTCTTCGACGAGAGCTATGCGTTCCGGGACTCGCGCGAAAGGTGGCTCTATACCGCCATCACGCGCGCGGCGGAGACCCTGACGATTGTTCGTTGATCAGGCGCGGATGACGCCGAGCAGAACCGCCTTGGCGACCGCCTGAAAGCGGTTGCTGGCATTGAACTTGCCGATGATCGTCGCCTCGAGAACATGGAGATCGCTGCCCGAAAGACCAAGAGCGCGGGCGAGCCTCACCGGGGCGTAGCCCTCCGCCATCAGTTCCAGGCATTTTCGTTCGGTGTCGGTGAGTGCGATGTCCTTTGCCGGCGCCCGTTCCGCGCCGTCCATGCCGTCCGCGTCCGTGTCGGCGACCAGCAGTTCCTCGATCTGCTGGGCCTGGCGCTGAAGGGTGGAAAGCTCGGCGGTCAATTCCCTCTTCCGCTGCCGCAACGCGGCGTGAAATATGTCGTCGGCCTCTTCCTGCGAGAGCGAACGGACGAGTTTTTCCATGATTTCGGTAATCGCTGCGACGGATATGCCCACTTCGCGACAGACGTTAATGACGGCCATGCGCTGGACGTTGCGGTGGGTATAGACCCGCATCTGGCCGATGCGCTTCGAGGTCAGCAGCGCCTTTTCTTCGTAAAAATGCAGCGTTCGGTGGGTCACCCCGAAGATGTTGGCCATGTCGGCGATGGGCACGGGTTCTGCGGGCAGGGAGGAGGGCAGGCTTATATCCGGTAGAAAGCTGCTGATCCTTAGATTGGGTTTGTCCTCGTCGCCGTGACTTTCGAACGGCATCCGGCCATCCTGCATTGTCTCCCCCTTCGCGCTCTTTGACAGCGTGCCTGCCTTTTTAAGGTGCCCGTTACTTGTTCCCCCAAGACGGGCATGTTTTTCGATCAAAACCTCATGCCAAACGCTACATCAGAACCGTAACGTGTATTGTCTGTTTTCGTTCCCGCAGTAATAAAAATTTTGCCGGCCTCCTTGCGATCGGCCTCAACCTGCGTGAAACAGGATGTCAATTCCGAACCGGAGCCTCGATGCCATGCCCGCAAAACTTTCTGTTAATCTGAATGCAATTGCGATGTTACGCAACCGCCGCGATCTTCCCTGGCCTGACGTCGCGCATTTCGGGCAGATTGCGCTCTCGGCGGGGGCAAGCGGGCTGACTGTACACCCGCGGCCCGACCAGCGCCATATCCGCTTTTCGGACCTGCCGGTGCTGCGGGCGCTGATCGATGATCGCTTCCCCGGCGCCGAATTCAACATCGAAGGGTATCCCAACGAGGATTTTCTCGTTCTTTGCGAGGAAACCCAGCCGGAACAGGTGACGCTTGTGCCTGACGACCCGTCGCAGGCGACGTCCGACCACGGCTGGGATTTCCGCAAGCACGGCGTTTTCCTGAAAGACGTGGTGGGACGCCTGAAGTCCGGCGGCATGCGCGTCTCGCTTTTTGCCGATGGCGATGGTGAGCGCGAGCCGGTGGAACTGGCGGCCGAGACGGGGGCGGCGCGTATCGAACTTTACACCGGCCCATATGGCGGCTGCTTTGACGATCCGCAAAAGGGCGATGCGCTTCTTGAAAAACTCGGGCAGACGGCGGATCATGCCAGAGCGCTCGGACTTGCTGTCAATGCCGGCCATGACCTCACCGTGGCAAACCTGCCCAAGCTGATGGAACGTATCCCTTATCTCGCCGAGGTTTCCATCGGCCACGGGCTGACGGCAGATGCCATGGAATATGGCATGGCTGAAACTGTCCGGCGTTTTTGTCAGGCCTGCGGTCAGCCTAATTCATAACCAAAGTCAATTTTTTCGCCTATGCTTTGCCTTGCGCATGCTCCGTGCGCAGATTTTGGAAGGCAGAGACATATGCAAGAACATCATGTTGTCGTCGTGGGTGGAGGCTTCGGCGGTTTACAACTGGTGCACGGGCTGGAGGGGCTCCCTGTCCGCATCACATTGATCGACCGTCGCAATCACCACCTGTTCCAGCCCCTGCTGTATCAGGTTGCGACGACGGCGCTGGCGACATCGGAAATCGCCTGGCCGATCCGCCATCTTTACCGCGACCGCAAGGAGGTGACGACCCTGCTTGCGGAGGTGACCGGCGTGGACCGGGCGGCGCGGACCGTGCAATTGAATTCCGGCCAGGTAATCGGCTTCGATACGCTGGTGTTGGCCACCGGCGCACGTCACGCCTATTTCGGCCGTGACGAGTGGGAACGTTCGGCCCCCGGCCTCAAGACGCTGGAAGACGCAACCACGATCCGCCGCCGACTGCTTCTGGCCTTCGAAAGGGCCGAACTTGCCACCAGTGAAGAGGAGCGGCAGGCGCTTCTGACCTTCGTCATCATCGGGGCCGGCCCGACCGGCGTGGAAATGGCGGGCATGATCGCCGAACTCGCCCACAGGGCGCTGCCGGCGGAATTCCGCAATGTCGATACGACAAAGGCCCGTGTTCTGCTTGTGGAGGCGGGACCGCGCGTTCTGCCGGTCTTTACGGAGGATCTTTCGACCTATGCGAGGCAAGCGCTTGAGAAGCTCGGCGTCGAGGTTCTGCTCGGCACGCCGGTGACGGCCTGCACGGATGAGGGCGTGACGGTGGGCGAGACCTATTATCCGTGCCGCACCGTCGTCTGGGCCGCCGGTGTGCAGGCATCTCCGGCCGCCAAGTGGCTGAATGCCGCCGGCGACAGGGCAGGGCGTGTCATGGTCGGGCCGCAGCTTCATCTCGAAGACGATGCCGATATCTTCGTCATCGGCGATACCGCCGCCGTCAATCAGGAAAACGGCAAGCCGGTGCCGGGCATCGCGCCCGCGGCAAAGCAGCAGGGCGCCTATGTGGCAAAGGTCATCGAGGCGCGGCTGGAGGGCAAGCCGTCGCCATCGCCCTTCCGCTACAGCCATCAGGGTAATCTCGCCACCATCGGCAAACGCGCGGCGGTGATCGATTTTGGCCGGTTCAAGCTGAAGGGCGTGCTGGCCTGGTGGATATGGGGGCTTGCCCACATCTACTTCCTGATCGGAACGCGCTCGCGGCTGGCCGTGGCCTGGAGCTGGCTGTGGATTTACCTGAGCGGCCAACACAGTGCGCGGCTGATTACCCAGAAAGAGACGCTGAAGGACGAGGCCTGACGCCTAAAAACAACAAGGGCGGGAAGCATGACTTCCCGCCATTGTTTATTTGGTCGTCTCTAGGCGCATCACGCGTCGAGCGAGGCCATATCGATGACGAAGCGGTAACGCACGTCGCTCTTCAGCACGCGTTCATAGGCTTCATTGACGTCCTTGATGTCGATCTTTTCGATCTCGGAGACGATGTTGTGCTTGCCGCAGAAATCCAGCATTTCCTGGGTTTCCTTGATCGAGCCGATCATCGAGCCGGCGAGCGAACGACGGCCGGGAATGACCGAGAATGCGTGGACCGGGATCGCATGTTCCGGCACGCCGAGCAGAACCATCGTGCCGTTGACCTTCAGCAGGTTGAGGTAGGCGTTCCAGTCGATTTCGGCGGAAACGGTGCAGAGAATCAGGTCGAAGGTGCCGGCGAGCTTCTCGAAGGTCGAGGCATCGCTGGTGGCGTAATATTCCTTCGCGCCGAGCTTCAGACCGTCTTCCTTCTTCGACAGGGACTGGGAGAGAACGGTGATATCCGCGCCCATAGCCGAACCGATCTTCACGCCCATATGGCCAAGACCACCCATGCCGACGATGGCGACCTTTTTGCCGGGGCCGGCATTCCAGTGATGCAGCGGCGAATAGAGCGTGATGCCGGCGCAGAGAAGCGGCGCAGAGGCATCCAGCGGAAGGTTTTCCGGGATGGAAAGTACGTAGTCTTCCCGGACGACGATATGGTCGGAATAGCCGCCCTGGGTCGCGGTCTTGCCGTCTCTATCGACGGAGTTATAGGTTCCGACGAGACCGGGCATATATTGCTCGTTGTCGAGATCGCGCGTGGCGCAGCCGACGCAGGAATCGACGAAACATCCGACGCCGACATGGTCGCCGACCTTGAACTTCGTGACCTTGGAACCGACGGCGCGGACGACGCCGGCGATTTCGTGGCCGGGAACGATCGGATAGACGGCGTTCTTCCATTCGTTGCGGACGGTGTGGATGTCCGAGTGGCAGATGCCGGCATATTTGATATCGATGACGACGTCGTCATCGTTTGGCTCGCGGCGTTCGAAGGTGAACGGGGTAAGCGGCTTCGACGCATCGGTCGCAGCATAACCTCTAGCAATGGCCATCTGAATATCCTTATCGAGGGGTTGGGGACGGCGGAATATGCGATGGAAGCGTGAGGCGGCGTTAGAGCGATCCTCCGAGCTTTTTGCACGATCCTGCAAAAAATGCCCCGTGTGCTCTTTGCGGATGTCGGGTGGCTTTCTAGATAAGCAACATCCAATATATCTCTTCCTTCAGTTAAGGGATTTTCCCATGTCCTTGCCGTTCAATGTCTATCGGGAGATCGCCTCCATCGCCGCGCGGCACGTCACGGAGGACGGCGAGGTGCGCACGGCGATAGAATCGCTGGGCATCAGCCGTCGCACGACGCCGAGCGCTCCCTGCCACGGCAGCTATCGTCCCTGTCTCGCCATGGTGATCCAGGGGTCGAAAAGCGTTCAACTCGGAACGGACACCATCAACTACGGCGCGGGGGATTATCTTCTGACCTCGCTTGATCTGCCCGTTGCATGGCGGGTGGTGGAGGCGAGCAGGGAAGTGCCGCATTTCTGCATCTCGCTTGCCGTCGATAGTGAGAAGCTGGTCGATCTCATGCGGCGTGTACCGATCGATCCTGCGGTGGAGCCGACGAATGCGCAGCGCGGCATCGTCGTCAACAGGGCAACACCGGAGCTTCTCGATGCCGCCATACGGCTCCTGCGTTTGCTTGATCGTCCGGCCGACATCGCCGCCATGGCGCCGCTGATCGAACAGGAGATACTTTATCGCATCCTGACCGGACCGGCCGGCGGGCAGCTGATGAACATCATCGCGTCCGGCAGCCATGGCAATCGCATCGCCCGCGCCATCGCCTGGCTGCGCGAAAATTTCGCGCGCCAGTTACGGATCGAAGAACTGGCCGAACAGGTCGGCATGAGCGTCTCGTCCTTCCACCATCACTTCAAGACGATCACGGCCATGACGCCGGTTCAGTATCAGAAGCAGCTTCGCCTGCATGAGGCGCGGCGGCTGATGCTGCTGGAGCGGCTGGATGCCGGCACCGCCGGCCATCGCGTCGGCTACCAGAGCCCTTCGCAGTTCAGTCGTGAATATAGCCGTTTCTACGGATTGTCGCCGTCGCGGGATATTGATGCATCGCGGGAGATCAGCGCGGCCGGGTAGATTGGTTCTTTGGGAAGGTTTTCCATTGCCTACGGCGCGCGGCGTTACCCCCCCTCTGCCCTGCCGGGCATCTCCCCCTCAAGGGGGGAGATCGATCTGCGGCAAGGTCTCGCCCATCTCGAAGCTTGGGAATGAAGCGACAAAAGGGACCCTTGCCGATCTCCCCCCTTGAGGGGGAGATGCCCGGCAGGGCAGAGGGGGGTAAAGCTCCACGCGCCGTCTATCTGCTAGCCAACGTATAACCCCCTGAAGTTCCCCGCAAGCTCCCTTTCACACTCCGCCGCATCGCGTCAATTCTCGTCCTCCCCTGAAGAATCCGCTTGACCCCAACGCTGCCTCCGCTTAAATGGCGCTCGAACCGTACCGTACGGTACATCAATCTAGCCTCCGGAGATGAAAAGACTTGGCTTCCGACCCGATCACAGCGCAGGAATTTTCGCCGCGCCAGAACGCCGTTCTGGACCAGGCATTGCGTCTATTGGTCGAGGGCGGCGAGAAAGCGCTCACCACATCCGGGCTGGCGCGTGCGGCCAACTGTTCCAAGGAAAGCCTCTACAAGTGGTTCGGCGATCGCGATGGCCTGCTGGCAGCGATGATCACCTTCCAGCAGAGCAAGGTTCGTACCTTCGAGAAGGCGGGCGACCGCGTCTCCGCGCCGCAGCTTGCCGATCACCTCGAGGTATTCGCGCATGATCTGCTCGACGTTCTGGCGGGCGACGTGTCGCTGGCGCTGAACCGCCTCGCCGTTGGCCAGGCGAGCCGTGACGGCTCCAAGCTCGGCGATCTGCTGCTCGAACGCGGCCGTCGCCAGATCGACCGGCGGGCGCGTGGACTGATCGAAGCGGGTCGCCGTTCCGGCTATCTGCGTTTTGATGATGCCGAGGAGGCATATCGCAGTTTTTACGGCCTCATCGTCTCGGATCTGCATGTGCGCATGCTTCTGGGCGAGGCGCCGGACAAGGATTTTTCCGCCCGGGCAAAAAAGGCGGTCGTCGCCTTTCTGACGCTTTACGGGACGGAAAAGGTACATTCGGAACTCAGCGGCAAACTCGCCTGAGGTTCCGGTTCAGACAATAGAGACAAGCATTAGGGAAGGACCATCAAATGCGCGTTTATTATGATCGTGATGCCGATCTCAATCTCATCAAGTCCAAGAATGTCGTCATCGTCGGTTACGGCTCCCAGGGCCGTGCACATGCGCTGAACCTCAAGGATTCCGGTGCCAAGAACGTCGTCATCGCTCTGAAGGCCGGTTCGCCGACCGTCAAGAAGGCCGAAGCCGACGGCTTCAAGGTCATGACCGTTGCCGAAGCCGCCAAGTGGGGCGACCTCCTGATGATGGCGACGCCTGACGAATTGCAGGCCGACATCTACAAGGCCGACATTGCCGGCAACATCCGTGATGGCGCGGCGATTGCTTTCGCACACGGCCTTAACGTTCACTTTGGCCTCATCGAGCCGAAGGCATCGCTCGACGTCGTCATGATCGCACCGAAGGGCCCCGGCCACACGGTTCGCGGCGAA
The DNA here is from genome assembly GCF_027956525.1 of Agrobacterium sp. ST15.13.013. Lineage (NCBI taxonomy): Bacteria > Pseudomonadati > Pseudomonadota > Alphaproteobacteria > Hyphomicrobiales > Rhizobiaceae > Agrobacterium > Agrobacterium sp. ST15.13.013. Next base: position 344,779 of record NZ_JAQKGP010000002.1, read on the forward strand.
TACCAGAAGGGCGGCGGCGTTCCCTGCCTCGTTGCCGTTCACCAGAACGCTTCGGGCAATGCGCTTGAACTCGCTCTCTCCTATGCCTGCGGCGTTGGCGGTGGCCGTTCGGGCATCATCGAAACCAACTTCAAGGAAGAGTGCGAAACCGACCTCTTCGGCGAACAGGTTGTTCTGTGCGGCGGTCTCGTAGAGCTCATCCGCGCCGGTTTCGAAACCCTGGTCGAAGCCGGTTACGCACCGGAAATGGCTTATTTCGAGTGCCTGCACGAAGTGAAGCTGATCGTTGACCTGATCTATGAAGGCGGCATCGCCAACATGAACTACTCGATCTCCAACACGGCCGAGTGGGGCGAATACGTCACCGGTCCGCGCATCATCACCGCTGAAACCAAGGCTGAAATGAAGCGCGTTCTGCACGACATCCAGACCGGCAAGTTCACCTCGGACTGGATGCAGGAATACCGCTCGGGTGCGGCCCGCTTCAAGGGTATCCGCCGCATGAACGACGTTCACCAGATCGAAGAAGTCGGCGCAAAGCTGCGCGGCATGATGCCCTGGATCGGCAAGAACAAGCTGGTGGACAAGGCCGTCAACTAAGCTCCATCGCTTGGTGGAAACTTTGGAGGCCGGGGCGAAAGCTCCGGCCTTTTGTTTTCGATGTGCTCTCACATGATGGCGTCGTCTTCCTCGACGATAACGGAAACGGGAAAGTGATCGGAAAATCCGCCGAGATTGACGTTTTTGACCGCATCGCCCTTCGACAGGCCGAAGCGGATAGGCCCCTCGTTCTTGCTATGGCTGACCATGGCGGCGATGGCTTCGACTTTCGCGGTTTCCTCACGCACGCTGAAGCCGCTGCTGCCGCTCAGAAGTGATCGGGAAACGAGGATCTGGTCGAAGATATTGGCGTCGCCATTGAAATAGAGCGTGCCATAGATCGTCCTTGCCGTGCCGACTGAATCCACCACGGGCTGGCGCAAATAATTCCAGGCAAGATTGTAGAACATGGCCGATTGCGAATTTTCGACATCGTCGCGCTCGCGGGTGGAATTGGCGTGATAGCGCAGCGAGGCATCGGACGGGTCGTCGTTGAAGTCGCCGAAAGCGATAACGGCGATGTCGTTTCCTTTTTCCTCGCGAATACGCTGATGCCAGTAGCCGAGCGTTTCGCCGGCGGTCATTCGAAAACCGGCGCTTTCGACCGCGCCACCCGAGCGCGACGGCCAGTGATTGGAAAGCGCAATGAGCTGGCGTCCGCCCTTGGTGATGAAGGTGCATTGGGTAATGTCGCGCGTGCCGGTGCGGCGCATCACGAAATGGCTGAAAATCTCGTTTTCGTTGATCAGCAGCTTTTTGCTGTCATAGATGAAGGCGGTGTCGATGCCGCGCTGGTCCTTGCTGGAATCGGCGTGCACGACGCGATAGGCGCGCTCAGGCATGAGATCGTTCAGATGTTCTGCCAGCGTCTCCAGGACGAAACGGTTCTCGACCTCGCAGACGCCGAGCAGATCTGGCCCGGCACCGCCGATCTGCCGGATGATGATGCCGAGCTGTTTGACCTTGGTCTTGAACAGATCCTCGGTCCAGCCTTTCAGATCGTTCTTCAGCCGCTCCGCAATCCACGGCTCGCGCGCCGGATAACCCTCCGGCGCAAACAGGTTTTCGACATTCCAGAACGCCAGGACATATTGGGTCATGATCCGCACACCTCCGGTTGGGTTTTCAAGCCTAGTGGAAGTTTTTGCCACAACAACTTGAAATTGTCATGAAGGTCGGCGGCTAGCGAAATTTCCTGCCTCCGGCTTATTTTGCCGGCGGGATGACACCCTTCGTCAGCAGGAAGCAGCCATAGAACCGGGTCTCGCCAGTGGTGATGACGCAATAGGCCTGCTTGGCTTTTTCGTAGAAGGCAAAACGTTCGATTCCGTACATGGGGGCGGGTTTTCCTTCCGCCGCGTCGATTTCCTTCTGCACTTCGGCCTGTACCGGTTCCAGCTGATCGGGCGCGCCCATCACTTCCATGCGGCCGACCGAGGGCTGCAGCGGCGTGTCGAGCGGTAGAACGGACAGGATAGCCTTCATGGCGCGGGCGGCCGAGACGTTGTCGATATGCAGCACCTTGCCGACGGTGGTCTGGCGGGCCACCGAATCGGAAGGGAAATTAGTGTCCGAGATCACCAGCGTATCGCCATGGCCCATGGCGCGCAGCGCGTGCAGAACATCGGCGTTCAGCGCCGGGTCGATATTTTTCAGCATGTCGTTAAACTCCCATGATGCTCTCGCCGGGTTGCGGCGCGCGCGCAATCCAACCGGAAAACCATGCCGCGTCAATCGCAAAGGTGTGATTGTGAAGCTTTGCGCAAGGGTGTATTTGGCTTTGTCCGCAAATCTGGGCGTCGATGCAGGTCGGTTGCGGGCAATGTGCAGGGAGGCAGAAATAATTCGAAAAACTGATAAGTCAGTATTGCTGACATATCGACATTTCTGTAAAGATGCACGCATAAAAACGACACAAGAGGAAACGTACCCATGCTTGATTGGGAACAAATTTTCGCCACGCGCTCTTCGCGCATGAAAGCGTCTGAAATCCGCGAGCTGCTGAAGCTGCTCGAACAGCCTGATATCATCTCCTTTGCCGGCGGCATTCCGGACCCGGCCCTTTTCCCCGCAGAGGAGTTTCAGCAGGCTTACGCGGAAATTTTTTCCGGTTCGCAGGTCAACTCGGCGCTGCAATATTCGGTAAGCGAGGGTTACAAGCCGCTGCGCGAGTGGCTGGCGGGCGAGATGGACAAGATCGGCATCGAATGCACCGCTGACAACGTCTTTATCGTTTCCGGTTCGCAGCAGGGTCTCGATTATCTCGGCAAGCTGTTCCTGTCGCCGAAGGATACGGCGCTGGTGACCTGGCCGACCTATCTCGGCGCGCTTTCCGCCTTCAACGCCTATGAGCCTAATTACGACCAGCTGAACCCCGGCGGTAACCGTACGCCTGAGGCTTACCGCGAAACGGCGGCCAAGCTCGGCGGCGCGGTGAAATTCGCCTATCTCTCGGCCGATTTCTCCAATCCGACCGGCGAAACCGTCGATCTCGCGGGCCGCGAAAAGGTTCTGGCACTGGCTGACGAGTTGGATATCGCCGTCATCGAAGACGCCGCCTATCAGTCGCTGCGTTACGATGGCGAGGCTGTTCCGCCGATCATGGCGCTTGATATCGCCCGCTCTGGCGGCATCGAGAACACCCGCACCATCTATTGCGGCAGCTTTTCGAAGACGTTGGCGCCTGGCCTTCGCGTCGGTTACATCGTCGCTTCCGCGCCTGTCATCCGCAAGCTGGTGCTGATGAAGCAGGCCGCCGACCTGCATTCCTCGACCATCAACCAGATCGCCATCGAACGCGTCGCCTCGCGCGGCTTCGACAAGCAGGTCGCTAAGATCAAGGCTGCTTACAGCGCACGGCGTGATGCGATGCTGGCGGCACTCGAGAAGTACATGCCGAAGACGACCAGCTGGACCAAGCCGGAAGGCGGCATGTTTATCTGGGTGACGTTGCCTGAGGGCATGGATGGCGCGGCGCTGCTGGCCAAATCCATTGCCACGGAAAAGGTCGCCTTCGTTCCCGGTCGCGCCTTCTTTGCGGATGGCTCCGGCACGAACACGCTTCGCATCAGCTTCTCCTGCGCCAATGAGGCGATGATCGAGGAAGGCATGAAGCGGCTCGGGCGGTTGATCGCGACGGCTCAGGCGGAGACGGGTGAGGTGCTTGCGGCAATTTGAGGGGGCTGGCGATGAGGCCTTGAAAGGTGGAGGGTGTGGCTTACCCCCCTCTGCCCTGCCGGGCATCTCCCCCTCAAGGGGGGAGATCAGCAAGACGCTCTACCGTTACTCGCCTCTCAAGCGTCGAGATGGGCGAGGCCTAGCCACAGATCGATCTCCCCCCTTGAGGGGGAGATGCCCGGCAGGGCAGAGGGGGGTAAACCGCGAGTGTTGAGGGGCAATGTTACTCTCAATCCTGACGGCCCCAAGAGATCACACCCCAAAAATCCTGCCTGTCACATACATGTTATGCAATCATGTTTTAGCGGTCCCACGAAACAACAGGGACTGGACCCATGAAAACGCTGCTTTCCGCTTTCACCGCCATCGTATCGCTCGGCTTCATCGCCACCGCCGCCAATGCCGCCGATCTGGTGCTCTACACCAGCCAGCCCAACGAGGACGCGCAGGCGACCGTTGATGGTTTCAAGGCTGCCAACCCCGGTCTCGACGTCGAATGGGTGCGTGACGGAACGCCGAAGATCATGGCCAAGCTGATGGCCGAGATCAATGCCGGCAATCCGGTTGCCGACGTGCTTCTGATCGCCGACACCGTGACGCTGGAGCGCATGAAGCAGGCCGGCCAGCTTCTGGCCCACAAGTCTCCCGAAGCCAAGAATATCGATGCTTCGCTGTACGATGCGGACGGCTTCTATTATTCCACCAAGCTCATTACGACCGGCATCATGTACAACACCGCCGCCGCGATGAAACCGACGAGCTGGAAGGATCTGGCCAAGGCGGAAGCCAAGGGTCTCGTCACCATGCCAAGCCCGCTCACCTCGGGTGCGGCGCTGATCCATGCGCAGACGCTTGCCGCCGCAAACGGTCTCGGCTGGGATTATTACAAGCAGCTTAAGGCCAATGAAGCCATCGCCGGCGGCGGCAATGGCGCGGTTCTGAAGTCCGTTGCGTCAGGCGAAAAGGCTTATGGCGTGGTGGTCGATTACATGCCGATCCGCGAAAAGGCCAAGGGCGCGCCGGTCGAGTTCGTCTTCCCGGAAGAGGGCGTTTCGGCTGTCACCGAGCCGGTCGCGATCATCAAGGGCACCAAGCACGAGGAAGCGGCCAAGAAATTCGTTGATTACGTGCTGTCCGAAAAGGGCCAGCAGGGCTTCGTCAAGCTCGGCTACATCCCGGTGCGCGCCGATGCCGGCATGCCGGAAGGCTTTCCGGCTCGCGACAAGATCAAGGTTCTGCCGCTCAACGCCGCTGACGCGCTGAAGAACTCCGAACAGGACCTGAAGACTTTCTCCGACATTTTCGGCTCCAAGGGCTGATATAGCGGAATGACCCGTTCCAATGCCTATGGAAGCAGCCAGCCGCGCTGGCTGTTTCCTTTTGTAGTGAGTGTCGTTTTCGCGCTGAGCGCCCTGCCGCTCGGGCGGCTCGCCTATACCGGCGTTATCTCGTCGCTGAATGGTGATATATGGCGGCTTCTGGCCGATCCCGCTCTTTGGGGCGCGTCGCTGAATACGCTCTCCACCTCGTTTTTCGGCATGCTGATTTCGCTCGCCATCGGCGGCGCCTTTGCGCTTGCGCTGACGCTCTGCGACATCCGCGGCAAGTCGATCTTAAGTTTCCTGTTCATGCTGCCGATGATGATCCCGCCGCAGGTGACGGCGCTGTCGTGGATCGGCATGACCGGCCCGTCGAGCACGCTGTTGAAGGCCATCGGCCTTGCGCCGGCACTGGGTTCGCCGCAGCCGCTTTATTCGGTTACGGGCATCGCGCTTCTGCTCGGTGTGCAGCATGCGCCGCTCGTCTATCTGTCGCTGCGCGCCGGTCTGCTGGCTTTGCCGCAGGACGGCATCGAGGCTGCCAAGCTCTCCGGCGCTTCGCCGCACCGGGTGCTGTTCGATATTATCCTGCCGCTGTCGACGCCGGGATTGATCGCCGGGGCGGCGATCTCCTTCGTCTCCAATGTCGGCAATTTCGGCATTCCGGCGATCCTTGGCATCCCCGCCTCGATCTTCACTTTGCCGACCTTGATTTACAGCCGTTTTGCCAGTTTCGGCACCAGCACATTCGGCGATATCGCCATTCTCTCCACCATGATCGCCATCATCTCCGTCGCCGGGCTTGCGCTTCAGGAACGGGCGATGAAGGGCAGGGACTATCGCATCATCGGTCTTTCCGGCAAGGCGGCGACATTCCGGCTTGGGCTGTGGCGGGTGCCAGCGGAGCTTGCCCTGTGGCTTGTGCTGTTCTTCATGCTGGTGGCGCCGCTGACGGCGTTGGTGGCAAGCTCGCTTGCGCCCGCCTATGGCGTGCCGCTCAGCCTCAAGACGGCGACGCTGCATGCCTATGAGGAGTTGCTCTATCGGCAGAGCGTGACCCGCACGGCGTTCCGCAATTCGCTGTTTCTGGCGACGGCGACATCCTTATGTCTCCTTGCGGTGACGGTGCTGACGGCTTATTTCCTGGTGCGCGGCAAAAGCCGTTTCATGTTCCTGCTTTCGGCGCTGGTGGATATTCCCTATGCGTTGCCGGGGGTGGTGATTTCCGTCTCCTTCGTGCTGCTTTTCGCCGCTCCCATCCCGCTTGTCGGCATCACGCTCTACGGCACGATCTGGATCATTCTGCTCGCCTATTTCTCCTCCTTCTTCGCCGTCAGCCTGAAACCCATGGTCAGCGCCTTCCTGCAATTCGATCCATCGCTGGAAGAGGCAGCAAGGCTCTCCGGCGCCGGTTTCTGGCGGCGGTTGAAGGATATCATTCTGCCGCTGGTCGGGCCTGCGGCGGGCGCTTCGGTCATCCTTGTTTTCCTGATCGCCTGCAACGAGTTGACGGTGTCGGCGCTGCTGTGGTCCGCCGGCACGCAGACGCTCGGCGTGCTCATCTACAATCTCGATGACAGCGGCAGCTTCGATCTTGCCTCCGCACTTTCGGTGCTCGTCGTCATCATGGTGATTTTCCTCATGGCTCTGCTGGAAATTCTGGGGCGCTATCTGCCGAAAGGAGTGGTCCCTTGGCGAAACTGATCCTCAACCGCCTGTCGAAAAGTTTCGATGCCGGTTCAAAGCCAGCCGTCGACGATGTTTCGCTTACCGTGCGGGAAGGCGGTTTTCTCGCTCTGCTCGGGCCTTCCGGCTGCGGCAAGACGACCGTGCTGCGCATGATCGCCGGTTTCGAACAACCGACCGACGGTTCCATCCTGCTCGGCGAGCGGGTGCTGGCCGATGCCGGCAGCATGGTACCGCCGGAGCGTCGCAATATGGCGATGGTGTTCCAGTCCTATGCGCTGTGGCCGCATATGTCGGTTGCCGACAATGCCGGTTATCCCCTGAAGGTGCGCGGTATTTCGGGCGAGAAATATCGCGAGAAGGTGCGCCAGGCGCTGGCCGCTGTCCGCCTCGAGAGTTTTGCGGAGCGCCGTCCCGCCGAATTGTCCGGCGGCCAGCGGCAGCGTGTGGCGCTTGCCCGTTGCCTCGTTACCGAGCCTGACGTGGTGCTGCTCGATGAGCCGCTCGCCAATCTCGACCGGCATCTCAGGCAGGAGATGGAGGAGACGTTTCGGGAATTCCATGCCCGCTCCGGCGCAACCATGATTTACGTCACCCACGATCAGGCGGAAGCCATGGCGCTGGCGACCGATGTCGCCGTCATGTCGCAGGGCAAGCTGCTGCAGATTGCGCCGCCGGCGGAGCTTTATGCGCGGCCCGAAGGCAGGCTCGTCGGCTCGCTGGTGGGGCAGGGTGCTATCCTCCGCCTGCCGGTGCCGGACGGAGCATCGCGCGATCTCGACTGGGCCGGGCTTCGGGCCGCGATGGAGAGCGGCGCGCAATTACCGCTGGCGGATATTCTCGTGCGGCCGCAGGATGTGTTGCGGGATGCCGAGGGTATCGATTGCACCGTCACCTCGGTTCTCTACGAGGGGGAGCGGTATGCCCTTCGTCTCGATCTGCCGGATGGGCAGGCGCTCCGGGCCTATTCACGGGAAGCCGTGGCCATAGGCGACCGGTTGCCCGTTGCAATTCGTGCGGCATGGCGGCTTTAGGCTATTGGCGAGGCAGGGTTTGAGCGGCTAAGCTTTCCGTCCAGCAACAGGAACGAAACATGTCGCTTCGGCTCGCCACCTTCAATATCGAAAATCTTCTCACCCGTTTCGATTTCACCGGTTTTCGCAACCAGACGCGGCGCGACAGGGCGATCCAGCTCTTCGATATCAGGGATGAGGCGACCTATCAGGCGCTGGAAAGCGCGCGGATGGTGGCTTCCACCGACGATACGCGCCAGCTTTCGGCGCTCGCCATCGCCGATGCGGACGCCGATATCCTTTGCCTGCAGGAAGTGGACAACATGGCCGCGTTGCAGGCCTTCGAATATGGTTATCTCTATCGTATGGTCGGCAATGGCTACCTGCAGAAATATCTGGTTGAGGGCAATGACGGCCGCGGCATCGATGTGGCCGTCGTCATGCGCGAGGAGACGCGCGACGGCGACAGGATCGAGGTGGTCGATATCAAGAGCCATGCCGCGCTCACCTATCGCAATCTCGATCTCTTCAATCCCGCGCTTGCCGCCACAAACCAGATCGATGACAAGATTTTCAAACGGGATTGCCTGGAAATTGACCTCCGGATCGGCGGCAAACCGCTGACGCTCTACGTCACGCATTTCAAATCCATGACCAATGCCCGCGACGCAGTGGATGCGCGGCTCGCCACCATGCCGATCCGCGAGGCGGAGGCCATGGCCGTTCGCCGCATCATCGAAAACCGCTGGGGTGTGGGCAATACCCGCAACAAGAATTTCGCGATCTGCGGCGATATGAACGATTATCAGGAGCGCGTTGTGATTTCCGGCGACAGGCGCAGCGGCTACAGCTTCGCGCCGGTCGAGGAGGAGCGCAGTGCGCTCGATATCTTCACGGCCGATGGTTTCGTGGTCAATCCGATGACGCGCCGCGACGTCATGGATCGCTGGACGCTCTATCATTCGCGCGGGCCGCAGGAACAGCATCTGTGCCAGCTCGACTATATCTGGCTGTCCCCGCGTCTGGCGGAGACGAACGCTACACATGTTCCCGACATCATTCGCAATGGACAGCCTTTCCGGACGATATTCCCGCCTGGACAAGAGGTCGAACGTTATCCCCGCACCGGCTGGGATCGCCCGAAGGCTTCCGATCATTGCCCCGTGGTCATGACGCTGGATTTGATCTAGGCGATGCTCCTAGCCGTTCGCGACCTTTGGAAAATAGGTTGCCCAGACCCGGTTGCGGCCCGCACGCTTGGCTTCGTAAAGCCGGTCGTCGGCGATGGCGATCAACTCGTCCCAACTGTTGATCGCGCGTGCTTCCTGCCAGACCACGCCGAAACTTGCCGTCAGCGACAGGCCGCTTTGCGCGTCGATGGTCTGGGATTCGATCAGGCGGCGAAGGCGGTCGGCCGTCGCCGTCGCCGTGGCGTGGCTGACATTCTGCAACACGACGACGAATTCCTCGCCGCCGTATCGGGCAAGAATATCATCCTTGCGCAAAGCGCTGCGCAACAGGCTCGCGGTCTTCTGAAGCGCGATGTCACCCATGGCATGGCCGTAACGGTCGTTGATCGATTTGAAATGGTCGATATCGACAATCATCACGCCGAGCGACTGACATTGCTCCTCGCCCGTCAATATGGAGCGAACCGCCTTTTCGAGTGCGCGGCGGTTAAAAACGCCCGTCAGCGCATCGGTTTCGGAAAGGGTGCGCAACTGTTCGGCCAGCGCACGCTGCTGGTTTTCCATTTCGCCCTTCTGGCGAAGCTGTTCGCGCAGGAAATCCAGTTCCTCGAACATCTTCTTCACTTCCGGAGCAACCCTGTCCTCATGATTGCCCTCGGAAAGATCACCGCCGGCGATGGCGGCGATCTGCGCCTGAACGGATTGCATCGGCCGGAACAGCGCGGTTTTGTAAACCGATGTCAGCCGCAACAGCACCAGCACGGCAATGCCGGCGAGAAAGAGCGACGTTCCGCCGTAGATCAGGGCCTCGTGCTTTTTCCTTTCGATCCGTGCGCGCGTTTCGGACAGAATGAGGTCGCGCAACGTGTCGGACGACCGCATGCCTGCAATATAGTTTCTGGAGAATTCAAGAGCGCTTGGCTGGGCGGATGGCACGGCCATCACGATCGTATTCTGCGCGTAAAGCAAAGCCTGACTGAAATATTGGGTTTCAAGATCGCGCAATGCCGCGTCCAGTCGCGGCGTCGACAGATAGGCGGCGGTATAATTGGTCAGCGATGCTTTCAGCGACAGCAGGCTCTGCATCTCGGTGTCGAACTTGGCGCGATAACGGAGCTTTTCCTGCCTGTTCGCCTTGAGACTCATGATGACATAAGAGCCGAGGCGGCCGATCCGGTCCCGCATCACGCCCGCCGTACCCGTCAGTGCGATGTCGATCGCCACGTCGGGCGTTGCCTTGATGATGGCGCGTGCGGCCCTGCCGCGCAGCAGGTTGACGCTGTCCGCCGCCCTGAACATCGATGAAATCGCGTTGGACATCGCGCCGTGGTTGCGTATGTCAGGGGAGAGCGCGGCGACCTGATCGACCAGTTCTCGCGATTGTTTGAGAGCCTGGCGGGTTTCAGCAAGTGACTTCGCCAGTTCGGGCTGCGTTCTGATATCTTCGGTGAAAGATTTCTCCAGCTCCGACAGCTTGTCGTCCGTTGCCTTGCGCGCGGTCGCAAGCCCTTCGATCAGCCCCTCATCCGGCACGGATGCGCCCATCAGATTATTGGCGGGGCCTCGCTCTGCCGATACCAGCCATGCGGACTGGAGAGCGGTTTCAAAGCGGGTGAGCTGCGCGGCATTGGTGCGATAACGTATATAATTGTAGACGCTGGGCAGCGCGGCAAGGGTTGCCAGCAGGATTGAGCTTACGGCGATGATGATCGTGCCTGTCAGCTGGATTTTCTGTATGCTCGCGCGCATATGATGCGTTGTTCTCACTGGAATGGTCATGTTTCATCGCCATTCTAGTGACGCTGCGTAAATACTTCGCTTATTTTCCGGGCCCTTTGCTACAATCGCGATCATGCAAACAGACCGGCTGGCAACGGTGTGGAAAAGCGGTCTGTCGATGCCATGGCGTCAGTTTTTGCTTTACACCAAGTCAGAATCTGATAGTTGGCAAGGCACTGGCTTGCCCTTGTAGCTCAGTTGGTAGAGCACCTGATTTGTAATCAGGGGGTCGCGGGTTCGAACCCTGCCGGGGGCACCAGTAAAATCAATCCCTTTATCTTGAAATCTATTTGCTTGAACGCGCCGCGTGACGGGCGGGCTTTGCGTCTGTCGTTGATGGTGGTTGAGCCCTGATGAAATTGAAATTTGCGGCTTCCGTCCTGCCAGTCCCGCGGGACTTTCGCTTCAGGAGGCCGGTCCTTCCCACTATAAGGCGAGATCGGCAAGGGCGGGGCGTCCGCCAGAGTTGTAAAGCCCGAAGGTTTAAGCATATTGTTCGGCGGATAAGTTGAGCAACAGCGGGCGCTTTCAATGGATGCATATGGTCATTTGCGGATATTGGTAAGCCTCATCCTCGGTCTGGCCATTACCAGGGTGTTGTCCGGACTTTCCAGAAGGCTGCAAGAGCCGCAGAAAACCGACCGTATGCATGCGCAGATCGTATGGTCGATTGCCCTTCTTCTTGGAGCTGTCCATTTCTGGTGGTGGGAGTTTGCCCTGCGGCTCATCCACAACTGGAATTTCTGGATTTATATCTTCGTTCTGGTCTACACGTCGCTTTTCTTTTTGATGTCGACGCTGCTTTATCCCGATCACATTCAGGAATTGTCCGAACGGGAAAGTTTTTTCGTGCGCAGGCGACATGCGTTCTTTGCCCTGTTTGCCACCTCGTTCGTCTTCGATCTGGTGGACACCTACATCAAGGGCAGGGAGCATTTCGAACAGCTTGGGCCATGGTATCTGGCAAGGATAGTCGGCGGTCTGCTGATTGCTGTCGTGGCGATGAGAACCGATAGCAGCCGCAAAATCATGTGGCTCGGTGTTATCTGGCTCTTCTTTAACGCCCTCTGGATAACGGCGATCTACAGCGACCTGTTCTAGTTCATTCAGCGGCAGAATAACCGGATCGCGAGCCGCGGCTGCAAGTAGAATGCGCAAGCGCACAATGCGGGGTGGCGGTTTCGACGAGGCCTACGGCTTTATGTGATAGAGCTTGTGTACGATAAACCAGTTGCCGTCGCGTTCCAGCAGGGAGAGATATTCGTAAAAATCCATACCGTCGAAACGGGTCGTCAGCTTCACAGAAGCGCTGTCGCCTTCCTTGTCGATGCCCATGATTTCAAAAGCGGGATCGTGATCGGGCAGGCCGCGTTCGCTTTTGCGCAACTGGTCGACAAAATCTTCCAGGGACAACCATTCGATTTCGCCTTCGAAGGTTCCGACGATGCTGGCGCGCGGATCGAAAACGTCGCGCATCAGGCTCTCATCCGCATAGGCCATGGCATGGACATAGTCCGTGACGGTCTGGGTAATCGTTTGCGGCATCGGATCGTCCTCCCTCCCAATCCAAAAGCCAAGCTTACACCCGTTGGCGTCTTTCCACCATAACCCCCTGAAAACGCGCCTGTTACGCTTCTCCCGGTGGTGTTTTCCGGCCGGTTGCGGCAGGCGCTGTGCAAAACCGTGCGGCATGTTTTGCACGGCTTTCCACAATTTTGTCCCGCCTGTCATTATAGTCGCCTTGGGTCGGACAAATTTCGGCATCAAGGGCTGTTCCGTCCGTTGCGATGCGGCGCGCCGCGAGGCTTTGTGTGGGCTTTGCCGGTTTAACCGCAGGGGCGGGGTGCCGCGCCGGGCGGAATTGGCCTATGATCCGCCCGCGTGCCAGACGGGAGCGGTGTTGGCGTGCGGGTAACAGTTTGCGTTTGAAGGTGTTTTTGTGATTGATCCCTATGTTTTGCTTGGCGTGGAGCGCGATGCCGACGAGGCGGCGATCAAGTCGGCCTACCGCAAGGTGGCCAAGGCCGCCCATCCCGACAGCGGTGGCGATGGCGAGCAATTCGCGCGCCTGCAGACGGCCTATGAGCTGCTGAAGGATCCGGTGCGCCGCAAGGTATTCGACGATACTGGCTACGATCCGCAGCTTGCCGACGCCAAGGACCTCAAGGGCCTGCTGATGCTGGAAACGCTGGTGAATGAATTCATTCTGGATGAGCGCGAACCCGGCAGTTTCGACCCCGTGGCCGCCATGCGCCGCAAGCTGACCGACGATATTCTGAAAAGCCGTTTCCATATTCTCGAGCTGGAACGGCATCGTACCCGGGTTCGCAAACATATGGACCGTCTGGGCCGCAAGCCGGAAACCGATGTGCTGAGTTCCATGCTGCGCGCCCGCAGCCAGTCCATCGCCGAAGCCATCCGCAATGCCGAAATCCAGATCGAGGCAATCGAGCAGGCCTATACGATGCTTGAAGGTTATTCCTACGAGCTGGAAAGCGTGACGCTGGCCGAGCCCTTGCTGAAAGGCGAGGCGGCCGAATAGACGACCGTTCAGGGGCCGTTGACGAGGGCGAGGATGAGTTGATGCACCCGCCCGCCGGGAGAAAGCTCGTCCCGGTCGAAATCGCGGCCGCGCTGGCGCTGCTCGTTGGAAAGCTCACCCAGGCGTTGTTGCAGAACGGCGCGCACCTTCTGGCATTTTGGATCGTTCTCCGCCCGCAGCCCGATGCTGAAGGCTTCGATCTTTTTCACCATGTCGAGAATGTGGTCACCATGGACGCGCTCGTGGGTCTCCACGCCGGAAATGAAGGTCCTCCAGCTGGCGGCGACGGCGGGCGGCAGATTGGCGGGCGCTTTCGGCCAGGTGTAGATGATGGTGAGATTGGGCCTCGCGGTGGCCAGCACGCAGGCGCCATCCGGCTGCGGACGATAGTCCCGCCGCCATGTCAGCTTGAAAGTGGTGTGGGCAATGGCCTGCACGCCGGCGGTCGGACCGCGCTCGCCGATCGACTGATAAAGCGCACCGCCCGTATTGCCGCTGATGGCATAGGTTTTTATCTGCTCGGCCGGTTTCCAGTCGGCCGCCTGCGCTGACAGCGGCAGGGCGCAGAGCGCGATGGTGGTGCTGATGGCAAAGGAAAAGAGGCTATTGGCGGGCACGCAACGATCCTTGGTGATTTGCGCGCCGAAGATAGGCGAGAGGCGCGCCGTCAGGCAAGTGCCGTCCGGCGGGGAGCGCCGGGTTTTCCGATAACTCGCCACATATGAAAACCCCCGCGACAGGGCGCGGGGGGACAAGCTTGCGGACTGCAGGGGTAATCAGTCGTCCAGCTTGTCGTAATCGAGCTTCGGAGCGTTCTGAAGCGATTCCTTTGTGGTGTCGACATAGGCCTTCCAGGTGCCGTTGTCGTTGTGAACAGCGACGGAAGCCGGGTCGAGCACCACATAGCTCTTGTCGATGCCGAGGAAGCCGCCGACACTGGCCACAAGGCCGATCACCGACTTGCCGTCGCCGATGACGACATCTTCGATTTCACCGATGTTTTCGTTCTGGGCGTTATAGATGTCCATGCCATCGAGCTGGGAGGCGGTAAGGTCGGTCTTCTGAACGTTGACGAACTTCAGCGGGGCGCTGGCCTTGGTGCCCATGGTAATACCGGGGCCGGACAAAGCGGCGTCCGCGCCGGCAGCAGGAGCAGTCGTGGCCGTCTGGGCAAAAGCCACGGAAGAGGAGAGCGCTGCTGCCGCAGCGAGAGCGATGACATTGATTTTCATGATGTTTCTTCCCTTTGTATGCTGAACGTTGCGTTCGGGGAGGAAACGATGGGTGGCGGATTTGGTTCCAGCTCCAAAGGGATATTAGTTAAGACATGGGGCTGTGAAGAAAAGCGCAGGCATCCTTGTATTTCCGAAAACCATTAGATAGAAATGCATCAATAGGTTGAATTTGGGGGGGGGTATGTCGTGCAATATGCGAACAGAAAAGTATCTGCGTATTCTATACATGCGCATGGAAAGAAATTTGATGGAAATTATGATGCTGTTTTTAAAGCGATATATGACATCGAGAAAACAGCTAGGTTTGTCAAGATTTCAAGTATGACTGTTGGAATTCCCGACGTTGTTCCATTGGATTCCGATTATTTTTTAACGTTCATAGAAGGAGAAGAGGGTGTTTAACCTCTAATTTTTGATTCTCAGACCGGAACCACTTATGAAAATGAACTAGAGGCCCATGAAATTCTAGTTTCGGCATCTCATGCTTTGGTTGTGCCGGCAAAACGGCGTATTCTTATAGAATACGTGAAGAGCGCTCCGAAAGCTCCCATTATGGAACGTGTAATTGAACAATTATTGCAGCGAAAATACGGTAGCGATTTTCGGATCAGTTTTTCGCCGATTGTAGAAGAAAATTTCATTAGAGAAATTAATAAATTTAAGCGAATTCGCGTGGCCTCATTGACGCTAATTAAACCCAACGCCGGATGGGATGATCACTATACAAAAATCTCTCAAATGCTTGAAGAATCGGGAGGCGAAAAGGCTGACCTTTCTGTCAGGGCAGGGCGAGGCGAATCGCTGAGTAAAAATGCCGGCATTGTTGAAGTGATTAAAGATGTCGCGAACGATCATCAGCCTTACTTAGTTGATGCAGAGATAGTTGGCACAAAAGAGGGAGAGGAAGTGGAAACACGCGTTCCTTTGAACCAGCATGTGGTTCATAGAAACATTAGTGTCCAAAAACAGAAAAATGGAAGCTTGAATGTCCTCAGGCTGCGTGAAAAGATGAGGGAACTTGTGGGCTCATTATTTTGATTGATTCCCTTTGGTCTTACGTTTCAGTTGAGGTAGCGCCGAGGTTCCATCGCATACTATTCACGAGTCATCCGTGGATAGCGGCAATTGGAGCGCTGGGGATTTGCGCCGGATATTTGCCAGTTGCCGCTGATACTAAATTCTATGATATATCTGGGTTATTTCTGACTTACGATACAGTCGTGATAGGATTTTGTGTCACGGCTATGGCGATATGCTTTTCTTTCTCGAAGAGATTTTCTGCAATTCTCTGTAGGGCGATGATTGCAGGATTTTCTGCATACGAAGATCTTATATTTGTATTTTCATGGACTTCTTTTATTCACATGATTTCATCTGTACTTATTATATTTACCTATTTTTCATTGGGTAATTTTTCTTTTTTTGATTTAATAAATAAAGGTTTTGACTTATTTCTATTTTTTATTTTATTTTTTCAGTTTTATTCAATGCTGCAGTTTTTTGTTACGATCGTCACCGTTCATCAAGTGGCGAAGCTATATGCGAAACTAGTTTCGTCGGAAAATTAAACGATTGTAGTATTTTATAATTGATGTGGCATTGGAGCCGTCATCGCAATTCTCCATCCACAAACTTCAGCGCGTCGATGATCGAAACCTTCCACACCGACCAGACGTGATCGCCATCGGTCACCCGCAGCTCGGATTTGCGTTTGTCAGCCTGCAGCGTCTCGTGCAGGGCGATGGCGCCGCGCCAGAGGAAGAAGCCGTCATCATCGCCGACGGTCAAATAGGTGGCGGGCAGATCCTCGTTTTCGGCGACATGCTGGGCGACGAGGGTGAAGACGTTTTTCTCGTTAAAGAGCCTCGCATCGAAAGGCGTGCCGAAGGCCCCGGAGAAATGGTCGCCGGTGGACGGCAGCACGATGCCGCTGGTGATTGTGGTGCGGTCGACCTGATGGAAAAAGGCGCTGTCCTGAATGAGCTTCAATTCGGCGGGCGTCTTGTCGAGATCGGAGACGGGGACGTTCTGCCAGATGGCGCCGGACAGGCTGGCGACGGCGCCATAGAGGTCCTCATGGCCATAGGCCAGATGCAGGGCGCCGAAACCGCCCATGGAGAGACCGGCAATGGCGCGGCCTTCACGATCCTTGCGCACGGGCAGGGTTTTTTCGATCTGGTGGCGCAGGTTACCCGTCAGCGCGGCTTCGTAGTCGCCGGGGCCGCCGACAGCGGCGGAATCGACGTACCAGCTGTTCTTGACACCGGGCATGACGACCACCAGCGGGCGAATGGCGCCTGCTGCGATGAGCGTGTCGAGGGTCTTTTCAATATTGCCGAGATCACGCCAGCTGTTCTGGTCGCCATCATGGCCGTGCAGCAGATAGAGCACCGGCCAGCCGTTTTCGGGCGGTACACCATCCGGGCGGTAGATATTGACGGGAAGCGGCGCGTTCAGGGCCGCGCTGTGGAAGGTGGCGTCTTCGATCTGGCCGGCAAGCGCTGAGTTACCGAACAGGAGAAGGAACGATGCGGCAAGGTAATGTCGATGCATATTCCTTCCCACTTCCAGCGTCGTTAACTGCATCCTTGCAACCTTCGCATACACCTTACCGCCCCGGCCGGCCCGTCTTGCCCTTGGTTCGGCTCTTGCGCTTCTGCTCCCCGGCATCCTCATAGGAACCCGCACCGATCTTGCCGCGGACCAGCGGTCTTGGATCGTCCGTGGTCCGTTCCGGCTGGCCCTCCATAAGCGGTGAGAAGCGTTTTCCGGCCTCGGTTTCGGGCTTGTCGGGCACCGCGCCGCGCACGGGCTTTTCGGTTCTTCCCACCGTCATCTCGTCCAGCGTGTTCCTGCGGAACAGCGGTTTTCCCGCATCCGAGCCAGGGCCCATTTCGTCAAGAGAGGGTTTGGCGAAGAGGGAGTTGCTGCTTTCGTTCACGGCGTTACCCCCCTCTGTCCTGCCGGACATCTCCCCCTCAAGGGGGGAGATCGACTCGTGGCGGGCGCTCGTTCCGCTTTTCCGGGACTTGCCGCCACCCTCGAGCGATTTGGCCTCTTCCTTCGCCATCGGGTCGTCCATGGTCGCCAGTTCGGCGGCCTTGAGGCGTTTGATTTCGTCGCGCAGGCGGGCGGCTTTTTCGAAGTCGAGATCGGCGGCGGCGTCGCGCATGGATTTTTCCAGCGCGTTGAGATGGGCCTGCAGATTGTTGCCGACCAGATGGCCGCCATCGGCGAAGCCCTTGCCGGAAACGCCAGAAATATCGGCCCTTACGTGGTCGCGCTCATAAACAGAATCAAGAATATCGGAAATCTTCGCCTTGACCGATTCCGGCGTGATGCCGTGTTCGGCGTTGTAGGCCATCTGCTTCTCGCGGCGGCGGGCGGTTTCCTCCATCGCCCGCTTCATCGAGCCGGTGATGTTGTCGGCATAAAGGATGACCTTGCCGTCGACGTTACGGGCAGCACGGCCAATGGTCTGGATGAGCGAGGTTTCCGAGCGCAGGAAACCTTCCTTGTCGGCGTCGAGGATCGCCACGAAACCGCATTCGGGAATATCGAGGCCTTCGCGCAGGAGGTTGATACCGACAAGCACGTCGAAGGCGCCAAGGCGCAGGTCACGGATGATTTCGATGCGCTCCAGCGTGTCGATATCAGAGTGCATGTAGCGGACGCGGACGCCCTGTTCGTGTAGATATTCGGTCAAATCCTCGGCCATGCGTTTGGTCAGCACGGTGCAGAGCGTGCGGTAACCCTTGGCGGCGGTCTCGCGGATTTCGCCGAGAACATCGTCCACCTGGCTGCGGGCGGAACGCACCTCGACCGGCGGGTCGATCAGACCTGTCGGGCGGATGACCTGTTCGGCAAAGACGCCGCCGGACTGTTCCATCTCCCATGAGCCGGGGGTGGCCGAAACCGCGACGGTGAGCGGGCGCATCGCGTCCCATTCCTCGAAGCGCAGCGGGCGGTTGTCCATGCAGGAGGGCAGGCGGAAGCCGTATTCGGCCAGCGTCGCCTTGCGCCTGAAGTCGCCGCGATACATGCCGCCGATCTGGCTGACGGAGACGTGGCTTTCATCGATGAAGAGAAGGGCGTTATCAGGGATATATTCGAACAAAGTCGGCGGCGGTTCGCCGGGATTGCGGCCGGTGAGATAACGCGAATAGTTTTCGATGCCGGCGCAGGAGCCGGTGGCTTCCAGCATTTCGATATCGTAGCGGGTGCGCTGCTCCAGCCGCTGGGCTTCCAGCAGGCGTCCGGCTTTCTCAAGCTCGGCGAGGCGGCCCTTCAACTCTTCCTTGATCGACTTGATCGCGCCATTCAGCGTCGGGCGGGGCGTGACATAGTGCGAATTGGCGTAAATCTTGACCGATTGCAGGTCGCCGGTCTTCTGGCCGGTCAGCGGGTCGAATTCGGTGATGGAATCGATCTCGTCGCCAAACATCGAGATGCGCCATGCGGCATCCTCTAGGTGGGCGGGAAAGATTTCGATGGTATCGCCGCGCACGCGGAAGGAGCCGCGCTGGAAATCCATGTCGCGGCGCTTGTATTGCTGGGCCACAAGGTCGGCCAGAAGCTGGCGCTGGTCCAGCCGGTCGCCCACCTGCATCTGGAAGGTCATGGCGGTGTAGGTTTCCACCGAGCCGATACCGTAGATGCAGGAAACGGAAGCGACGATGATGCAGTCATCGCGCTCCAGCAGCGAGCGGGTGGCGGAGTGGCGCATCCGGTCGATCTGTTCGTTGATCGAGGATTCCTTCTCGATGAAGGTGTCGGAGCGCGGCACATAGGCTTCCGGCTGATAATAATCGTAATAGGAGACGAAATATTCCACCGCATTGTCGGGGAAGAAATTCTTGAACTCCGAATAGAGCTGTGCGGCCAGCGTCTTGTTGGGGGCAAGGATGACAGCCGGGCGCTGTGTGGCCTCGATCACCTTGGCCATGGTGAAGGTCTTGCCCGAGCCCGTAACGCCGAGCAGGACCTGGCTGCGCTCACCGGAATTGATGCCTTCCACGAGGTCGGCAATGGCGGTCGGCTGGTCGCCGGCGGGCTGGTAGTCCGAGGCCATGCGGATGGCGACGCCGCCTTCGGATTTCGGCGGGCGGGCCGGCCGATGCGGCGTCCACAGCTTGCCGTCCTTGAACAGCGGATTGCCGCTCTCGATCAGCTTCGACAATGCATCCACGGTTGCGGTGACGGCGCCCGGCGCGAGGTTGGCCGCGTCCTCCAGCGATACGTCCATGCCGGCGACCGGATTGAGACCGGCGGCGGCGCGGGTTTTCGGATCGCTCGATGCGCCGATCGATACGCCGCGAGATGTCTTGGAGGCCGTGGTGTTTTTGGCCGTCTTCGACGCGGCGTTCTGCGCTTCCTTGCGCGCCTCGATCTCGATCTTCTTGCGGTGCTTGCCCGCCTTCGAAGCGATTTCGCGCTGGGTTTCCACCGAGCCGGCCTCGGCTTCAGCCTCAAGCTGCTTCACCCAATCGGCGACGCTGCCGCTGAGCGGCGCACCTTCGAATGACGATTGCGGAGCTTCCTCGAAGCCTTGACGCGAGGAGGTGGTGTTTTTCGGTGATCTGGCCATCGGCGAAATATGGAGGGAGTCACGCGCAAAGAAAAGGGGAGGCGGTGAAAAAATGAGTACAAAAAGGAAACGAAGCGGCGGAACGAAATTCGAATGGATGCGTTGCGTGGCGGCTGGAGACGTGCCTCAGCCGCGATTGTCGCTTTCCGAATATTCCAAACGCGCCTTGCAGATGCGGACATGGTTCTCATCGGCCCATTGCACCAGCAATTGCATCGGCACCAGAAACGAGCGGCCGAGATTGGTCAGCTCATATTCCACGCGCGGCGGTACCTGCGCATAGAGCGTGCGGCGAATGAAGCCGTCTTCCTCCAGCCGCTTCAGCGTGCGTGACAGCATCTGCTTGGAAATATCATCGATCCTCCGGTTCAGCTCGTTGAAGCGCAGAACGCCGCCCTGGAGGGCTTCGAGAACCAGCAGGCTCCATTGATCGCCGATGCGGTCCAGCACGTCGCGGATGGGGCAGGGCTGTTCGAAAGCGAAGATTTCCCTGGTCTGCGTATCCGGCATTGTCCTTACCCCCTTGCCCGTTTTTTGGTACCTTCAAGGTCATCGCCGTGTGACCAGATCACCGGCCCCTGACTTCTTGCGGCAAACCTCGCGATACCATAGCTTTGCTCTACGGTCTATTATTTAGACTAATGACGATAACAGCAGAGGAAACAAGCCATGGCTAAAATCGCACTCATCGGCGCTTCCGGCAATGCCGGATCCCGTATCCTGAAGGAACTTTCCGACCGTGGACACCAGGTCACGGCGATCGCCCGTAACCCCGAAAAGATCGCCGTCCTGCCAAATGTGGTGGCAAAAAAGGGCGATGTCTTCGATCAGGCAGCGCTTTCGGAGCTGCTGAGGGGTCACGATGCCGTGATCAGTTCGGTACACTTTACCGCCAGCGATGCCGCGACGCTGATCGAGGCCGTCCGCGCCTCTGGCGTTTCCCGTTATCTCGTGGTCGGTGGCGCCGGAAGCCTTGAAATTGCACCGGGCCAGCGGGTGGTCGACCTGCCGGATTTCCCGGCCGCCTACAAGGCCGAGGCAACGAAGGGCGCTGAATTCCTGGATCGGCTGAAACAGGAAAAGCAGCTCGACTGGACCTTCCTGTCTCCTCCGGCCGAATTCGTGCCGGGCGAAAGAACCGGCAAATTCCGGATCGGCAAGGATACGCTTCTGAGCAACGAGCAGGGCAGCCGTATTTCTTTCGAGGACTATGCCATCGCGCTTGCCGATGAAATCGAGAAGCCGCAGCATTCCCGCCAGCGTTTCACCGTCGGTTATTGAGAGGTATTACCCATGAATTTCGTGACACGCCGTCTCGCCATCGCTGCTCTTGCGCTCGCACCCGCGCTGATGGCCGCCCCCGTTCTGGCGGAAACCGCCAAGCGCGATCTGGCCCAGGAAGAAGCCAATCGCAAGCTGGTGGTCGAGTTCTACGACACCGTCTTCAACAAGCACGAGGTGGAGAAGGGCGCAGCCGTTATCGTCGACAGCTACAAGCAGCACAATCCGATGGTGCCTGATGGCAAAAAGCCGTTCGTCGACTACTTCACCGGCTTCTTCAAGGAAAACCCGCAGGCGAAATCCCGGATCGTGCGCAGCGCCACGGATGGCGATCTGGTTTACCTGCATATCCATTCCACGGACAAAGAGGGTGCTCGCGGAGCCGCCATCGTCGATATCTTCAGGGTGACGGACGGCAAGATCACCGAACATTGGGACGTCATCCAGCCGGTGCCGGAAAAGGCTGCAAACAACAATACGATGTTCTAGGGCAGACGTCTGCCAAAACGCCCGCAATTTAAAACGACACGGCCGGGGGATATTCTCCCGGCCGTGTTTTTTCAGGCTGCGCGTTGCTTCTGGCGGGACTGCACGATCTGATCCAGAACAAGCATGATCAACAGGCTTGCGCCAACCAGCGGGAACAGGATGCCGCCGATGGCGAGCAGGGCCAGCAGGCCGCGCAAGACGCGTTTTTCCTGCGGCAAAGGCGGCACGCCGAGTGACCCTTTCGGACGGCGTTTCCACCACATGACGCCGGCAGACACGGCAAGCAGCACAATGCCGATACAGGCCGCCAGAAGTACGATCTGGTTGGCAAGGCCATATTGCTGGCCCAGATGCACGTTGATGCCCCATTCCAGCGCCTTGCCGAGCGGGCCGTAATCGGCGTAGCTCATATCGATCAGCGGTTTGCCGCTATATTGATCGAGATGGATGACACGTTGCTGCGCCAGATCGTCGGGATAGACGGAGCCGCTATAGACGCCCGTCGGTTTTCCCGGCAGGGCGACAGCGTAACCGGCGGCAAGGCCGAGCGCGTCGAAACGTGCTATCGCCTCGTCGATCCCGATTGGCTGGCCTGCGGCGGAATGGGTGGATTCCGGTATTTTCGCCTGCTCCAGCGACCAGCTCGTCTTCGCGACGTGGTCGAGATGGTCTCCCGACATCGGAACATCGGTGCGAATGCCCGCCGGATATCCGAAGTTGCTACCATTCGCCCGTTCATTGACCTTGGCGCCCCAGACGCCCGACCAGGGCATGCCGGTGACCGCAAGGAAAACGATGAAAAAACCGACGAAAATGCCGGTGACGGCATGGGTATCGCGCCAGAATACCCGTTTTTTCGGTGTGCCGCGCACGGTCACGACACCGCCGGTCTGCTTTCGCGGCCACCAGAGATAGATGCCGGTAGCGACAAGAAGGATGGACCAGCCGGCGGCGATTTCGATCAGATAGCGGGCATAGGTACCGAAATATTTCAGGCTGTGGAGGTAGCGGATCGTCCACATGACGGTGCCGCGATCCGGGAGGGAACCGGCCACCTCTCCGGTATAGGTGTTGACATAGACGGCCCGCTTTCCATCCGCTGTATTGACGGTGATTTCCGTCGACGCGCCCGGATCGGCGGGGGTGGTATATTTGACGGCTGTGCCGGGAACGGCCGCAAGCGCTGCGGCCACGATCTCGGAAGGCAGGGCTTTCGGCGCGTTTTGCACCACCTCCACACGCTTCAGGTCCGCATGGATGAGATTATCGAACTCATCCCGGAAGAGATAAAGCGCACCGGTGACGGCGAGCGATATCATGAAGGGCAGGACGAGAAGACCGGCATAAAAATGCCAGCGCCATACGGCGCGGTAAAGATTTATGGACGAGGAATGCGCAGGCGCACGCTCGCCCTCGAAAGAGGTCGTAACGGACATGGATGTCTCCGCAAGAGAATTGATTTTCCGGCAGGCCGGACAGTGTTCTAGCGCTGCGGAGCGGAGGGAGGTGCGCGTGGGCGCGATTCCAGATTGGGCGGCGATGGCGGCAACGCCGCGTCGACGTTCAGGAAGGCGACTTCGACCGCGGGGAGAATATTGTCCGCGCGCTCGATGGGAATAACCGGAAGAGCGGCGGCCGTGGCCGAAGCCAGACGGCAGAGCGTGCCGCAGCAATCGTCGGCTATCTTGCCGGCCGGGTTCTGTTTGCCGGAGCCGCCTTCCGGCATATGGCTGGAGCAGATGATTTCATCTGCTGCGAGCGCGGCCATCGCCATGTTGCCGCTGGTCAGACCGTTGGCGAGACCCTGCAAAAGGAAAAGCAAAACCGCCAGCATGGCGATGGCGCCAGCCGAACTTTTGTCCTGCATGATCCTGCGAATGAATCCCATGCAGTCGCAATGTCACATTTGCGGAGAAATGTCACCGCGACACAATGACGGCAGGGTGCTGGCGCGCTTGCCGAGCATGCGGAGCGGCGCTGGACCCAGCGCCGCTCCGCCAATCATTCCGCTGCCGGAATGGGAGTGGGTTGTCCGTTCTCGTCCATCGCCACCATGATGAAGGTTCCGGCGGTGACTTTTTCCAGCTTGTCATAACGCGACCGCTGCGCCCAGGCTTCCACCGTCAGCGTGATGGAGGTGCGGCCAACGCGGGCGATATCGGTATAGATCGACAGGGTATCGCCGATCTTCACCGGCAACTCGAAGGCCATTTCCTTGACCGCCGCTGTGACCACGCGACAGCGGGAACGCTCCGCGGCGCGGATGCCGCTCGCCAAGTCCATCTGCGACATGACCCAGCCGCCGAAAATATCGCCGGCCGGATTGGCGTCGGCCGGCATGGCGAGCGTTCTGAGCGTCAGCTCGCCGGTCGGTTTGATGGTCTGGTCGGTCATGTTGAGATGTGCTCCGTGCGAATGACAAAGGCGCAGCATGCGTTGCGCTTTGCGATTTCGCAAGGAAGGGAAAGCGTCAGGACGACGCTTTGCCCAGAAATTGCTGCGTTGCATAAAGGGCGATGGCTGCCGCATTCGAAACGTTGAGCGATTTGATCTCGCCGGGCATATCGAGCCGGGCGAGCGCCGAGACGGTTTCGCGCGTTTTCTGGCGCAGGCCCTTGCCCTCGGCGCCCAGCACCAGCGCGATTTTATCACCGCTGAAGGTCTGTTCGATAGGGGCGGGGCCTTCGGAATCCAGGCCGACGGAGAAGAAGCCGAGCTTGTGAAGTTCGCCCAGCGCATCGGCCAGATTGGTGATCTGGATATAGGGAATGAGTTCCAGCGCGCCGGAGGCCGATTTCGCCAGCACGCCCGACTCGGTCGGGCTGTGGCGCATGGTGGTGATGACGGCGCCGGCGTTGAAGGCGACCGCCGAGCGCATGATGGCGCCGACATTGTGCGGATCGGTGACCTGATCGAGCACGAGGATGAGCGGGCTGTCCTTCAGCGCGCCGAGACGCTTGACCGGCAGCGGCCGGGTTTCCAGCATCACGCCCTGGTGGATGGCCTCGGGACCGAGCACACGGTCGATATCCTGAGGGGAGACCATCTCGACCGGGAAGGGCTGGGCATCCGCCTCGCCGATATCCAGCCGCGCAAAGGCGTTCTGGGTGACGGAGAGCTTGACGATCTGCCGTTCGGGATTGGCGAGTGCCGCACGCACGGTATGCAGGCCGTAAAGATGCACCTGGTCGGGCGCAAGCTGCGGCGGCTTCCAGTCGTCCGCGCCGCGGTTCTTGCGCTTCGGCTGCTGCGGGGTGGGAATTTCGCCGCGCTCGCGCTTGGCGTCGCGCACGGCGCGGCGCAGGTTGGCATAGTGCGTGTCGCGGGTGGATTTGTTCTTGGGATCGTCTTTGCTCATGGCGCCTTATATCTCCGGGACGAGGCGCGCACCAGCCCCCGCGATAATCCACAGGGCGGTAAAGAGGTTTGAATTTTTTCCCGAAAATTCGTGAATGGGCGTGTTGACAGAAACGAACGAGGCCGTCATATACGCGCCACAGACGACGCAACGGCGCTTCGCCGCAGCGAAATCTGAAGAGCTTGGTCGCTCGATCCTAGCAGAAAGCTGGAGGGATGCCCGAGTGGTTAAAGGGGACGGACTGTAAATCCGTTGGCTACGCCTACGTTGGTTCAAATCCAACTCCCTCCACCATTCTGCACGGATCGAAATCACCACCGCGGGTATAGCTCAATGGTAGAGCAGCAGCCTTCCAAGCTGAATACGCGGGTTCGATTCCCGCTACCCGCTCCAGCGACTCTTCCCATCATCACTCGATCTTCTTTTACGCTTATTTCGTCGCCCTGTTTTTTTCGGCGGAAACATGCGCCCGTCTTTGGGCACTTTTCGACGGTTGACACTTTTCAACTGTGGGATGGCGTTCCGCCTGCGCTTTGCGATGGGGTCTGACTGCATCTGTGGGTTTTGGCCATGCTCAATTGTCTTCAGTATGCCTCAAGAGCAGACTGGATTCGCAGTTTTTCCGCGTCCAGCTCGCTCAACTGTCCCATATGGGCCGTAATTTCCTCAAAGACCGAGGTCCGGTCCGTTTGCGACAGGCGCTCAACATGGCGCAGGGCGGAAATCACCTCGATCAGGTCAAGTCGCTCCTGCTCCAGCTTTTCCAGATTCCATAACATCGCGTTTTCCCCGTTGGCAGCTGCATGAACGGCTTGCGGGGATAAGGGTTCAGATCAATAGAATTTAAGGTAAATTTTATCTTCCCCGCATCGGCCCGGCTGGAGATCCAGCCCAGGCCTCGGTCTTTTCAATAGGGCGAGCGGCATTGCGTTCGTGTCCCGGCAGGCGCCATATAGCTGTTATCCGTGGGGTGATAGGACGTGTAACGCGCCGCACACCATTTTATATGGTTGATCTCGGCTGGCGACAAGGCGTAGCCGTTGGACACGGCCTCTTCACCTTTGCCCGCTGCAAAGGCAGAGGCGGGATAGCCTCGCTCATCTGAAGCCTGTGCCTGAACTTTGTAGGCCGGCGGTATGAGGCTCAGCGCGTTGGCGGGAACGACCGCAGCGGCAGATATCGCGACGCCAAGAGCGAGCGCGGAGATGGTCTTCGGCATCCTCAACATCGATAAATCCTCGTTATTCGTTCGGTATGCTAACGAAAACTTAGGAAATTCGTTCCGCTGGAGGCTTGACGTCACACGAAGACGTGATTCTGCGACGTCGGCTTCATCGGGAAAACGCTGTCCGCGATGAGCGCGTTTTATGCCCGTTCAACCGGACTTTGTATCCGTGCCGCACGGCTCGTTGACAAGCGCAAAATCCGGTCGGATAGTCGCCCGGCAATCATGCAAACGGGAGCCTTCAATGTTTAACAGGGTTGTCATTCTCTCATCCTTTGCGCTGCTGACATCGGCGGCGTTTGTCTCCCCCGCAGCCGCACTCACCATGAAGGAGTGCAGCGCGAAATATCAGGCGGCGAAAGCCGACGGGTCTGCCAAGGACGTCAAGTGGAACGACTATCGCGCCAAGTTCTGCGGCAGCGAGGCGGCAGCCGAGGATGCGGCCGACGACAAGCAGGTCGCGGCCACGACAGAAAAAGAGCCCGAAAAAGCGACGACAAAGGCCCCGAAGGGCGTCGCTTTTCCGCGTGCTGTCGATAAGAAATATTCAAGCGAGACGCCCGCAAAGGCACGCCTGAAAACCTGTGCCGACTCTTACCACAAGAACAAAAATGACGGCACGCTCGGCGATCTGAAATGGATCCAGAAGGGCGGCGGCTACTGGAGCCTGTGCAACACGGCCCTGAAGAGCTGAGACAGGCGGGCGGCTGGCCAAGTACCGCCGGCATTGGCGCGTTATCCGACACGGCTTCGGATAACGCGTTAGTCGTTGGGTCGCGATCGTTTCCCTTGGGCCTTTTTCCCTGCCGCCATTGGCCGGCAGATGCGGATAACGCATCTTGTCCGCGATCAAGACTTGTCGCGGATCAGTCCGTTTCTTGACGGTGGGAAATCCGTGGCTGGGAGCAACCCCGTTTTCGGGCGGGTAAAATCTGCGAATGGCTTGCGATTCAGTCTCTTGATAGAAAGATCTGATGCTGCGGGTCGATCCGCAGCCAGCAATTCAACGGCTGCGGCTGTCCGATGACGGTTCGCTGGCAATGTGGGCTGATGACCAGACGATTTCGAAACTATCTCACCGTGCTGGCCATATCGCTGTTGATGTGGACGGTGATCCTTGGCGTGGTTTATTGGCTGTTTCGATAGTTTTTACCAGGCCTACCGGCCTGAATGAAACCGCCGCAAGGCTTGTTTGGCGAGAAAGCCCCAGGTTCGCCTATGAGGCCGATATTCCCAAAAAATTTGAGGTGTTGAGAGACGGCCGCCCCATTTCGGCTTTGCTGGCGTGACCCTATGGTTCGGTGAAATCAGGAAAGGGTCATCATGAAAAAATCCGTTGCCGCGACATGCCTTGCAGCTTTCTCCACGTCGATTGCGACCGGCGCCATGGCTGAAGACCTGGTGATTCCGCTTCCGAAAGACACGACGGTCGAAAAGGTTGAGACCGTCTACCAATGCGCTGCCGACAAGGTGGAGGCCGTCTATTTCAATGCCGGTGAGATCAGCCTCGTTCGGCTGGGGCTGAAGGATGGCGTCACCGTTGCCGCAAATGTCATTTCCGGCTCGGGAGCGAAATATCAGGGCGGCATGTATGTCTGGTGGTCGAAGGGTGATGAGGCGGATCTTTACGATCTGATGGCCGATCCGCAGATGAAGCAGCCGGTTCATTGCATCGAGACCAAAAAACCCTAAACGTCTGCTCGTTTCCGCAAAGGAGCGGCGGCAGGGCGGTTTGTGACAACCTTGCCATGCCGCCGGTCAGCGTGGAAGTGCGCGCGCGGCGCGTTCAGCCAAGAACGAGCGACGCAAGAAGCGCCAGCAGGATGAGAGAACTGGCGACAACGCCGAGCCTCACCCTGCGAAGGCGGCGGGTACGTCCGCCGCTCCAGTCATAAGCCATTGGCAGCTTTACCTTTCTTTTTATTATTATGACTTATTGATTAGCTCCCTAGGCTTGCCCGTGCCTGACCTCAATTGCCAGAATCCATCGGCGAAAATTCACGATTTTCCTGTTCTCTCCCGATGTTGCAGCAAGTGCTTCGATTGATTCTTCCTGTCCCGCGACAGTGAGGCGGCTTCATGGGCGCAAGTCATGGAAAAGGCCCGGAAACGTTTGTTTTCGGGCCTTCTGTAGAAGCGTTTCTGGTAGCTGTTTCAACTCAGATAGGTCTGGAGATGGGGCAGAACCTCGAGCGTACCGTGATACAGCATGTTAAGGGCCACATAGATGATGACCATTAGGCCGAGATAGGAAATCCAGCGATAGCGGTGCAGCAGCTTGGCGACGAAGTTGGCGGCAAGGCCCATGAGCGCAATTGAAACGACGAGGCCGATGATAAGCACCGTCACATGTTCCTGCGCAGCGCCGGCGACGGCAAGGACATTGTCCAGCGACATGGAAACATCGGCGATGACGATCTGGGTCGCGGCCTGGAGAAAAGTCTTATGACCCTTGGTCAGGTCGGCCTCTTCGTCCGTCACCTCGTCTTCGATGGAACCTGCGGCCTCACGCAGTTCGACCCACATCTTCCAGCACACCCAGGCAAGCAGCAGGCCGCCGAACAATTGCAGGCCGACAATGGCGAGAAGCTGCACGGTGACGGCGGCAAAACCGATGCGAAGAACCGTGGCGGCGATGATGCCGACCAGGATCGCCTTGCGGCGAAGGTGAGCGGGCAGACCGGCTGCGGCAAGGCCGATGACGATGGCGTTGTCGCCCGCCAGCACGAGGTCGATTGCGATAACCTGTAGGAATGCCGTGAAGCCGGCGGCTGTGAAGATTTCCATGGGATGGTCCTGAGGCGGTGCAGAGGTCGCGAAGGAGGCGACGGATCGAGTTATGGCGTGGATGGCGCGCCCGCGACGGATTCCAGTCGCCCGTCTCTCCCCGGCGATGACATGTCCTTAAGCCATCATGCCGGTGCAGGTAAAGAAGTTGTGATGGAAATATCTTATTTAGTGATCGACTATTCCGTAGAAGGGAGCCGCCGGGCCGGCACTGGCTCCGTCCTCGCGACGGTTTGAATGTCGCAGATCAGATACCATATACGGGCCTCAAGGCACGCTTTGGGCGCGCGCGAAGACGCTTTCACAATTAAGTCTTGCGCATTCGCTTACAAAGCCTTAAACGGCGACACCAAACCGGTGCGCCGGGGAAACTACTTCACGTTCACAGGAAGCAATTCACATGGCAAAGAGCAAGTTTGAGCGGACGAAGCCGCACGTCAACATTGGCACGATCGGTCACGTTGACCATGGCAAGACGTCGCTGACGGCGGCAATCACG